>NZ_CP171131.1:0-313348 GCF_043187535.1 Luteimonas sp. WGS1318
ATGGATGTCTGGCCCCGCTGCCTCCAACGCCTCGAAGCCGAGTTTCCGGCCGAGGATGTCCACACCTGGCTCAAGCCGCTGCAAGCCCGTGCCGATGCCAACAGCACGGTGCTCTACGCGCCCAATGCGTTCGTCCGCGACGAGGTCCAGGCGCGGTACATGCCGCGTATCCGCGAGCTGCTGGAACATTTCGCCGGCACCGCCGACGTCAGTCTGCAGGTCGGTTCCCTGCCGCGTGCCCCGGCGCCCGCGGCCTCGGTGACCGCGGCGGATCTGCGCCCGTCGGCCGCTGCGCCGATCGAAGCCTTCGCCGGCAACATGGACAGCCATTACACCTTCGACAACTTCGTCGAGGGCCGCAGCAACCAGATGGGCCGCGCCGCCGCCTGGCAGGCCGCGCTCAAGCCGGGCGACCGTGCCCACAACCCGCTGCTGCTCTACGGCGGCACGGGCCTGGGCAAGACCCACCTGATGTTCGCCGCCGGCAACGCGATGCGCCAGGCCAATCCCCGTGCGCGCGTGCTCTATCTGCGTTCGGAGGAGTTCTACAGCGCGTTCTTCCGCTCGATCCAGGAAAAGACCTCGGACCAGTTCAAGCGCCAGTTCCGCCAGATCGACGCGCTGCTTATCGACGACATCCAGTTCTTCGCCGGCAAGGACCGCACCCAGGAAGAGTTCTTCCACACCTTCAATACGCTGTTCGACAGCAAGCAGCAGATCATCATGACCTGCGACCGCTACCCGCGTGAGGTCGACGGCCTGGAGCCGCGGCTCAAGTCGCGCCTGGCCTGGGGCCTGTCGGTGGCGATCGATCCGCCCGATTTCGAGACCCGCGCGGCGATCGTGCTGGCCAAGGCGGCCGAACGCGGTACCCAGGTGCCGGACGACGTGGCGTTCCTGCTGGCCAAGAAGATGCACTCGAACGTGCGCGATCTCGAGGGTGCGCTCAATACGCTGGCTGCGCGCGCGAACTTCATGGGCCGTGCAATCACCGTCGAGTTCGCCCAGGAGACGCTGCGTGACCTGCTGCGCGCCCAGCAGCAGGCGATCAGCATCGCCAACATCCAGAAGGTGGTCGCCGACTATTACGGCCTGCAGATCAAGGATCTACTGTCCAAGCGCCGCACACGCTCGCTGGCGCGTCCCCGGCAGGTCGCGATGGCGCTGTCGAAGGAACTCACCGAACACAGCCTGCCGGAGATCGGCGATGCGTTCGCCGGGCGCGACCATACGACCGTGCTGCACGCCTGTCGGCAGATCCGCACCCTGATCGAAAGCGACGGCAAATTGCGCGAGGATTGGGACAAGCTCATCCGCAAGCTCAGCGAGTAAGCTGCGCACAACCGGTGCGTGTACAAGATCGGGACGGCAGGTGGACAGGGTGTGGACAACTTCGGGGCCTCCAGGTTGTCCACAGGATCATCCCCTGATGCCGACCCCACTATCCACCGGGTTTGACCCACTCAAAAAGCGTTTTGAATCATAGACTTGAAGTAGATATCACCCGATTCTGGCCTCACCCAGCACCACCATTTTTAGATTTATATCCTTTTTATAAAAGCACGGGACAAGGGGATAACACCGACATGCGTTTCAGTCTGCAACGCGAAACTCTGCTGAAGCCGCTGGCTCAGGTCGTCAATGTCGTCGAACGCCGGCAGACCCTGCCCGTGCTGGCCAACCTGCTGGTGCAGGTCTCCGACGGCCAGCTCTCGCTGACCGGCACCGACCTCGAAGTCGAGATGGTCTCGCGCCGCGCCGTCGACGACGCGCAGGACGGCGAGACCACGATTCCGGCCCGCAAGCTGTTCGACATCGTTCGTGCACTGCCCGACGGCAGCAAGGTCGGCATCTCGCAGTCCGGCGACAAGATCACGGTGCAGGCCGGCCGCAGCCGGTTCACGCTGTCGAGCCTGCCGGCGGGCGACTTCCCGTCGGTCGACGAGGTCGAAGCCACCGAAACGATCGCCGTGCCCGAGGCCGCGCTGAAGGAGCTGATCGAACGCACCGCGTTCGCGATGGCGCAGCAGGACGTGCGGTATTACCTCAACGGCCTGCTGTTCGATCTCGGCGACACCCGCCTGCGCTGTGTGGCGACCGACGGCCACCGTCTGGCGCTGTGCGAGACCACGCTGGATACCGCGGTGCAGACGAAGCGCCAGATCATCCTGCCGCGCAAGGGCGTGACCGAGCTGCAGCGCCTGCTCGAGGGTGGAGACAAGACGCTGGAGCTGGAGATCGGTCGCAACCACCTGCGGGTCAAGCGCGACGATGTCACGTTCACCAGCAAGCTGATCGATGGCCGCTTCCCGGATTACGAGGCGGTGATTCCGATCGGCGCCGACCGCGAGGTCACGATCGACCGCGAACTGCTGCGCGCCGCGCTGCAACGCGTGGCGATCCTGTCGAACGAGAAGTACCGCGGCGTGCGTATGGAAGTCTCGCCCGGCCTGCTGCGCATCAATGCGCACAATCCGGAGCAGGAAGAAGCGCAGGAGGAAGTCGAGGCCGACACCAAGGTCGACGAGCTCGCCGTGGGCTTCAACGTGAACTACCTGCTGGATGCACTGACCGCGCTGCGCGGCGAGCAGGTGGTGATCAAGCTCCGCGACGCGAACTCGTCTGCGCTGGTGCGCGAGGCGACCGACGAGCGCAGCCGTCACGTGGTGATGCCGCTGCGTCTCTGACCGGAGGCCGGCCCGCGGCGCTCGGCGCCGGTGATGTTTCACGTGGAACACGACGCCCGGCTTGTCCGGGCGTCATCCGTTTTCGACCCGACGCAGGACCGCCGTGCAGATCACCCGCCTCGACCTTCGCAACGTCCGCAATCTCGGCGATGTCTCGCTGGCCCTAGGCGCGGGTCTGAATCTGTTGCTGGGTGACAACGGCGCCGGGAAGACCAGCGTGCTCGAAGGCCTGCACCTGATGGCGTACGGCCGGAGCTTCCGGGGCCGGGTGCGAGACGGCTTGATCCAGCGGGGCGCGCCCGCGCTCGAGCTCTACGCCGAATGGCTGGACGATCCTGCAGAGCCGGAGCGCGTCCGGCGTGCCGGGCTGCGTCACAGCGGGCAGGACTGGACCGGCCGTCTGGACGGGGGCGATGTCGCCCAGATCGGTGACCTGTGCGCCGCGATGAAGGTCGTCACCGTCGAACCCGGCAGTCATGCCCTGGTGTCGGGAAGCAGCGAGATCCGGCGGCGCTTCCTCGACTGGGGCTTGTTCCACGTGGAACACGACTACCTGCCGCAGTGGCGCCGCTATGCGCGGGCGCTCAAGCAGCGCAATGCCCTGCTCAAGGCCGGCGCAGGGAGTTCGCAGCTCGATGCCTGGGATCTCGAGCTGGCGGACGCGGCCGCGCCGCTGGATACGCGCCGTGATGCCTATCTCACGCGCCTGCAGGCGGCAGTGCAGACCGTGGCCGCCGACATCGCGCCGGTGCTCGGCCAGCCCGAGCTGGAGTTCCTGCCTGGCTGGCGACGGAGCGAGCTGTCGCTCGCCGACGCGCTGCTGGTCGCCCGCGAACGGGATCGCGCCGCCGGACATACCAGCGTGGGCCCGCACCGCGCCGATTGGCGGTTCCGCTTCGATGGCCCGCTCGAACAGGCACTGCTCTCCCGTGGCCAGGCCAAACAGGCGGCGCTGTGCGGCCTCCTGGCCCAGGCGCTCGACTGCGCGCAACAACACGCCGGGCAGTGGCCGGTCATCGCGCTCGACGATCTGGGCTCTGAACTCGACCGGCATCACCAAGCCTATCTGCTCGATTACCTGCGCCCCGGCAACGCGCAGGTACTGATCACCGGCACCGAGGTGCCTGGCCACTGGCCGGCTCGGGTCCGCGAGGAGGCGCGTGTGTTCCACGTGGAACATGGACGCATCACGCCGGTTTGAGGTCGTCATCCCGCGGATCCGGTGACGCCCCGGAGCTCGCGTCATGTTCCACGTGGAACATCCTCCGGGATGGCGCGTCCGATTCATGTTCCACGTGGAACACCGGAGGGTCAGACGGGCCGGAGTGTTACAATTCCGCCCTTGCGGATCCTCGTCCGCGCGACGTTCCGGCCCGGCCGTGTCGCGCCACCGAGGCCGCGCTCCGGCCAGACAGCGAACCGAATGAGCGACGAGACCCCCATCGGCGGCGCCCCCGCCAATACCGACTACGACTCCACCCGGATCACCGTGCTGCGCGGCCTGGAGGCCGTCCGCAAGCGCCCCGGCATGTACATCGGCGACGTGCACGATGGCACCGGTCTGCACCACATGGTGTTCGAAGTCGTCGACAACTCGATCGACGAGGCGCTTGCCGGACACGCCGACGATATCGTGGTGACCATCCACGAGGACGGCTCGGTCTCGGTGTCGGACAACGGCCGCGGTATCCCGGTCGACATCCACAAGGAAGAAGGCGTCTCGGCGGCCCAGGTCATCATGACCCAGCTGCATGCGGGCGGTAAGTTCGACGACAACAGCTACAAGGTCTCGGGCGGCCTGCACGGCGTCGGTGTATCCGTGGTCAACGCGCTGAGCGAGAAGCTCACCCTCGACATCTGGCGCGACGGTTACCACCACCATCAGGAATACGCGATGGGCGAGCCCCTGGCGCCTGTCCAGCGCGGCGACGCCTCCACAAAGCGCGGCACGCTGCTGCGCTTCTGGCCCGCGGTGTCGACGTTCTCCGACGTCACCTTCCACTACGACATCCTGGCCCGCCGCCTGCGCGAGCTGTCGTTCCTCAACTCGGGCGTGCGGATCAACCTCGTCGACCTGCGCGGCGATGGCCGCCGCGACCTGTTCGAGTACGAAGGCGGCATCCGCTCCTTCGTCGAGCATCTGGCCCAGCTCAAGACCCCGCTGCATCCGCACGTGATCTCGGTCACCGGCGAGCAGAGCGGCATCACCGTCGATGTCGCGCTGCAATGGACCGATGCCTACCAGGAAACGATGTTCTGCTTCACCAACAACATCCCGCAGAAGGACGGCGGCACCCACCTGCAGGGCTTCCGCGCGGCGTTGACGCGCACGCTGACCAACTACATCGAGAAGAACGGCATCGCCAAGCAGGCCAAGGTCGCACTGTCGGGTGACGACATGCGCGAAGGCATGATCGCGGTGCTGTCGGTGAAGGTGCCCGATCCGAGCTTCTCGTCGCAGACCAAGGAAAAGCTGGTCTCGTCCGAAGTGCGCCCGGTCGTCGAAAGCGCCTTCGGCGCGAAGCTGCAGGAGTTCCTCGAGGAAAATCCGAGCGAGGCCCGGGCGATCGCCGGCAAGATCGTCGATGCCGCCCGCGCCCGTGAGGCCGCGCGCAAGGCCCGCGATCTGACCCGCCGCAAGGGCGCGCTCGATATCGCCGGCCTGCCCGGCAAGCTCGCGGACTGCCAGGAAAAGGATCCGGCGCTGTCGGAACTGTTCATCGTCGAGGGCGACTCGGCAGGCGGCTCGGCCAAGCAGGGCCGCAACCGCAAGACCCAGGCGATCCTGCCGCTGAAGGGCAAGATCCTCAATGTCGAGCGTGCGCGTTTCGACCGCATGCTGGGCAGCGCCGAGGTCGGCACGCTGATCACCGCGCTCGGCACCGGCATCGGCAAGGACGAGTACAACCCGGACAAGCTGCGCTATCACCGCATCATCCTGATGACCGACGCCGACGTCGACGGCTCGCACATCCGCACGCTGCTGCTCACGTTCTTCTACCGGCAGATGCCCGAGCTCATCGAGCGCGGACACATCTACATCGGCCTGCCGCCGCTGTACAAGATCAAGCAGGGCAAGAACGAGCTCTACATCAAGGACGACGCGGCGCTCGATGCCTACCTGGCCGGCAATGCCGTCGAAGGCGCACACCTCGAGCCCGCGGCCGGTGCGCCCTCGATCGAGGGCGTGGCGCTGGAGCGGCTGCTGC
This sequence comes from Luteimonas sp. WGS1318, assembly GCF_043187535.1. GTDB lineage: Bacteria > Pseudomonadota > Gammaproteobacteria > Xanthomonadales > Xanthomonadaceae > Luteimonas. Next base: position 5,897 of record NZ_CP171131.1, read on the forward strand.
TCGAGTTCGCGGCCGCGCGCGCCGCAATCACCCGCAATGCCCACCGCTACGACTCCGCGGTGCTCGAGCTGCTGCTCGATGCCGCGCCGCTCAGCAGCGATCCGGAGGCTGTACAGCCGGTGCTGGCGGCGCTGGAGGCCAAGCTCAACCAGAAGGGCCTCGGACGTCCGCGTTACCGTTTCGGTATGCAGCCCGCCACCGAGGCGCGCGGCGCCGTGCTGACGATCGATCGCCGGCACATGGGCCTCGACGTGACCCAGCTGCTGCCACTGGCGGCGCTGGAGACGGGCGAATTGCGCGCGATCGGCGAAATCGCACGCCAGCTGCATGACCTCGTCGGCGAAGGCGCGCAGATCGTCCGCGGCAACCGTGCGCAGCCGATCAAATCGTTCGCCGAGGCGCAGGCGTGGCTGCTCGAGGAAGCCAAGCGCGGCCGCCAGATCCAGCGCTTCAAGGGCCTGGGCGAAATGAATCCGGAGCAGCTCTGGGACACCACGGTGAACCCCGAGACCCGCCGCCTGCTGCAGGTGCGGATCGAGGATGCGGTCGCGGCGGACGAGATCTTCAGCACGCTGATGGGCGATGTGGTCGAGCCCCGACGGGCCTTCATCGACGACAACGCGCTCAAGGTCGCGAACCTCGACGTCTGAGCCGGCCATCGGGCGCGCCGACGCGCGCGCCCGTTGACGGTCCGTTAATCCGGGCCGCTTTAAAAGAGTCGTCCTTGAACAGGGGAAGACCGCCCATGAAAGCGCTCACTGCCGCACTCGCGACCGCACTCGCCGTCGCCGGCTGTGCGACCACGACCTCGCCCACCGGGCGCACCCAGTACGTGGGCGCGGTCTCCCAGGCCGAGCTCAACCAGATGGGCGAACAGGCCTTCGCCGAAACCAAGACCAAGATGCGCCAGTCGCCGGATGCGAAGCAGCAGGCCTACGTGCGCTGCATCGTGACCGACATCGTGCGCGAGCTTCCGGCCAACTGGCAGCAGCTGAACTGGGAGTCGGTGGTCTTCGTCGACGAGAACCCGAATGCATTCGCGCTGCCCGGCGGCAAGGTCGGCGTGCACACGGGCATCCTGACCGTCGCTCGCAACCAGGACCAGCTCGCTGCGGTGATCGCGCACGAGATCGGTCACGTCTACGCCAACCACCACGACGAGCGCATCACCCGGCAGATGGGCGCGCAGGGCGCACTCGGCGTCGCCGGCGCCCTGCTGGGATCGCGCTACGGCGAGGGCGCGCAGCAATCCACCAGCCAGCTCGGCGGGGCGGCACTGCAGGCGACCTTCCTGCTGCCGGGCACGCGCACCCAGGAAACCGAGGCCGACGTGGTCGGCCAGGAACTGATGGCCAAGGCCGGCTTCGACCCGCGCGCGGCCGTCGGCCTGTGGCAGAACATGATCGCCGCGAGCGGTGGCAGCCGTCCGCCCCAGTGGCTGTCGACCCACCCCAATCCCGAGAGCCGGATCAGCGAACTGCAGACGCGTGCGAACGCGCTGGTGCCGACCTACGAGCAGGCGCGCGCGGCGGGCAAGCGCCCGAGCTGCGGTTGAGCCTGCACGTCCGCTTCGCTCGCCGCCCCGCGTCCGCTCGTCCATAATCGACGTATTCCGTATTCGCGACCGCCCCGACGCGATCGCGCCTGCCAAACGAGGTGTCCCGATGTCGAAGTTCCGTCTCTCCAACCCTGTGCTGGCCGGCGCGATCGCCACCGCGCTGCTGGCGTTCGCCGCGCCTGTCGCGGTGCACGCACAGGATGCGGGCAGCGACCGCAGCGAGCGCAGCACGCGCGCCGACCGCAGCGCCCGCTCGACCGAGCGCAACGAACGTCGCAGCTCGCGCCAGGCCCAGCCGGAGACCGAGGCCCGCTATCCGAATGCGACCCGTGAGGCCCCCGGAATCGCCGCGAGCCAGCGTCTGGCCAAGCAGCTCAACACGCTGTCGGAAGCCAACACCGAACAGGACGCCGCCAAGGGCCTGCCGATCGCCGAGGAGATCCTCGCCAACGAGCGTGCGAACGAATACGACAAGTCGATCGCCGCGCTGCTCGCCGGCCAGCTGCTCCTCAATGAGGACAACGATCGCGCGACCACGTATCTGCAGCAGGCGATCGACCTCGGTGGCCTCGACAACGACAACCACTTCCAGGCGATGCTGATCATCGCGCAGCTGCAAGCGCAGGAGCAGAACTACGACGCGGCCCTGGTCACCCTCGATCGCTACCTCACCGAGTCCGGCTCCACCGACCCGAAGGATCAGGCGCTCAAGGGCAACATGCTCTATCGCCTCGAGCGCTATCCCGAGGCGATCGCCACGCTGAAGCCGCTGGTCGAATCCGGTGGCGACGTCGATCCGCAGTGGACCCAGCTGCTGATGGGCGCCTACGCCGAATCGGGCAACACCGCCGAGGCGACGCGCATGGCCGAACAGGTCGCCCAGGCCACGCCGGACGACAAGCGCTCGCAGATCAATCTCGCGGTCTCGTACCTGCAGACCGACCAGAACGACAAGGCGATCGAAGTGTTCGAGCGCCTGCGCAGCAGCGGCCAGCTGACCGAGGAAAGCGAATACCGCAATCTTTATGCGCTATACCTCAACAGCGAGAACAAGGAGCGCGAGGCGATCGCGGTGATCAACGACGGCCTCGAGAAGAACGTGCTGCAGTCGGACTTCCGCACGATGTCGGCGCTCGGCCAGGCCTACTACTTCTCCGACCAGGTCGGCCCGGCGATCGACGCGTGGCAGAAGGCCGCCCCGCTCGCGGAAAACGGCGAGACGTACCTCAACCTCGCGCGCGTGTTGCATCAGGAAGGACGCAGTGCGGAAGCGAAGGACGCGGCACGTCAGGCCATCGCGAAAGGCCTGAAATCCAACGCCGACGCCGAGCGCATCATTTCATCGCGTTAAGAAAAAGTTCTACCTGCCATGGATGGTGCAGGCAGCTTGTCTTGGTATAAGCTTTAGGGTTCCTGCCGCCCGAAAGGGCGACAGACCAACATCCCCACCGGGGTTCGCACCCCGGCCTCACCAGAGTTCTCCGCATGACGCAACGTTCGACGACGACCAACAGGAACGACGAAGACGAGGGCTTGAACTGGGCTCGCATCGCCGGCTTCACGATGGTGGTCGCGTTCCATGCCGCCGCCGTCATGCTGCTGCTGGCGCCCGTGAATCCGCCGAATACCGCGCCCGACGAAGAGATGGCGACCCGCGTGGTCATCATCGAACCGCCGCCGCCGCCCCCGCCGCCGCCGCCGCCGCCGCCGGAACCGCCGAAGCCGCAGCCCATCAAGGAGCTGTCGCCGCCGCGTCCGACACCGGTGCCACCGCCGCCGGAAGCGCCGCCGCCGGTCATCTTCGACACGCCGTCGCCGATGGACACGCCGGCTCCGCCGCCGGCCCCGCCCGCGCCGCCGGCCCCGGTCGCCAACATCGGTGCCAGCGTCGACATCTCGTCGAAGAACATGAACCCGCCGCGCTACCCGCCCGCCGCCGCGCGTGCGCAGATCGAAGGCACGGTCATCCTGGTCATCGACGTCGACGCCAATGGCAACGTGACCAACGTGTCGGTCGAGAAGTCCAGCCGCAACCGTGACCTCGATCGCGCCGCGATCGAAGCCGCCCGTCGCTGGTCGTTCGCACCCGCCATGCAGGACGGCAAGCCGGCCGCCGGTCGCGTCCGCGTCCCGGTCGACTTCAGCCTGAGCTGATCCGGCCACGTCACACCCGATACCTGGCGTCCCCTTCGGACGCCCGCTTGACCCGCGTCAAACGTTCCACTCTTCAAACCACTACATCTAGAAGGTAAGCGTCATGCTGCAGGAAACCACCAACGCCGCTGTGTCCAACGCTGCCGGTCTGGAGTCGATGGGCTTCGCCGACATGATCGAGCACATGGACGCGGTCAACTGGACCGTGCTCATCGTGCTGATCATCATGTCGGCGATGTCGATCTTCTGGATCATCTACAACGCGATCAAGAATGCGCGTCTGCGTGGCAGCTCGGACCGCGTGATCAACACGTTCTGGGAAACCCCGAACGCGCAGGACGCGATCCGCTTCATGGAAGAGCAGCCCAAGAGCGAGCCCTTCTCGAAGGTCGCCCTCGACGCCGCCCAGGCCGCTGCGCACCACCAGCGTCATGAAGGTTCGCGTCTGGTCGAGTCGCTGAACCGTTCGGAATTCGTCGATCGCGCCCTGCGTCAGGCCGTGACCCGCGAATCGCTGAAGCTCGAAGACGGCCTGACCCTGCTCGCCACCGTCGGTGCGACCGCGCCGTTCGTGGGTCTGCTCGGTACGGTCTGGGGCATCTATCGCGCCCTGATCCGCATCGGTGCCAGCGGCCAGGCCGACATCGGCGCGGTGGCGGGTCCGGTCGGCGAGGCGCTGATCATGACCGCGATCGGTCTGGGCGTCGCGATCCCGGCGGTGCTGGGTTACAACTTCTTCGTGCGCATCAACCGCGGCCTCAACAACAAGCTCGACACGTTCGCGCACGACCTGCACGACTTCTTCGCCACCGGCTCGCGCGTCGGCGACGTTGCGCCGCCGGCCCCGTCGGCCAAGGTCTAATCAAGAACGTCTCGTAGCAGTCCGCGATAACGGAGTTTCGACATGGCTTTCAGCTCAGGTGGTGGCAACGACAAGGTCAATGCCACGATCAACATCGTCCCGCTTGTCGACGTCATGCTGGTGCTGCTGATCATCTTCATGGTCACGGCCCCTCTGATGGCGCACAAGGTGCAGGTCGACCTGCCGGAAGCCAACCTCGACGAGCGCCCGGAAACGGGTCAGTCCGCACCGCCACTTACGGTGGCGGTGACGGACAGCGGCGAGATCTTCCTCAACGACGAGCCCGTGACGCTCCAGCTTCTGGAGAGCATGTTCTCGGTCGAGGCCCAGAAGACGCCGCAGCCCCCGGTCAACATCCGTGGCGACGCGACGACGAAGTACAGGACGATCCAGGACGTGGTCAACGTTGCGCAGTCCCAGGGCATGCGCAAGGTGGGCTTCATCGCGACGATCGAATCCAGGTAAACCGGAGCAACACGCATGGCATTTTCATCCGGTGGCGAAGGCCCAATGGCCGACATCAACATCATTCCGCTTTGCGACGTGATGTTGGTGCTGCTGATCATCTTCATGGTCACAGCGCCCAAGGCGTCCTATCCGATCGACATCGATCTGCCGCAGCGTTCGACGACGCCGCCTGACAATCCGGTGGAACCGCCGGAGCCGATCCGGTTGCGTATCGACGGCTCGGGCCAGATCTTCTGGAACGACAGCCCGACGCCGATCTCGGCGCTGCGCAACATGATGGAATCGGAAATCCAGCGCGATCCGACCAACCAGCCGACGCTGGAGATCGATACCAGCGGCGACGCCGATTACGGCGTGCTGGCAAAGGTCCTGGCGGAAGCCAAGAACGCGCAGATGCAGAAGATCGGTTTCGTTCGGCAGTAAACCGCATCAACCGTCGGTGCGGGCCTGCAGCACGCACGACGCTTACCTGATCGATTTCAACGCCGCCTTCGGGCGGCGTTTTTTTTGCGTCGCTGCTTGGCGCGGCCAGGGCGATTCCTGACCGTAGTCGCTGCGCAGTCGACGGCCCATTCGCTTTGGTGCGCGCATCGTGGCGTTGTCGCGGTGGATGGAACCGGTCGATGTCCGAAGTGCGATCATTCATGCCGGATGCGCCCTGTTGATGGATCGAAAAGACGACGCCACGACGGTCGGTCGGTTCGGCGAGGCGAATCAGCGGCGTGCCTTCGTCGCACGCGGCGAGCATCCGATCGACCGGTCCTGCCTCTGTGGCCTGAGGACGTGGACCGATGGAAGACGCTGCGTTGTCGTCTTCCTATGGAAGGTCCGAACACTCCCGCTTCTGGCCGTCACTCCCGCGAAGGCAGGAATCCAGCGTCTTTGGCTTCCGAAGGCTTGAAGTCCCTGGATCCCCGCCTTCGCGGGAATGACGGCAGTGATTCAGACCTTCCCTGTCAGCTGCGCTACACGATTCACCCAGGCAGCTGACGGGCCCACACGTCCGCGGTCGGGCAGTCTTCTCCACATCGCACGTGTACACCATCGCAGGCCGCGGCAAACCTTCAATTCGCCTGACATCGTTCCGTCGAGATCGATGCCGCCCCGACGCCCCGACGCCCCGACGCATCGCACACGGCGCATCAATCCGTCGGAATGGTGAAGCGGCAACGGACGGACGTAACGCATCCCCCGACAGGTTGCAGCGCCGCCGGAGCGTCGGCTGGACGGTCGTGCGTGTCTCCAGTGCCGATCACGCGTGATCGCCACCGCCATCGTCTGGGCCGATATGCACGCGAGTCGGCACTGGCTGCCCCAGCTCGAGTCGAGGGCGAACCGCCGCGTTCGTCGCGCGACGCCGCATTGCGTCGCCAGCGGCGAAGACGGAACACCGCCGTCTCGCCTCTTTCCGCAGGCCTTCACAGCATCCGGCACCGCGCTCGGCGCACACGGCACTGGAGCCGGACGATCCGGACGGAGAGCACGTGAGTATCAGATCGCCTCATGCGACGCAGGCGATGCCGTTCGATTCGCCGATATCGAAGCGACGCGGGCCAGTGCGGGCTCCGAGGCGAACACGCCTCCAAGCGGTGAGCTAGACGACAGGCGGGCGGTCGACGATCCGGACGTAACGCCGCACGGTGGCCTCGAGGCCCTCGTAGAGCGCCTCGTCGATCAGCGCGTGGCCGATCGAGACCTCGTCGACGTCGGCGAGCGCGTCGAGGAACGACGCGAGGTTGGCCTGGCTCAGATCGTGACCGGCGTTGACGCCGAGCCCTGCCCGACGTGCGCGCGCTGCGGTGTCGACGAACGCGGGCAGCACGGTGCCCGGGGCGTCGGACGCGAAGGCCTCGGCCCAGGGGCCGGTGTAGAGCTCGATCCGGTCGGCGCCGATCGCCGCGGCCGTCTCGACATCGCTGCCGGCATCGGCGAACAGGCTGACCCGGCACCCGATCCCTTTGAACGCATCGACCAGCGGCGTCAGCGCCGCCGCATCCCGCGCGAAATCGAAGCCGTGATCCGAGGTCAGCTGGCCGTCGCCGTCCGGCACCAGGGTCACCTGGGCCGGGCGCGCCTGTTCGCACAGCGCGAGCAGGCCGGGATAGCCCGGGCGCGGTGGCGCGAACGGGTTGCCTTCGATGTTGAATTCGATCCCACGCGCCGCCGTCAGTGCGCCGAGCGCATGCACGTCGGCGGTGCGGATGTGCCGGCCATCGGGCCGGGGATGCACGGTGATGCCATGCGCCCCGGCATCGAGACAGACCGTCGCCGCGCGGCGCACGTCAGGTGCATCGCCGCCGCGCGAATTGCGCAGCACCGCGATCTTGTTGAGATTGACGCTGAGCCGCGTCACGGGCGCGATCCGTCCATGCTGTCCTGTGTCGGGCCGACCGGGCTCAGCGCGGATCGTGCGGGGTCGGGTCGGCCGGCGGCGTGGCAGCGGCGCGACGCGCGTCGGCCTGCTCGCGCAGACGGCGCAGTTCGGCCGGGTCGACCATCATCGCCTCGCTGCGACTCTGGTTGCCGACCCGCTGCGCCAGCAGGCCGAGCACACCGACGACGATGAACACCAGCGCGAGCAGCAGCGCGACGGCCGCCAGCGGCACCGATGTGGTGGAGAACGCGAGGAAGAGCGCACCGAGTGCGAGCAGCAGGAACAGCCAAGGCATGCAACGGACTCCGCCGGACGTCGGCGCAGTCTAAACCAGTGCGTCGCCGGCCGCGGCGCCGCCGCCGTCCCTTCCGTCGGTCGCACGGCTCCGGTCGTCGGCCACCGTGCACCTGCGGGCGCGCCCTGCCGGTGCTCAGAGCAGCGGCGAGCACAGGCGAGCCAGCGCCTCCGGCAGGCGGGCCGACAGCAGCGGGCGCGGCCGTCCGCGATGCACGCGCGGTGCGTGCGCGAATTCGCTTTCGATCAGGCGGGCGAGCCGCGCCGCGATGTCCGCATCATGGAACAGCACCGAGAGTTCGAAATTGAGCCGGAAACTGCGGTGGTCGAAATTGGCGCTGCCGATGATCGCCAGATGGTCGTCGACCAGCAGCGATTTGCTGTGCAGCATGCGCGAGCGGTACTCGTAGACCTTCACGCCGGCGACGAGGAGCTGGCCGAAATACGAGCGGGCGGCCAGCGTCACCAGCCATGAATCACTGACTCGCGGCACCAGCAGGCGCACGTCGAGGCCGGCGAGGGCGGCCGAGGTCAGCGCCATCATCGCGGCCTCGCCCGGCACGAAGTACGGCGTGGTCATCCACACCCGCTCGCGCGCCGTGTGGATCGCACCCACGTGCGCACGGTGGATCGCCTCCCAGGTCGAATCGGGCCCGGACGTGAGGATCTGCGTGCGCACCGGGCCCGCGTCGGCGGCCGGCGTCTGCTGTTCGACCTCCGCGAGAAAATCCCGGCGGCCCGTCGCATACGCCCAGTCCTCGGCGAACACCAGCTGCAGCACGCGGACCGACTTGCCGACCATGCGCATGTGCAGGTCGCGATAGGCGTCGGTGCGCAGGCGCTCGTCCTGCTCGTCGGTGATGTTCATGCCGCCGGTGTAGCCGATGCGGCCGTCGATCACGACGATCTTGCGGTGGGTGCGCAGGTTGGTCCACGGCCGCTGCCAGACGCGCCCGAAGCGCATCGGATGGAACCAGGCGATTTCGCCGCCGGCTTCGACCAGCGGCGCGAAGAAGCGGCGGGAGGCACCGGAGCCGACGAAGTCCATCAGCAGGCGCACGCGGATGCCCGCACGCGCGCGTTCGACCAGCGCGTCGCGCAGCACCTGGCCGGTGCGGTCCGGCTCGTAGATGTAGTACTCAAGATGGATGTGATGTTCGGCGCGCGCGATGTCGGCCAGCAGTGCGTCGTACTTGGCTGCGCCGTCGACCAGCAGGTCGACCTGCGATGACGAGGTGATCGGCAGTCCCGTCGTCGCCTGGGCCAGGCGCACCAGCTCCGCCGCCTCGCCGTCCTCCGCGTCCATCGCCGAGTTCTGCATCGCCGCGCGGCTGCGGCTGCGGCGCAGGCGGTTGCGGCGGATCTTCTGCGGCCCGAACACGTGATAGATCAGAAAGCCCAGATACGGCAGCAGTGCAAGGCCGAGCAGCCAGCTCAGCGTCGCCACCGGCTCGCGCTTCTGCAGCACGATCCAGCCGCCCAGCACCACCAGGTACAGCAGCCAGCCGCCGACCAGCAGGGCGATCAGATGCGGCGTGGTGGCGAGCGCCTCCCAGGCGCGCTGCACGGCTTCGAACATGGCGGACTCGACGAGGGCGCCGATCGCGCCGCGCACAGGGTACCGGCGCGGTGCCGGTTCGCGATGACGCCGACGCCCTGCGACATGTCACATCGCACTGTCGCACCCAGGTGACACGGCTCGCTGCGCGGTGGGCCGCCATCTGCGCGCGATTCCCGTGCCCGGGGTGCAACACCCCGGCGACGGCGGCGAACGACAGGCCAGCGTTGACGATCCGATAACCAGTTGAATTGATTGGATTAAAAAGACTGGCACGGCCCATGCGTTGACCCTGTCATCCATCGAACAGGGGCCATGCGATGCGCACACCAGTCCAGACCGCCATCTGCGCGCTCGGCGCCTGCCTTGCGCTCGTGGCCGTCGACGCACGGGCCGCGGGCGCGCGCACCGCGGTCCAGCCCCAGCACGGCGAAATGGTGCTGCTGCGCGACGTCAACGCGCGCCACGCGGTGCGTCCCGCGCCGCCGAGCATCGGCCTGATCGTCGATCCGACCCCGAACCGCCAGCTGATGCCCGCCCTGGCCAGCACCGAGCTGAGCGATGCCGATTTCCTCGCGCTCGACACCGGGCAGCAGGTGCAGACCGGCGCACAGGCACCAGGTGGCCTCGCCGCGCCGATGGTGCGCACGCTGGCCGGTCCCTCGCTCGGCGGTGCCGGCCGCGATGGCGGCGCCCTGCAGGCCTCGGGCGCTCTGGGCGGCGGCACCAGTGGCCCGCTCGGTGCCGTCGGCAATGCGACGCGCGGCATCGGTGGTCACGTCACCAGCGCCCTGTCGCAACTGCCGTTCGGCCAGCCGGCGAGCGGGAGCGGTCCGTGAGCGCGCGCGTGGGCCTGATCGGCCTTCTCGTCGGACTGTGCGCCGCGCCGGCGCTGGCCGACGACTACGGCGCGATGCTCGGGTATCTCACCCAGTCGCGGGTCGACGGCAGCGCCTTCTCGGGCGCATCCGGCGCGCTGGCACTCAACGTCGCCGCGGGCGACCTCAACCAGCAGACGAATCTGCGCGCGATCGCCGTCGGCACGCGTGCGCTCGCCAGCGCCGACGTCCGCCAGGCGCGACGCGGCGACCGCGCCACGGCGCCCGATGCGGCATCGGCGGTCATCACCGGCCGGGCCTTCGCAGGGGCATCGGGACTGGCGGGCATCAACCAGGCCAGCGGCAGCGGCAATTCCGCATTCAACGCGGTGGCGCTCGCGCTGGCGCAACAGGGCATACGCGAGACCGACGACGACGCAGCGTTGTCGGCGGCCTTCGCGTCGGCGGGGCAACAGCACGGTTTCGAACGAGGGGGCGCGACAGCGGGACGTCGCGTGGCATCCGTCGAGTCCACTGCGCTGCAGGGCTTCGAAGGTGTGTTGCAGCTCAACCAGGTCGCGGGATCGGGAAACGACACCGGCAACGTTTTGTCGATGTCGGTCCAGACCGGTCCGTGATCCGGCACTTCAACGGAACTTCCACGTGAACCAAGAGAGAGAGATCAACATGAAGACCATGAAATGGACCGTCCTGGCGATCGCCGTCGGTGCGTTCGCCGCCTCGGCCGCGCAGGCCAGCGGGCCCTCGCGCACGCAGATCGATCGCCGCATCGTCGATCACGACATCACCATCGACGACACCCGCAACTACGAAACCAACACCACGACGACCAACACCACGGTCGACCAGACCGTGGACTGGAACCTGACCATCGACCAGAGCCTCGACGAGGCCCATCGCATCCGCACCAACAGCGTGCAGGAGGACATCGACCGCACCGAGAACGTCAGCTCCGACATCCGTCGCGAGCGCAACGAGCACGGCGTGTCGGTGAATCTCGAGAAGGACCTGTCGCTGAGCTCGGACATCGCCTTCAGCGGTGATCCCACGATCAGCGGCGACATCGATCTCGACTCGGCCGCGATCGCGGTCGTCGACAACCGCCAGTCGGTCAGCAACAACTTCGGCCTCAACGAAGTGCTGGAGAACGACGCCAGCATCGCCGACGACGTGGCCTCCGACGCCTCGGGCAACCTGCTGTTCAACGTCGCCGCCGGCGACAACAACGTGCAGGACAACGCCGCGGCGCTGTCGGCCGCCGACGCGGGCTTCGCGTTCGGGCTCGCCGATGCCGAAGTGTTCGTCAACCAGTCGGGCAGCAACAACACCACGATCAACGAAGGCGTGACCAACACCGCGGGTGTCGGCGGCAACGCGTTCTCGTCGGCCAGCGGCAACATCGGCGTCAACATCGCCTCGGGCAACAACAACGCGCAGAAGAACGCGATGGCCGCCTCGGTCGCCACCGCCGCCTACGCGCAGGCCAGCGTGAGCTCCAACCAGATGTCGGCCGGCAACGAGACCTCCAACGCCGGCAGCTACGAGCGTTTCACCGACACCGTCGATGTCTCGCTGAGCGGCACGATGAGTGGCGGTTCGGTCGCCGTGGGCTTCGGCGGCTACGAGGGCAGCACCAGCGGCACCTCGACCAGCCGCGGCAACGCCTACCAGCAGTCGAACTTCTACTCCGACCTGTGGTCGGGCAACAGCCATCCGGCGGGCAATGCGACCGGCCATGCCGACTTCGATATCGACAGCCAGGGCGCCGTGCGCAATCCCTATCGCACCGGCGTGGGCGGTCTCGCGTTCGACACCGACTCGCGTGGCAGCTACCAGGGCAGCGAATCGGGTGATCTGGGCTTCATCGAACTCGGCTACACCGAGCTCGAAGCCTCGCTCAGCGGCGAGGTCACGACCTCGCGTTGGGTGGCGGTCGCGGCGACCAACACCGCCGGCCTGTCGGGCAGTGCCTTCAGCAGCGCGTCGGGCAACATCGGCGTGAACGTGGCATCGGGCACCGGCAACCTGCAGGCCAACAGCCTGTCGATGGCGGTGGCCCAGCCGGGCGCGGCAGCACCGCCCCCGGGTGGTGGCGGCGAGCAGTAAGCGCCCACGAGGTGTGCGTCCGGCCTGCTCCCCGGGCCGGGCTCTCCCGGATGCCCCGCGCCACCTGCCCCGTGGCGCGGGGCCTCCTTCCATACGAGGCTTCACGATGCTCCGTCTGATCGCCGCCGTCGCGATGGCGCTGCTGTTCCTGATGGTCGCCGCCCGGGCGCGCGGTGCCGACGTCCAGGTGCACGGCATCCTGCCCAACGGCGCGGTGCTGCCGGTACGCGTGGAAAGCATGCGCGAGGCGCGCTACCGCCACATCGTGCGCCAGCACACCGACTACAGCTGCGGCGCGGCCGCGCTGGCGACGGTGCTGAAGTACGCCTACCGGCTCGACGTCGACGAGGCCACCGTCATCGAAGGGATGATGGGACTGGCCGATCCGCAAACGGTGCAGGCGCGGGGCTTCTCGCTGCTCGACATCAAGCGCTACGTCGAATCACTGGGCATGCGCGGTCGCGGCTACCGCATCGAGGAGGACCGGCTGCGCGCGCTGCGCGTGCCGGGGCTGGTGCTGATGGACGTGCGCGGCTTCCGGCACTTCGTCGTGCTCAAGCAGGTCGCGGGTGACCGCGTCGAGGTCGCCGATCCGATCCTGGGCAACCGCAGCGTGCCGATGGCCGAGTTTCTCGAATCGTGGCCGTCGCGCGCCATTTTTATCGTCATAGCGAGTGACTTCGATCGCGAAACCGTGCTGCTGCAGCCGGTCGCGCGCCCGAGCGCGAAGGCGCTGTTCGCCCGCCAGGGGCCGCTGACCGACGCCGAGCTTCTGGATTTCGGCTTCAGCCACGCGGATCTGTTCTGAACGAGGATTCCCATGAACACACACATCACATGCCGGCTGATCCTCGTCCTCGTGACGAGCGCGATCGCCGCACCGGCCCTGGCCGGGCCCGAGGCGCTGCCGACGCGCGCCGGCGGCCTCCAGGAAATGTCCGACGCCGAACTCGGCGCGATGCGCGGGCGCTACATCGTCGGCGACAACCGCGTCGCCTGGTTCGGCGTGACCATGGTGTCGGACTGGGCCACGACGGCAGGCCAGCACCTGCAGGGCGCGATGACGCTGGGGTTCGACCTGGGCGGCGCGCGGCCGACGGTGAGTTTCCAGCCCAGCGTGACCATCACCGCCGGCGAGTTGCCGGCCGTGGCCGGCACCGGACAGGTCGACGGGTCCGGGCTGGCGAACGTCGGCGGCCTTGTGCAGGCCGTCCAGGTTGCCGGTGACGGCAATACCGCGCGCAACGGGCTCAGCCTGCGCGTACGCGACGGCACCGTTCCGGCGCTGTCGACCGACACGGTGACGTCGGCCGAGCTGCGCGTCGACGGCGCCCAGGCGCGCGCGACGCTGGACGACGGCGGCGCCCGCGTCTTGCTGCAGGTGGCGGGCCAGGGCGCGGTCGAACAATGGATCGACGCCCGCACCATCGGCCAGAGCATCCAGCTCACCGGTGACGGCAGCCGCGTCGGTAACCAGATGCAGCTCGACCTGGTGCGCCAGGCGGTGCCGGCGAGTCAGTCCGTGCACCAGAACCTCATGCAGGCGATCGGCATGACCCGCGCCGGCGGACTCTGACACCACACAACCACCACGCGTCGATGCGGGAGGGGGCAATCTTGAAATCGACACACGTACGCGCGCGACGGCCGCTGGCCTTCGCGCTGGGTCTCGCGTTGCTGGCACCCGGCCTGGTCATGGCCCAGGACGCCGGCACGCTGACCGCCGAGGACCGGGCGCGGATGCAGCAGCTGCTGCAGGAGCTCTCGGCGCTGAAGCAGAGCTACGCCCAGGAAGTGCGCCGCCTGCGCGAACTCGATATGCAGATCCAGGCGCTGCAGGCCCGGGTGGGCGGTGTGGCGCCGGCGGGCCTCTCCCAGGCACCCGTGGTGTCGCCGACGTCGCCCGCAGCGCCCACGCCGGCACCCGCGCCGGTGGCGGCGCCAGCGCCGCCGCGCACCGAGGAAGGCTATGCCGGCACCGCCGAGGATGCGCAACGCGCGCAGGACGCCGAGTCGCGCAGCGTCGCCGACGTCAAGCAGCAGAACACCGCGCTGTTCAACCGACGGCTGACGCTCGAGAACGGCATCAGCTACAACCGCTACGACCGCAAGCAGGTCACGCTCAACGGCTTCCTCGCGCTGGATGCGATCTTCCTCGGCAACATCGCGATCGAGAACGTCGAGTCCGACACGCTGAACTACAACCTCGCCGCGCGCTGGGGGCTCAGCCCCCGGCTCAGCCTCAACCTCGACGTGCCCTACATCGCGCGCAAGACCGTCTACCAGAAGGGCGGCGCAGGCGGCGCCGCGGCGGCGATCGCGCAGGAAGAGACCGACGGCTCGGGCCTCGGCGACATCAGCGCCAGCGCGAACTGGAAGCTGTTCGGCGAACGCGGCCCGTGGCCGGAAACCGTGCTCAACGTCGGCGTGACCGCGCCCACCGGCCAGGAGCCCTACGGCATTCCGTGGCGGGTGCTCGAGCGCGACGCCGACAACTTCATCCGCTTCGCCGTGCCCGAGGAGCAGCCCACCGGCAACGGCCTGTGGCAGGCGACCGTCGGCCTGTCGGCGGTCAAGACGACCGATCCGGCGATCCTGTTCGGCAACGTCGGCTACGTGCGTTCGTTCGCGCGCGACTTCGACGACCTCGACAACAACCCGCTGACGGTGAACCCGGGCCGGGTAGAACTCGGCGATGCGTTCTACTTCGGCGCCGGCGTGGCGTTCGCGTTCAACGAACGCACCAGTCTGAGCATCTCCTTCAGCGACCGGCTCAATGCGCGGGCGCGCACGCGCTACGACGGCGGCGACTGGGTCAAGCTGATCGGCAGCGATGCCAACGCCGCGACGCTGAGCCTGGGCGTGACCCACGCGATGACGCCGAGCGCGACCTTCGTCGGCGTGCTCGGCATCGGCCTGACGCCGGATGCGCCTGACTTCAACCTCACGGTGAAAGTGCCCTACGCCCTGTAGGCGGCCGCGCGCCGCCGTGCCTGCGGGGACGGCGGCATCACTCCCAGCGGCAGGCGTCGGGCGAGATGCCGTGCTTGCGGCACAACCGGTAGACGGTCATCCGCGATATCCGCAAGCGCTGCGCGCAGGCGCTGACGTTGCCGCCGGTCGCGCGCAGCGCCGCGAGCAGCGCGTCGCGGTCGGTGCGGTCGCGATGGTCGTCCAGCGCGACCACGCGTGCGGTGGACGCGCCCAGCTGCAGGTCGTCGGGTTCGATCAGCGCATGCTCGGCGACCACCGCGGCGCGGCGGACACGGTTGAGCAGCTCGCGCACGTTGCCCGGCCAGGGATGGGTGCGCAGGCATTGCCGCGCCGCGGCGCTGAACCCGCGGGCCTGCACCGGATGGTGGCTGCGGAACGCGTCGAGGAACTGGCGCGCCAGCAGCTCCACGTCGTCGCCGCGTTCGCGCAGCGGCGGCAGGCGCAGGCGCAACACGTCCAGCCGGTAGTAGAGGTCCTCGCGGAACCGGCCCTGCGCGATCGCCGCGTCCAGATCGACGTGGGTGGCGGCGAGCACGCGGACATCCACGCGCACTGCGCGGTGGCTGCCCACGCGTTCGAGCGTGCCTTCCTGCAACACGCGCAGCAGGTTGGTCTGGGCCTCGAGCGGCAGATCGCCGATCTCGTCGAGGAACACCGTGCCGCCGTCGGCCGATTCGAACAGGCCCATCCGGCGCACCGTCGCACCGGTGAACGCGCCGCGCTCGTGGCCGAACAGTTCCGACTGCACCAGCGTCGGCGCGATGGCGCCGCAGTTCACCGCCACGAACGGACGCTCGCGCCGCCGCGACAGGTCGTGCAGGGCGTGGGCGGCGAGTTCCTTGCCGGTACCGGACTCGCCGGTGATCAGCACCGGCAGGTCGACGTCGGCATAGCGGTGCAGCATCGCGCGCACGCCGAGCATCGCCGGGCTGCGGCCGCCGATGCTGTCGATGTCGCGCCGCGGCCGGGCGACGAGTTCGGCCAGCGCGTCGGCCAGGCCGTCGGGGTCGAACGGGGCATGCAGCACCCGGCCACAGCTCGCGCGGATCCGCTGGCTCGACTCGTCGTCGCCCTGCGCGCCGTCCACCAGCGCGATCGACGGCAGATCGGTGTGCTCGAGCAGCATCCCCTCCAGCGTGGCCAGGCGGGCGACATCGGCGCCGCGCAGGTCGGCCACGAGGACCACGATGTCGTCGCCGCGCATGCCGACCTGACGGCTGGCGTCGCTGCCGGCGATGCGCAGATGCCAGCCGCCGGCCGCGAGCTGTGCCTGCTCGCGCGGCGTCGGCAGGCCGAACCAGATCGCGCAGCGCTGCGCGGTCGGCGCGTTCACCGTCGCCATGGCGCGTTTCCGTGCGGCGACGCGGATGGGCCGGTCGATGCCGGCCAATGCTTTGATGACATGCCCCTCTCCCTTGCCCCGGGTGTCCCACTGTCCAACGCGCAATGCCGGTCGGAGCGGCCATCTCTAACCGGCCCGCCCGTCGCAGGGGCTGAGACGCGCGGGCCCCAGACTGCCGCGATGACAGCAAATCGCCTCCGTCCGCCCGTCGCGGCCGCCCGCAAGGGGCGGGGCAGCGCCTCGTGGGTGGCCGGGCGCTACGAGACCCAGGTTGCCGTGGCCGAGGACGACGGCTGGGACGGACTGCAGGCGCTGCAGGACGAGGCGTCCGCGCCGGAGACGGTGGTCACCGAGGAGCGGGCGCGCAGCATCGTCAGCCGCAACCAGTCGCCGGACATCAGCTTCTCGCAGTCGGTGAATCCGTACCGTGGCTGCGAGCACGGCTGCATCTACTGCTTCGCCCGGCCCTCGCACGCCTACCTCGACCTGTCGCCCGGGCTGGACTTCGAAACCCGGCTGTTCGCCAAGACCAATGCCGCCGAGCGGCTGCGGGCCGAATTCGCCCGGCCGTCCTACGCGTGCTCGCCGATCGCGCTGGGCATCAACACCGACGGCTACCAGCCGATCGAGCGGCGCTACCGCCTGACGCGCGCGCTGATCGAGGTCATGGCCGAGGCCCGCCATCCCTTCAGCATCGTCACCAAGAGCGCCAATGTCGTCCGCGATCTCGATCTGCTGGCGCCGATGGCCGCGGATGGTCTGGTGACCGTGCACTTTTCCGTGACCACGCTCGACCCCCGGCTTTCGGCGCGCATGGAGCCGCGCGCGGCCGCGCCGCACGCCCGTCTGCGGGCGATGCGCACGCTGGCCGAGGCGGGTGTCCCGGTCGGGGTGCTCGTGGCGCCGGTGGTGCCGGCGATCACCGACCACGAGCTCGAAGCGATCCTCGGCGCTGCGCGCGAGGCCGGCGCCGCGTCGGCGGGCTACGTGCTGCTGCGCCTGCCCCACGAACTGAAGACGCTGTGGCGCGAGTGGCTGGAACTGCACTATCCCGAACGCGCCGCGCACGTGATGAGCCTGGTCCAGCAACTGCACGGAGGCCAGGACTACGACAGCACGTTCGGGCGCCGCATGCGCGGCCAGGGGCCGTTCGCGGATCTGCTGACCTCGCGGTTCTCCCGCGCCCACCGCGCGCTGGGCTTCGGCCGCCTGCCGCCGCTGCGCTGCGACCTGTTCACGGCGCCGCGCCCGGACTCGCCGCAGGGCACGCTGTTCTAGCCCGATCCAGGCGCGGCCACCGTCGCCCGTTCACGCGGCCTCCACCTCGCGTCCACGTGGCGATTTCCTACACTGCGCGGTCCGCCGCCCCGCGCCTCCCGATGTCCGATGTCGCCATTCCGCGCCCGCCCGACGCCATCGGGTCCGCCGCGCCCCTGCTCGATGCCCTGACCGTGGCGGCTGCCGTGCTGGCGGCCGACGGCCATTGGCGCCAGGCGAATCCCGCGCTCGGCACGTTGCTGGGCGTGGCGCCGTCCGAGCTGACGGGCACGCCGGCGCACCGCACGTGGCTGCCCGCGATCGCGGACCAGCTCGACGGCACCCTGCGCGGATTTCGCGACGGCGGCGATGCGCTGCAGGACGCCGCGGTCACGTGGACGGCGGGCGACGGCAATACCCGTCATCTGCTGGTGTCGCTGCATCCGCTCGCCGGCGGCGAGGCGCTGCTGCAGGTGCAGGACGTCACGGCGCTGAAGACACTCGAACTGCTGCATGAAACCCTGGCCTTCGGCATCTCCCACGAGCTGCGTGCGCCGGTGCGCGCGATCGAGCAGTTCTCCCGCCGGTTGGCCGCCCAGGGCGAGGCGATCGAGCCGGCGACGGCGCAGGATCATCTGCAACGCATCCGCGATGCGGCCGGCCAGGCCGGTCGCCTGATCGACGGCCTGCTCGAGACCATGCGCGCCTCGCGGCCGCCCCGCTCCCCGGGCCCGGTCGACGTCAGCCTGCTCGGTGACTGGATCTGCGCCGAGCTGCAGGATGCCGAACCGGACCGCTCGGCCGACATCCAGATCGCGCCGGACCTGTGGGCCTGGGGCGAGGAACACGCGCTCAAGCAACTGCTCGGCAAGCTCATCGACAACGCCTGGCGCTTCTCCGCACATCGCGAACGGGTGCACATCGCACTCGACGGCGAACGGCACGGCGACCGCGTCCAGCTGCGCCTGCGCGACGCCGGACGCGGTTTCGACATGCGCTATGCTGACCGACTGTTCGTGCCGTTCAGGCGGCTGCACGGGATCGACGACGGCGCGGGCCACGGCCTCGGCCTGGCGATCGCCCAGCGCATCGCCCAGGCGCACGGCGGCCGGATCCGGGTGCAGTCCGAACCCGACGTCGGCACCACCTTCACCATCGAACTGCCGGCGGTGCCGGACGAGGATGCAACTGGGCCATGAGCAACCACACGATCCTGCTGATCGAGGACAACCCCGACGACGCCGAGCTGACCCGCATCGCGTTCGCGGAGGCCGGCATCGACAGCCAGCTGGTCGTGGTCGGCGACGGCGCCGAGGCGCTCGATTACCTCTTCGCCCGCGGCGCGCATGCCGCGCGCGATGCCGCCGACCTGCCGTCGATCGTGTTGCTCGACCTCAACCTGCCCAAGCTCGACGGCCGCGAAGTCCTGCAGGCCCTGCGCGCCAATCCGGCGACCCGCGGCCTGCCGGTCGTGGTGCTGACCACCAGCACCGAGCCCTTCGACGTCGAGGCCAGCTATGCGCTGGGCGTGAACAGCTACATCCGCAAGCCGGTGGACTTCGGCAAGTTCGTCGAGGTGGTCAAGCAGATCGGCCTGTACTGGCTGGTGTTGAATCACCCGCGGGGATGAGGGTGTTTGGCTGACGCGGTGTGCGTCGGCCTAGAGGTCACCTCCGAGCGGCGTTTTCTGATCGGATGCGCGGGTCCTCGTCGGGACAAGTGATCGGCTCTGGCGTTTGAATCTGGACGACGCTGCAAGCAGGGCCTGTTGCGCGACGCTTCGTTGCCGTTGCCGTTGCCGTTGCCGTTGCCGTTGTGCTTTTGCTCTGCGCGTTTGACGTTCGAGCCGTAAAGCGAGCCGAGCATCGCAGGGCGACGGGGCCGAAGAGCAGCCCATGTCTGAGCGCAGCGAGTTTGGGCTGCGTGCCCCGTCGACCGAGAAGCGCAGGGGACCGCCGCGGCTGTATCGCGGCGGATCGCGTCCGGCGAAGGGACTTTTTGGTTCCTTTTTGGTCCCTCAAAAAGGGACTCGCACGCGCAAGCGGGCGAAAGCCGTGCACTTGCGTTGCTTCGCTTCGTTCACCCGCTGGCGCCCGATTCCAATGATTCGCGAAGAACAGAGCTTCCGCGCTGTTCGCGCGGCTTACTTTTGTCTTGTCAAAAGTAAGCAAAACCGCCATCGCCGGACGCGAGCCGCCGCGGCTGCGCCGCGCCGGTCCCCTGTGCTCCTCGCCTGACGCGGCACGCAGCCCAAACTCGCTTCGCTCAGACATGGGCTGCTCTTCGGCCGCGTCAGCCTGCGGTGCTCGGCTCGCTTTACGGCTCGACACGTCAAACGCTGACAGCCACAGCCACAGCCACAGCCACAGCCACAGCCAAAGCCAAAGCCAAAGCCAAAGCCAAAGCCAAAGCCAAAGCCAAGAGCCACAGCAAAAACGGCGCAACAAAAACCAAAGCCATCGGCACCGGCACCGCCAACACCGATAGGCGGGCTGCCGAATCGATCCAACGCTGCGGGGCAATCAGACGCACAGATCGAGGCATTCAACGCACGGACGAAACGCCCATGCCGAGGCGCGGCCGCCTGCCGGCCGGCGCATCACCCCCCGTACAACGCCTCCGCCCGCTGGAACAGAATCCAGCTCGTCGCGATGAACTTGTCGCCGTTCTGCGGCCGGTTGCCGCGGTGGGTGTGCGTGAACGCGGTCGGGGCGATCAGCAGGTCGCCGGTGCGCGGCGCGATCTTGCGTTGCTGGAACAGGAATTCGGTCTCGCCTGCGTCGAAGCCGTCGTTGAGGTAGATCGTCCACAGCAGGTGGCGGTGCAGCGTCTCGGCACTGCCGTCGCGCGGGAACAGTTCGCAGTGCCAGTACGGGTACCCGCCCTCGCCGGCCGCATACCACTGCAGGTTGATCGCGCCCGGGCGCAGGCAGGTCTGCAGCAGGCCGCCGAGGCGCTCGTTGTCCATGTCGGCGAAGTCCTCGGCGACCAGCCGGCGCAGGCTGCCGTCGGCAGCGGGCTGCTGCAGCATCAGCGGTGCGATCAGCACCTGTGGATATTTGCGCAGATAGGCCATCAGGCCACCGTAGACCGCGACGTTGACTTGCTGCACCACGTCGGCCCAGTCGGCACGGTCGTTGATCGACAGGTCGCGGCTGCGCTTGAGCTCGGGATAGACCCCGCCGCCGATCTGGCCCGGCTGCAGGTCCGGGCTGCCGCGCAGGCGCGCGACGATCGCCGCGCACGCCTCCGCCGACAGCGCGCCCGGCGTGACGTCGATGAAGTCGGCGGCGCTCATGCGTGCGCGCCGTCGTGCTGCAGGTGGTAGCGCGTCGCGGCCTCCACTTCGTCCTTCGAGCCGAGGAACACGGGCACGCGTTCGTGCAGAGACGTCGGCTGCAGGTCGAGGATGCGCGCGCGTCCGGTAGTGGCCGCGCCGCCGGCCTGTTCGACCAGCATCGCCATCGGATTGGCTTCGTACATCAATCGCAGCTTGCCGGGCTTGCCGGGGTCCTTGCCGTCCCACGGATAGATAAAGATGCCGCCGCGGGTGAGGATGCGATGCACGTCGCCGACCATCGCCGCGACCCAGCGCATGTTGAAGTCCTTGCCCCGCGGCCCGTCCTTGCCGGCCAGCAGGTCGTCGACGTAGGCCTGCATCGGTGGCTCCCAGTGGCGCTGGTTGGACATGTTGACCGCGAACTCGCGGGTCTCCTGCGGGATGCGCAGGTCGGCCTTGGTCAGCACGAACGAGCCCTGCTCGCGATCGAGCGTGAACGCGTGCGTGCCGTGGCCGATGGTCAGCACCAGCATCGTGCTCGGGCCGTAGAGGCAGTAGCCGGCCGCCACCTGGGTATGACCGGGCTGCAGGAAATCGGCATCGCCGGCCGCGGTGACGCCGTCGGGGCAGCGCAGTACCGAGAAGATCGTGCCGACGCTGGCATTGATGTCGATGTTCGAGCTGCCGTCGAGCGGGTCGAACACCAGCAGGTAGTTGCCGCGCGGAAAGCCGTCGGGGATCGGCTGCGAATGTTCCATCTCCTCCGACGCGCAGGCCGCGAGGTGGCCGCCCCAGGCGTTGGCTTCGAGCAGGATATCGTTGCTGATCACGTCGAGCTTCTTCTGCGCCTCGCCCTGCACGTTGATGCTGTCGCCCTGGCCGGCCTCGCCGAGCACACCGCCCAGCGCGCCCTTGCCCACCGCGACCGAGATCCGCTTGCAGGCGCGCGCGACGACCTCGAGCAGCAGCTGCAGGTCGGGCGTGAGCTGGCCTTGTCGCTGGGCTTCGATCAGGTGGCGGGTCAGGGAAATGCTGGACATGGCGGCATCCGATGCGGCGGGAACCGCCATTGTCGCCGCATCGCGCGGGCGGTGTCCTCGGCCCAGGCTGTATTCTGGGCGGGTTTCGCACGCCGTCCGGGCCTGCGGGATCCGCCCCCTCCGTCGTACAGGCCGTTTCCGTGTCCACATTCTTCGCAGACGTCGAACTCGTCCCCGGTGATCCCATCCTCGGCCTCAGCGAGGCCTACAACGCCGACCCGCGCACCACCAAGGTCAACCTCGGCGTCGGCATCTACTACGACGAAGCCGGCCGTATTCCGGTGCTGGACGCGGTGCGCGAGGTCGAGCAGCGCCTGGCCGCCGAGGCCAAGCCGCGCGGCTATCTGCCGATCGACGGCATGCCGGATTACACGAAGACCACGCGCGAACTGCTGTTCGGCGCGGACTCGCCGCTGCTGGCCGCGGGCCGCGTGGCGACCACCCAGACCATCGGCGGCAGCGGCGCGCTGCGCACCGGCGCCGACCTGCTGCGGCAGGTACTGCCGCACGCGACCATCGCGATCAGCAACCCGAGCTGGGAGAACCACCGCGCGGTGTTCGGCGCGGTCGGCTTCGAAGTCCTCGACTACACCTATTTCGACGCGGCCACCCACGGCGTCGACTTCGCCGGCATGCTCGCCGACCTGCGCACGCTCGACGCCGGCACCGTCGTGCTGCTGCACGCCTGCTGTCACAACCCCACCGGCGCCGACCTCACCGAGGACCAGTGGCGTGAAGTCATCGCCGTGCTGGCGGAGCGCTCGCTGTTCCCGTTCATCGACATGGCCTACCAGGGCTTCGACCGCGGCATAGACGCCGACGCGACGGCGGTGCGCCTGCTGGCGGAATCGGACATCGCCGAGTTCGTCGTCGCCAGTTCGTACTCCAAATCGTTCTCGCTCTACGGCGAGCGCGTCGGCGCGTTGACCGTGGTCTCGGCCACCGCCGAGGCCAGCCGCGCGGTGCAGTCGCAGATCAAGCGCATCGTGCGCGCGAACTACTCCAGTCCGTCCACGCACGGCGCGGCGCTGGTCGCCGGTGTGCTCGGCAGTGCCGAACTGCGCGCGCGCTGGGAGACCGAGCTCGGCCAGATGCGCGAGCGCATTCACGCCCTGCGCGCGGGCCTGGTCGAGAAGCTCGCCGAACACGGCGCGCCGGAGTTCGCCTTCATCCAGGACCAGGCCGGCATGTTCTCGTACTCGGGCCTGAGCCGCGCCCAGGTCGATCGCCTGCGCGACGAGTTCGGCATCTACGCCGTCGGTACGGGGCGCATCTGCGTCGCCGCGTTGAGCCTGAAGACCCTGGACTACGTGGCCGAAGCGGTCGCGACGGTCAGCCGCGCCTGAGTGCGGCCGCAACCCCTCTCGTTCGCGCGAGGGGGCGCAGCGGAGCATCGGACAGGCCGGGCGCAGCAATGCCGTCGTCGGTGCGAGCGGCGGCGACGGCACGTGCGCTGCGACACACAGATCGGACGGCCGTGGACGGCTCGCCAGCCGGCTGTCGAAACGCGCGTCCTGCGTTCGCAGGGCTGACGATCGCGGCGTCCCGCTCGATCCTCCTGCGACAGTCTGTCCCAGGCCGTTCACGCCGGCCTTTGCGACAATTGCGGCGCGATGCACGGCATCGTCCCCCAGTCCGATCCGGAGCCACCATGTCGAACCGCGCCTGGCGCGGCGCGCTCGCGCTGCTGCTGTTGTTTCCCGCCACCGGTGCGTTCGCGCGGGTCTGCCCGCTGATTGTCGACAGCGACGATTCGATGCGGTTTGCGCAGAAGGAGCTGCGTGTCGGCGCCGACTGCACCCAGGTGCGGCTGACGCTGCGGCACAGCGGCCGCGTGCCGGCGACCGCGATGGGCCACAACTGGGTGCTCACGCGCACGGCCGACTACCGCTCGGTCGCGATCGCCGGCGGGCGTGCGCGCCTCGCGGACAGCTACCTGCCGAAGGACGATGCGCGTGTCATCGCGCATACCAAGGTGATCGGCGGCGGCGAATCGACCACGATCACCTTTCCCGTGCGCGGCCTGCAGCGCGGCGGTGACTACACCTTCTTCTGCTCGTTCCCGGGGCACTGGAACGTGATGCGCGGCAAGCTGGTGATCGAATGAGCCACGCCGTTTCCCGCTCGCTGCTGGCGATGGCACTCGTGACGGCCGGCATGCCGGCCTGGGCACAGGCGGTCGCCGACGCTGCAGCCGCATCTGCACAGCCGGTGACGCTGGACCGTGTACGTGTCGATGCCACGCGCCTGCGTGGCGTCAGCGATTTCGATACACCGGCCTCGGTCGATGCGATCCGCTTGGGCGACGCGGACAGCAACCGTGCCGGCACCGTCGCGTCCGAACCGCTGTCGGGCGTGCCCGGCCTGCTTGCGCGCGACCGCCAGAACCACGCGCAGGACACGCAACTGTCGATCCGCGGTTTCGGCGCACGTTCCACGTTCGGCGTGCGCGGCGTGCGTCTGTTCGCCGACGGCATTCCGGCGTCGATGCCCGACGGCCAGGGCCAGCTCTCGCATTTCAGTCTGGTCGGCGGCGACCGCATCGAGATCTTGCGCGGCCCGTTCTCGGCGCTGTACGGCAACTCCTCGGGCGGCGTCGTGCAGCTGTGGAGCGCCGACGGACAGACCGGCGATCCCTGGCGGTTCAAGGCCAGCCACGGACGCGACGACACGACCAGCCTGTCGACGCAGCTGCGTGGCGGCACGGAGGCGGTCGGCTACAACCTCGCGCTGTCGCGGTTCGATACCGAGGGCTGGCGCGATCACAGCGCCGCGCGACGCGATTCGGCGAACACGAAATTGCGCTTCGATTTCGGTGATCGTCGCCGGCTCGATCTGGTCGCCAACCATGTCGACATCGATGCGCAGGATCCGCTCGGCCTGACCGCCGCGCAGGTGCGCGAGAACCCGCGCCAGGTCGCGTCGGTCGCGCGCCAGTTCGATACGCGCAAGACCGTGCGCCAGAGCCAGGCCGGCGCGGTCTACGAACACGGCATCGGCGAGGCGCACACGGTGCGCGCGATGGCCTACGGCGGCGAGCGCGCGGTCGTGCAGTACCTGCCGATTCCACCGGCTGCGCAGGGCAATCCGTTGAACTCGGGCGGCGTCATCGATCTCGACAACCGCTACGGCGGGCTGGATCTGCGCTGGAGCTGGGAAGGCACGCTGGCCGGGCGTCCGCTCGAGGCGACCGTCGGTGCGAACGCCGATCGCCAGCGCCAGGACCGTCAGGGCTTCGAGAATTTCGTCGGCGACACGCTCGGCGTGCGCGGAAGGCTGCGCCGCGACGAGCGCAACACCGTCGAGAACCGCGACCAGTTCGCGCAGCTCTACTGGACCTTCGCGCCGCGCTGGTCACTGCTGGCCGGCGTGCGCCACAGCGAGGTAGAGTTCGTCTCGCGCGACGCGTTCGTGACCGCGACCAACCCGGACGACAGCGGCCGCATCGCATTCCGCCAGACCTCGCCGGTGGCGGGCGTCACGTTCGCGCCGCGCGAGGATCTGCGCGTGTACGCGTCGGCGGGACGCGGCTTCGAGACGCCGACCTTCAACGAGCTCGGCTACCGCGCCGACGGCGGCGCCGGGCTCGCCTTCGATCTCGCGCCGGCGGTCAGCGACAACCTCGAACTCGGCACCAAGTGGCAGGCGCGTTCGGGCACCACGCTCAACGCCGCGCTGTTCCGCGCCGACACCGACGACGAGCTCGCAGTCGCGCGCAATGTGGGCGGTCGCAGCAGCTTCCAGAACATCGGCCGCGCACGTCGCCAGGGTGCGGAGCTGTCGCTGCGCCAGCCGCTGGGCGAATCCCTCGATCTGAGCATTGCCGCGACCTGGCTGGATGCGACCTTCCGCGATGACTATCTCGTCTGCACCGGTGCGGGCTGCACCGTGCCGGCGACGCCGGTCACGGCCGGCGCGCGCATTCCCGGTGTGCCGGCGAAGCAGCTGTTCGCGCGGCTGGACTGGAGCGGCGGGCCATGGAGCGCGGCGATCGAAGGCGTGGGCGTGGGTGATGTCGTCGTCGACGATCTCGCGACCGGGCGCGCGGCCGGCTACGCGCTCGTACATCTCGAAGGCGCACGCCGCTGGCGGTTCGATGCGGGCGAGCTGCGGACCTTCGTGCGCGTCGACAACCTGCTCGACCACGCCTACATCGGCTCGGTGATCGTCAACGAAGGCAACGGCCGGTTCTACGAGCCGGGTCCGGGGCGCGGGGTGATGGTGGGCGCGCAGTGGACGTGGAATCGGTGAAGACGAACGATTGGAACATCGCGCCGTCGGTGCAAGTGACCTCGAACCCCGCCACTCCCGCGCACGCGCGAGTTGTTCGTCAACAGCCGAACGGCTGGTCATCCATGGACGTCACTCGAAATCAAGGTCCATGGATCCCCGCCTGCGCGGGGATGACGAATGCGCTGGGGCGCCTTGCCGAGCCTTGAAAAGCGCCGCGTGCTTGCACGCTGTTCCGAATCCCGAATCCCGAATCCCGAATCCCGAATCACCAATCCCGAATCACCAATCCCCGCCGTCAAACATCCCCACCCGCCGTCCACCCCGCGCCCGTCCCGCGGTGGAACACGCGGTCCTCGTCGCGCACCGTCCCCGCGCCCACCGTGTCCTGCTGCGCCAGGCGCGCGTAGATCGGGGTGAAGTCGGGCCGCGTCGCGTCCATCAGCTGCTCGAAGCTGTCGATGACGAAGTAGGTTTTCTGGTAGGTGTCGATGCGGTAGCGCGTGCGCATGATGCGCTCCAGATCGAAGCCGATCCGATTGGGCGCATCCGATTCCAGCGAGTAGATCGACTCGCCCTTCGACGACACGATGCCGGCACCGAAGATGCGCAGGCCGTCGGCCTGCTGGATCAGGCCGAACTCCACCGTGTACCAGTACAGCCGGGTCAGGTTCTGCAGCGCGTCCGGGCCGATGCCGTGCGCTTTGACGCCGCCCTTGCCGTAGGCCTCCATGTAATCGGCGAACACCGGATTCATCAGCAGCGGCACGTGGCCGAACAGATCGTGGAAGAGGTCGGGTTCCTCGATGTAGTCGATCTGGTCCGGGCGACGGATCCACCACGTCACCGGGAAGCGGCGGTTGGCGAGATGGTCGAAGAAGTCGAGTTCCGGCAGCAGGCCTTCGACGCCGAGCAGGGTCCAACCGGTGGCGGCTTCGAGCACTGCGTTGAGCTCGGTGAACTTCGGAATCGCGTCCGGGGTCATGCCCATCGCGTCCTGCGCCTGCAGGAATTCGTCGCAGGCGCGGCCGACCAGCAGCTCGCGCTGGCGCGCGTAGAGCGCAGCCCAGGTCGCGTGATCGTCGGAGCTGTAGGTGTCCCAGGGCTGCTCGACGATGCCGGTGGCATAGACCGGCACCTTGCCTTTGTCGGTCTGCAGGTTCTCGACGCGGCGCGGGGCATTCGAAGGCTGGGCGGACATGGTGGCTCCGGCGATTGAAGAATGACAATCGACGATAGCGCCGAAGCCGTGCAATGGGCTTGCGTTGTTGCGCGCCTGGCGGGGATCCGCGCAATAATCCATCGCAGATTCCGAATTCAGGACAATATTGATGTCAGCCGCCACGCTCGATCGCATCGACCTGCAACTGCTCGCCGAGCTGCAGCGCCAGGGCCGCCTGACCAATGCCGAACTCGCCGAGCGGGTGCATCTGTCGCCATCGGCCTGCCTGCGCCGCGTGCAGCGGCTGGAGCGTGACGGGGTGATTGCCGGCTACCGGGCCGAGGTCAGCGCCGAGCGACTGGGTCTCGGTCTGCAGGCCTTCGTGCGCGTGCAGCTCAAGCACCACGACAGCGCCGCGGTGGCCGGGTTCGCCGAGTTGGTGGACGGCTGGGACGAGGTCATCGCCTGCCATGCCCTGACCGGCGACATGGACTATCTGTTGCAGATCGCGGTGCGCGATCTCGAGCATTTCTCGGGGTTTCTGCTCGATCGCCTGCTCAACCAGCCGGCCGTCGACGACGTGAATTCCAGCTTCGTGCTGCGGACCGTCAAGGCCTGGCGTGGTCTGCCGCTGCCACAATGATTTGCACCAACTCGGTGCTTTAGTGGGAATTCGCACCAGTAAGGTGCTCTTGAGCTGAAACCTTCACGACAGGCTGACGCTAAGTCGCTGATTCGACGGCATCTGTTGATTGGCACGGTCATTGCGTGGACCAAGACACATTCAACGCAAGGTGACTGTTTCCGATGTCCATCGACACCGTCGAAAAGCTGATCAAGGACCACAAGGTCGAATTCATCGACCTGCGTTTCACCGACATGCGCGGCACCCAGCATCACGTGACCTATCCGGCGTCGATCGTCGAGCCCGGCCTGTTCGAGGACGGCAAGATGTTCGACGGCTCGTCGATCCCCGGCTGGAAGGGCATCAACGAATCCGACATGGTGCTGCTGCCCGACGCCACGTCGGCCTACGTCGATCCGTTCACCGCCGACCCGACGCTCAACATCGTCTGCGACGTGCTCGAGCCGGCCACGATGCAGTCCTACTCGCGCGATCCGCGCGGCCTGGCCAAGCGCGCCGAGGCCTATCTGAAGTCGAGCGGCGTCGCCGACCAGGCATTCTTCGGTCCCGAGCCGGAGTTCTTCATCTTCGATTCGGTGCGCTACGCCAACGAGATGGGCCACACCTTCTTCCACATCGATTCGGAAGAAGCGCACTGGAACTCGGCCAAGGAATACGAAGGCGGCAACAGCGGCTACCGTCCCGGCATCAAGGGCGGCTACTTCCCGGTGCAGCCGCTGGATTCGCTGCACGACATCCGCGCCGAGATGTGCAAGACGCTCGAGCAGATCGGGATCGAGGTCGAGGTGCACCACCACGAGGTCGCGAACGCCGGCCAGTGCGAGATCGGCACCCGCTTCAACTCGCTGGTCACCAAGGCCGACGAGCTTCAGGCGATGAAGTACGTGATCAAGAACGTCGCCTTCCGCAACGGCAAGACCGCGACCTTCATGCCCAAGCCGCTGGTCGGCGACAACGGCAGCGGCATGCACGTGCACCAGTCGCTGGCCAAGGGCGGCACCAACCTGTTCACCGGTGACGGCTACGGTGGCCTGTCGCAGATGGCGCTGTGGTACATCGGCGGCGTGTTCAAGCACGCGCGTGCGATCAACGCGTTCACCAATGCCGGCACCAACAGCTACAAGCGTCTGGTCCCGGGCTTCGAAGCGCCGGTGATGCTGGCCTATTCGGCGCGCAACCGTTCGGCCTCGTGCCGCATCCCGTACGTGGCCAATCCGAAGGCGCGCCGGGTGGAGTTCCGCTTCCCCGATCCGATCCAGTCCGGCTACCTGACCTTCGCGGCGCTGATGATGGCCGGCCTCGACGGCATCAAGAACCAGATCGATCCGGGCGGCCCGAGCGACAAGGATCTCTACGACCTGCCGCCGGAAGAAGAGAAGCTGATCCCCACCGTCTGCCATTCGCTGGACCAGGCGCTCGAGGCGCTGGATTCCGACCGCGAGTTCCTCAAGGCCGGTGGTGTGTTCACCGACGACTTCATCGACGGCTACATCGCGCTGAAGATGCAGGAAGTCACCAAGTTCCGTGCGGCCACGCATCCGCTGGAATACCAGCTGTACTACGCCAACTGATCGATCGACGGGACCGGCCGTGCCGGTCCCGTCGCGTGTCACCTGCCTACGGCGACGCCTCCCTCCCCCACGGTCGGTTGCGTCGCCGGCGGCTTCAGATCCAGCAGCACCACGCGCAGGGATGCCGCGGCCACATGCACCACAGAGTGCCGGCCGCAGGATGGTCAGGGGGACCGTCGGGCGCGGAGCGCCACGTTGCACGCACTGACCGGGGAGGGCTTTCCTTTCAGATGAGGAGCCTGTCATGTCGTCACGCACCACCATCATCGCGCCCGCGCTGCTCGCGCTCGGCCTGCTGTCCGCGTCCGCGGCGCACGCCGAAGTGTCCGGCTCGCTCACGCTGACCAGCGATTACCTGTTCCGCGGCATCACCCAGACCGACGAGAAGCCGGCCCTGCAGGGCGGCATCGAGTGGGCGCACGACAGCGGCTTCTACGCCGGTGCCTGGGGCAGCAGCATCAGCTGGCTGTCCGATTCCGATCCCGACATCTCCAGCCAGGTCGAGCTCGACGGCTATCTCGGCTTTCGCGGCGACTTCGGTGACAGCGGCGTCGGCTGGGACGTCGGCGCCGTGCATTACTGGTATCCGGGCAGCTATCCGGCCGGCTTCAACAAGGCCGATACCACCGAGCTGTATGCCGGGCTGAGCTGGAGCGTCCTCGGCGCCAAGTATTCCTACGCGGTCACCGACCTGTTCGGCATCCCGGATTCCGACGGCAGCAGCAATCTCGACGTCACCGTCGGCTGGGAGTTCGCGCCCAGCTGGAGCTTCAACGGCGCCGTCGGCAAGCAGTGGGTCGCCGGCACCGCCGGCACCGCGACCTATGCGTTCTGGTCGGCCGGCGTGGGCAAGACCTTCGACAACGGCTTCGACGTCGCGCTGGCCTGGAACGACAACGACCTGATCGGTCCCGACGAGACCATCACCTTTGCGGTTACCAAGTCGTTCTGACGGCGTGACCCTCCACAGGAGACCTGCATGAAACTGATCATCGCGATCATCCGGCCGTTCAAGCTCGACGAGGTGCGCGAAGCGCTCGGCGCGGCCGGCGTGTCCGGCCTCACCGTCACCGAGGTCAAGGGATTCGGCCGACAGAAGGGCCACACCGAGCTCTACCGCGGCGCCGAATACGTCGTCGACTTCCTGCCCAAGATCAAGATCGAGTGCGCGGTCGGCGACGACACGTTCGAGGCCGCGCTCGAGGCGATCACGCGCGCAGCCGGCACCGGCAAGGTCGGCGACGGCAAGGTGTTCGTCGTCGCGCTGGAGCAGGTCCTGCGCATCCGCACAGGCGAAATCGGCGCCGACGCGCTCTAACCCCACGGAGATTCCCATGATCACGAACACGACCCGCGGGTGGGCGACCCGGATGCAGGCGGTGTGCCTGTCGCTGCTGTGTGCGTTCGCCCTGCTCGGCCTGAGCGGCCACGCGCTGGCGCAGGATCCTCCGACCGCAGCGCCGGCCGTGCCGGTCGCGGCGACCGGTGAAGCGCTCGTCGAAGCCGAGGTGGCGACCGAGGCGCCTGCGTTCGACAGCGGCAACGTCGCCTGGATGCTGACCTCCACCCTGCTCGTGCTGCTGATGGTGGTGCCGGGCCTGGCGCTGTTCTACGGCGGCATGGTGCGCGCCAAGAACGTGCTCTCGGTGCTGATGCAGGTGCTGGTGGTGTATTCGATGGTGATCGTGCTGTGGGTGGCCTACGGCTACAGCGCGGCGTTCACCGAAGGCAACGCGTTCTTCGGCTCGTTCACCGAGAAGGCCTTCCTGCGCGGCATCACGGCCGACACCGATGCCGACGGCCTGCCGGAATTCCTGTTCGTGATCTTCCAGGCGACGTTCGCCGGCATCACCACTGCGCTGATCGTCGGTTCCTTCGCCGAGCGCATCAAGTTCTCCGCGGTGCTGCTGTTCTCGCTGCTGTGGGTGACCTTCGCCTACCTGCCGATGGTGCACATGGTGTGGAGCGGCGACGGCGGCTTTCTCGCCCATCGCGGCGTGATCGATTTCGCCGGCGGCACAGTCGTGCACATCAACGCCGGTGTCGCGGGGCTGGTGGGCGCGTACTTCATCGGCAAGCGGCTCGGCTACGGGCGCGAGGCGATCAAGCCGCACAGCCTGCCCTTCACCTTCGTCGGCGCGTCGCTGCTGTGGGTGGGCTGGTTCGGCTTCAACGCCGGCTCGGCGCTCGCCGCGGACGCCAGCGCCTCGCTGGCGATGATCAACACCATGGTCGCGACCGCCGCCGGCGTGCTGGCGTGGGCCATCGTCGAGGCCTTCACCAAGGGGCATCCGTCGGCGCTGGGCGCGGCGTCGGGCGCGATCGCCGGCCTGGTCGGCATCACCCCGGCGGCCGGCACGGTGGGCCCGATGGGTGCGCTGGTGATCGGTCTGGCCGCCGGTGCGTTGTGCGTCTGGGGCGTCACCGGCCTCAAGCGCCTGCTGCGTGCCGACGACAGCCTGGACGTGTTCGGCGTGCACGGCATCGGCGGCATCGTCGGCGCGTTGCTGACGGGTGTCTTCAGTGCGCAGTCGCTCGGCGGCACCGAGGCCGACCTCGCGATCGGCGCCCAGGTCTGGGTGCAGCTCATCAGCGTGGTGTTCACCATCGTCTGGTGCGCCGTGGTCACGGTGGTGGTGATGCTGATCGTCAAGGCCGTCACCGGACTGCGCGTGACCGAGGACGACGAGCGTGCCGGCCTCGACATCGCGTCGCACGGCGAATCGGCCTACGAGAACTGATCCCGGGGGGACGCGGCATGGAGGGGCGACGGCGGGGAAGGCCGTCGCCCCTCCTTTTTCGTGCGGCCGTCGTCGATGACGCTTGCGCGGGCAACGCCGCCCGTGTGCAATCGCACCATGAGCCGATTCCTGCTGACCATTCTCGCCGCGTTGCTTCTCTCCGCCTGTGCGCACAACGCACCGCGCAATCCGCTCGCGACCTGGGTGCCGTCGCCCAACCACGACGTGCGCCGCCCGGTGCTCGTGGTGCTGCACTACACCGAGCAGGATTCGGCGCAGCGCAGTCTCGACACGCTGCGCACCGGCAACAGCGGGGGACGCGTCAGCGCGCACTATCTGATCGGCCAGGACGGCACGCGCTATCAGCTGGTGTCCGACGTGCACCGCGCCTGGCATGCGGGCGCCGGCAGTTGGGGCGCGATCGGCGATGTGAACTCGGCCTCGATCGGCATCGAGCTCGACAACGACGGCCGCGCGCCGTTCGCCGAGCCGCTGGTCGAGAGCCTGCTGGTGCTGCTCGACGATCTGGTGACCCGCTGGCGGATTCCGCCGGAGAACGTCATCGGCCATTCCGACATGGCACCCGCGCGCAAGATCGATCCGGGCGTGCAGTTCCCGTGGCGCCGACTCGCCGAGCACGGCTACGGACTCTGGCCACAGGACGGCACGCCGCCTGCACCGGCCGACTTCGACGTCGTCCAGGCCCTGCGTGTCGTCGGGTATCCGGTCGACGACGTCGCCGCGGCCACGCGCGCATTCCGCATGCGCTTCCGCGCCCAGGCGAGCGGTGATCTCGACGACGAGGACCGGCGCATCCTCTACGCCCTGCAGCGTGGCTGGACGATTCCTGCACGCCCGGAGGCGCGCGTCCGATGACGGTCATGGACCAGGCCAAGGCGCTGTTCTTCGAAGGCCTCGAGCACCACACCCGGCACCGGTTCCTGGCGGCGGAAGCCAGCTACCGCCGCGCGCTGGACCTCATGCCGGATCGTGTCTCCGTGCTCGTCAATCTCAGTGCCGTGCTCATCGCGCAGTTGAAGTTCGACGAGGCGGCTGCTCTGTGCAGGCGGGTGCTGGTCATCGAGCCGGGCAATACCGAATGTCGCGCCCATCTGGACGCCTGCCGCCACTCGGGCACAACGACACGGCAGCGCTGGGTGCAACTCGAACAGGCCGTCATCGCGCATCCCGACGACGCCGGCGCGCACGACAGGCTGGGCAGCGCCTGGCTCGACAACGACGAGCCCCGACGTGCGCTCGCGTGCTTCGAGACGGCGCTGCGCCTCGCCCCCGGCGACACGTCGGCAGGCGTCCATCGTGCCCAGGCCTTGCTGGCCCTGGGCCGCGCGGACGACGCCCTGCGCGCTTACCTCGACTGTCTTGCGCACGCGCCCGGGTCGCTGGTCATCGCCCAGGCGGCGCTCGCCGTGCTGCTCGATCACGGGCACACGATGGCCTGGACGCTGCACGACCCGAGGGTCGTCCGCCTGCTCATCGAGGGGCTCGGCACGCCGTTGCTGATGCCGCAGTTGCTGGCCCCGCTGGCCATGGCCCGGGTGACGCTGGACCTGCAACACGGCAGCGCGCAGCAGGTCCCGCTCGAAGGGCTGGCGGACATGCCGCTGCTGATGCGGGTGCTCGTGCATGCACGCATCACGACGCCGGACCTCGAGACCCTGCTCACCGGCGCCCGGCAGCGCCTGCTCGCGCAGTTGGCAGCCGTCGACAGCGTCGCAGCGCTGGATCCGATCGTGCGGCTGGCCGTCGCGATCGCCACGCAATGCTGGCGGAACGAATACTGCTGGGCGCAAACGCCGGCGGAGACGGCAGAGCTCCAGGCACTCGAGACGCGGATCCGGGATGGGGATGCCACGCCGTTCGATGTGCTCGCGTTCGCGATGTACGCACCCGTCGACACCGTGCTCGGCGACGATCTGCAGCTCGCCATGTCGGCATGGCCGGATGCCGTGACCCGGCTGGTGTCGCAACAGCGGGCGCTGCGCACGCAGGCACAGGCGGCATCGGCGACAGTGCCGCAGCTGACCGCGATCGACGACGCCACGTCCAGCCGCGTGCGGCTACAGGACGACGCCGATCCGTATCCGCGCTGGACCGCCCTGCCGGCGCAGTCGGCGCGCATCCCGTTGGCGCACTTCGCCCGTCAGGCCATCGCCGGCGGGCCGGCGCTCCAGGTCGCGTCCGATCCGGCCGGGGTTCGTGCGCTGCACGCCGGCTGCGGGACCGGGCAGCATGCGATCGACATGGCGCTGCGGATCGACGGCCTGACGCTGCTCGCGATCGACCCGAGCCGGACCCACCTCGGTTACGCGATGACGATGGCGCAGCGCCACGACGTCCACGGCATCGAATTCGCCCAGGCCGACCTGTTGCAGTTGCGCGCGCTGGGGCGGCATTTCGATTTCATCGAATCCGCAGGCGCGCTTCACCATCTGCAGACCCCCGAGGCGGGGCTTGCGGCCCTGGTGGACTGCCTGGCACCGCAAGGCCTGCTGCGGATCGCGCTCGACAGCCGGCGCGGCCGCCAGTGCCTCCAGCGCTGCCGGGACGAGTCGCAGGCGCAGCAGACGCCGCCGACCATGGCCGGCATCCGCGCGCTGCGCCAGGAGATCCTCGCGCTGCCGTCCGGTGATCCGCGGCGCGAGGTCGTGCGCTTCAGCGATTTCTACGCCACCAGCGAATGCCGCGATCTGCTGCGGCATCCCGGAGACACCGGGCACGACCTGGTCGAGATCCACGCGATGCTCGAGCGGCACGGGCTGCGCCCGCTGGGCCTCGAGGCGTCCGACGCCGTGCAGCAGGCATTCGCCCGCATGATGCCGGGCGCCCGCCTGGACGACTTTGCCGCATGGGACCGCTTCGAGGAGGCGCATCCAAGCACGTTCGAACGGAGGGTCTTCGTCTGGGCACAGAAACCCGGCTGATCGTCCGGCACGCAGCGGTCACGCCGTCACGCCGACGCACCCGGTCGATCGTCGACCGGTGATCAGCGCGCCTGCAGCGTGAACTGACGGGCCTCGCCCGCTTCGGCGTGCGGTGCGATCCACACGTCGAACAGCCCCGGCTCGGCGGTGAACGCGCCGCTGCGCGTGGTGAAGGCGAGCTGGTCGCGGTGGAGCTCGAAGCGCACCGTTGTCGATGCGCCGGGCGGCAGCGCGACCTTGCGGAAGGCCTTGAGCTCGCGCATCGGACGCACGCGGCTGGCGACGCGATCGTGGATGTAGAGCTGCACGACCTCCTCGCCGGCGCGCGCGCCGTCGTTGTGCACCGTCACCGAGACGGTCAGCGTGCCGTCCCAGTCCAGCGTGTCGCTCGACAGTTCGACATCGCTATAGACGAAGCGCGTGTACGACAGCCCGTAGCCGAATGGATACAGCGGGCTGTGCGGCATCTCGCGCCAGCGGCTCTTGAATTCGGTCATGTCCGGCAGCTCGGGGCGGCCGGTGCGCTGGCGGTTGTAGTACAGCGGCTGCTGGCCGGAATCACGCGGGAAACTCACCGGAAGCCGCGCCGACGGGTTGTAGTCGCCGAACAGCACGTCGGCGATCGCGGGCCCGGTCGCGGTGCCGAGAAACCAGGTCGCGAGGATCGCCCGCGCGTCGCGCACCGCGCCGTGCAGCGCGAGTGCGCGCCCGTGACGCAGCAGCACGACGACCGGGGTGCCGGTGGCCGCCACCGCCTCGGCCAGCGCCTGCTGCGCCGGCGGAATCACGATCTGTGTGCGCGACTGCGCTTCGCCGCTGAAGCCCTGCGGCTCGCCGATCGCGAGCAGCACGACATCGGCGTTGCGTGCGGCATCGACCGCGGCCTCGATGCCGCCATCGAGTGCCTCTTCCATGCCGCTGCCGTCGACGACCTCGAGTGCAGCGCCATCGTCGAGCGCGGCGCGCAGGCCGTCCTCGAGGTTGACGTGCAGGCGCGCGTCGCCGAACAGCGTCCAGCAGCCTTCGATGTTCTCGCGGTCGCGCGCATACGGGCCGATCAGCGCGAGCTTCTGGCCGGATTTGCGCAGCGGCAGCAGATCGTCGTCGTTCTTCAGCAGCACGATCGAGCGGCGCGCGGCATCGCGCGCGAGTTCGCCGTGCAGCGCTTCGGGATCCAGCGCGGCCTCGACCTCGGGATCGAGCGAGCGGTACGGGTTGTCGAACAGGCCGATCGCCTGCTTGACCGCGAACACGCGACGTACGCCCTGGTCGATCGTCGCCATCGAGACCTCGCCGCTGGCGACGAGATCGGGCAGATGCGCGGCGTAGAGGCCGCTCTGCATGCTCATGTCGACGCCCGCGGTGAACGAGAGCTTCGTCGCCTCGCGGTCGTCGCCGGCGAAGCCGTGCGCGACGAGTTCGAAGTCCGCGGTGTAGTCGGACACCACGAAACCCGTGAAGCCCCACTCGCCGCGCAGCAGATCGGTCAGCAGGCCGTCGTGCGCCGAGGCCGGCACGCCGTTGATGTCGTTGAAGGCGCTCATCACCGTCAGTGCGCCGGCATCCAGCGCGGCCTTGAATGGCGGCAGATGCACGTCGCGCAGCGTGCCTTCGGAGATCTCGACGCTGTTGTAGTCGAGGCCGCCCATGACCGCGCCGTAGCCGACGAAATGCTTGGGCGTGGCCAGCATCGAATCGTTCGCGGTGAGGTCGTCGCCCTGAAAGCCGCGCACGCGCGCGGCGGAGAACGCATTGCCGAGCACGACGTCCTCGCCCGCGGCTTCAGCCACCCGGCCCCAGCGCTGGTCGCGGGCGATGTCGAGCGTCGGCGCGAAGGTCCAGTGCAGGCCGCAGGCGGTGGCCTCGATGGCCGCGGCGCGCGCGGTGCGCTCCGCGAGATCCGGCTCGAAACTCGCGGCTTCACCCAGCGGAATCGGGAATACCGTGCGCATGCCGTGGATCACGTCGGCGCCCATCAGCAGCGGGATCCCGAGCCGGCTCTCCTCCACGGCGATGCGCTGCGACTCGCGGCCCTGCCGCGCACCCACGCCGTTGAACACCGCGCCGACGCGTCCGGCCCGGATCTGCTCGCGCAGCTCGCCGGCATTGAGCTCGTTCATTTCGGGATTCACGTCGGCGGCGAACGGCCGCAGCATGTCGGCAAAGATGCCGAGCTGGCCGATCTTCTCCTCGAGCGTCATCTGCGCAAGCAGCGCTTCGAGGTGGTCGTCAAGGCGCATCACCGCTCCGGTGTAACCGATTACAGCCGGTGATTATAGGGGGCATGGCCCGCACGCGGGCTAGGGCCACCCCGGATGGACAGCCTGCTGGCGGTGCAGCGGACACCATGCGCAGGGCCGCGGACGGCGTGTCGGGCCGCCGTCACCGGCGTCCACCACGCCGGACTCAGTCCTGGCGCGGTCGCGCGGGCACGAACGGCGAGACCGGGTCGCTGGCCGGGAAGGTTTCTTCCAGCGCCTCGTCCTGTGCGGCTTCCTCGTGCTGCTCACGGCGGCCGCGGTGGTCACGGGCGTCGTCGGGCGCGGTTGCAGGTGGCGTGCCGGCGGCACCGGGGTCGGACTTCGGGGGCGTGTTGTCGGGATGCGTGGTCATGCCGCCACCTTCCGCTTCCGATATCGATGCAGGCGTGAATGTCGGCCCGATGCCATGTTTGACGCGGGAACGACGTGCGCGGTGCAAGCCTGCGGATCCGGTCGACGCCCCGGTGCCGCGCCGCGTGCGCCCGCCGTCGCTCCGCGCAACGGAGTTCCCCATGGCACGCCCCATCTGGTCCGGCTCGCTGTCGTTCGGTCTGCTCAATATTCCGGTCTCGCTGATGTCGGGCGAGCGCCGCACCGACATCAGCTTCCGCATGCTCGACTCGCGCGACAAGAAGCCGATCCGCTTCGAACGCGTCAACGCCGACACCGGCGAGGAAGTGCCGTGGAAGGACATCGTCAAGGCCTTCGAGTACGACAAGGGCAGCTATGTCGTCATCGAGAAGGAAGACATCGCGTCGGCCGCGCCCGAATCGCATGAATCGGTGGACGTGGAAGCCTTCATCGATGCCGGCACCATCGGCACACGCTTCTACGAGAAGCCCTACATTCTTGTGCCGGGCAAGAAGGCGGAGAAGGGCTATGTGCTGCTGCGCGAGACGCTGAAGAAGACCGGCAAGATCGGCATCGCGCGCGTCGTGATCCGCACCCGCGAATACCTGTGCGCGGTGATGCCCGAAGACGACGCGCTGGTACTGATGCTGCTGCGCTATCCCCAGGAACTGGTCGATCCGGCCGACTACAAGCTGCCGACCGGTGCCGCGTCCAGTTACCGCATCGCCGACAAGGAATTCAAGATGGCGACCCAGCTGATCGAGTCGATGTCGGCCGAGTGGGCGCCCGACGACTATCACGACGAATTCCGCGAACGCCTGTCGGACATCATCAAGAAGCGCATCAAGGCCAAGGGCGCGACGGCGAAGGTGCCCGACGAGCCGGCGCATCGCGAGGACGCCGCGACCAACGTCGTCGACTTCGTCGCGCTGCTGCAGAAGAGCCTCAAGGACAACACGCGCACGCCTGCCGGGGGCAGCGACAAGGTGCCGACGAAGAAGACCGCGACGCGGAAGGCCGCGAAGAAGGCGACCAAGAAAACCGCGAAGTCGACCAAGGCGGCGAAGAAGACCACGCGCAAGGCGTCTTGACGTGTCGCTGACCGAGTACCGGCGCAAGCGCGCATTCGACGCGACGCGCGAGCCCGAGCCGGGCAAGCCCGCGCCGCGCGGCCGTCGCGCGATCTTCGTCGTGCAGCTGCACCACGCCAGCCGGCGGCATTACGACTTCCGCCTGCAGGTCGGCGACGCGCTCAAGAGCTGGGCGGTGCCGAAAGGCCCGAGCTACGACCCCGACGTGAAGCGCATGGCGGTCGAGGTCGAGGACCATCCGTTGGACTACGCCGACTTCGAGGGCGACATCCCCAAGGGCCAGTACGGCGGCGGCCATGTCGCGCAGTTCGATACCGGCGTCTGGGCCGCGGACGGCGATGCCGAAGCCGGGCTGGCCAAGGGCCATCTGCGCTTCGAACTGTTCGGTCGCAAGCTCAAGGGGCGCTGGCATCTGGTGCGCTCCGGCAAACCCGCGAAGCAGCCGCAGTGGCTGCTGTTCAAGGACCGCGACGACTACGCCGGCACGCTGGAAGCCGACGACCTGCTGGCCGACGTGCCTGCGCCACCGGCCGAGGATGCGAAACGCGCCGGCACGGGCAAGGCACGCAAACGCAAGCAGACCGAGGTCGAAGCGCCGACACAGCGCGCCCACGACTGGGCGGCCGAGGCGCGCAAGCTGCCGGGTGCCCAGCGCGGACCGGCGCCGACGGGTGCGTTCACGCCGCAGCTCGCGAAACTCGGTGATACCGCGCCCGTGGGCGAAGCCTGGCTGCACGAACTCAAGTGGGACGGCTACCGGCTGCTGGCGACCGTTGCGCGCGACCAGGTGCGGCTGTGGTCGCGCAACGCACTGGAGTGGACAGGCAAGGTGCCGGAGATCACCGAGGCGGTGTCGCGACTCGGCCTGAAATCGGCGGCGCTCGACGGCGAACTGATCGCCGGCCGCGGCAGCCGCGAGGATTTCAACCTGTTGCAGCGCACGCTGTCGGGCGAGCGCCAGGGCGCGCTGGCGCTGGTGCTGTTCGACCTGCTGCACGTCGACGGTGTCGACATCAGCGAGGCCCCGCTGTTCGCGCGCAAGGCACTGCTGCAGCGCATCCTCGGCGACGCACCGCCCGCCCATCTGGCGTTCAGCACGCATATCGAAGGCCATGCCGACACCGCGATCGGACTGGCATCGGAGTCCGGC
This sequence comes from Luteimonas sp. WGS1318, assembly GCF_043187535.1. Classification (GTDB taxonomy): domain Bacteria; phylum Pseudomonadota; class Gammaproteobacteria; order Xanthomonadales; family Xanthomonadaceae; genus Luteimonas. The sequence goes on from NZ_CP171131.1 coordinate 46,168, forward strand.
TTCGAAGGCATCATTTCCAAGCGCGGCGATCGTGGCTATCGGCCCGGACGTGGCGACGACTGGCGCAAGACCAAGGAGCTGGCCAGCGACGAGTACGCGGTGGTCGGCTACACCCCGCCCAAGGGCAGCCGCAGCGGCTTCGGCGCGCTGCTGCTCGCACGGCCCGACGCCGAGCATGGCTGGCGCTATGCCGGCCGCGTGGGCTCGGGCTTCAGCGATGCACTGCTCGATGAACTCACGACGCGGATCGGCCGCGCCGGCCGCAGCGACCCCACTGTCCACGTACCGCCGAACGACACCGATCTGCGCGCGGCGAAATGGTTCGCGCCGCGTTTCGTCGTCGAGGTGTTCTCGCGCGGTACCGGCGGTCATGGTTTGCTGCGCCAGCCCTCGCTCAAGGCGGTGCGGCCCGACAAGGCGGTGGACGACCTGCACGACAGCGATCGCGACGGAGCGAACGGCATGGCCAAGCAAAGCGAGGCAGCGGCGAGGGCGACGTCGTCGAAGAAGACGACCAAGAGGCGCGCGACGACATCCGCCGCACACCCGCCAACAAAGAAGAAAGCCGCGAAGCGCGATGCCGACGACGCACGCGCACCGCCGACCCTGTCGAGCCCGGACAAGGTCCTGTTCCCCGGCGACACGCTGACCAAGCGCGACGTCGCCGACTACTACACCGCGGCGATGCCGTGGCTGCTGCCCGAGATCGCGGGGCGTCCGCTGTCGGTGATCCGTTGCCCGGGCGGGATCGATGGCGCCTGCTTCTTCCAGAAGCACCACACCGCCGGCATGTCGCTGGTCGAGACGGTGCGGCTCAAGGACGAAGCGGGCGCCAGCGATTATCTGGTCGCCAACGATGCGGCCGCGGTCATGGAACTGGTGCAGTTCAACGCGCTGGAATTCCATCCCTGGGGCGCGCATGCCGAGGCCCCCGACACCGCGGACCGGATCGTGTTCGATCTCGATCCGGGCGAGGGCGTGCGCTGGGCGGAGATCGTCGCCGCCGCGCGCCAGGTGCGCGCGCTGCTGAAACAGGTCGGACTCGAATCCTTCGTGCGCACCACGGGCGGCAAGGGTCTGCATGTCGTGGTGCCGTTGAAGCCGGGCACCGGCTGGGACGTGGTCAAGCCGTTCGCGCACGCCTTCGCGCAGGGCATGACCGAGCTCGATCCGCTGAAGTACGTGGCCACCGCGACCAAGAAATTCCGCAAGCAGAAGATCTTCGTCGACTACCTGCGCAACGGCCGCGGCGCGACCGCAGTCGCCTCGTTCTCGCTGCGCGCCCGCGCCGGCGCACCGGTGTCGATGCCGCTGCGCTGGGAGGACCTGGGCAAGCTCAAATCCGGCGACGCCTGGACGCTGCGCAATGCGCCCGCCCGGCTCAAGCGGCTCAAGGCGCATCCCTGGGGCGACTTCACGGCGTTGCGGCAGTCGCTCGAAGGCATCGTCGCGTAATCGAAAGACGCGACGGCGCTGTCGCACGCATGCCCGCGCTGCCGGCGGCGCTGTGCACGCGCGTGCATGGCCTGTGTGTTGCCAGCGCCTCACGTGCTGCGCCGCGTTGCGGGTTCGCCGATCCCGCCTTGGCTGTTGGATGCCGGCGTCCTGTCACGCGATGCGGGTCGCAAGCACTGACGCTACACTTCTGAATTCGTTGAACCGTTGTTCTGCCCATGCATGGATCGCCCGGCGCTTCGATCATCCATCCCCGTGTGCTCGAGGCCGCCGACCGCCTCGGCGCCGAGTTCGCGTCCGCCGAACCGTTTCCGCATCTGGTCATCGACGACTTCCTCGCGCCCGGTGTCGCCGAGCGCCTGCTCGCGGCGTTTCCGGGCTTCGAGCAGGGCAACTTCGTCGGCGACGACGGGCAGCCCGGCGGCAAGTCCACGTCCGACAAGGTGCGCCAGCTGGGCGAGGCCTACCGCGAACTGGACGATGCGATCCAGAGCCCGGCGTTTCTGCAGGCACTGTCGCGCCTGACCGGGATCGACGGGCTGATCTACGATCCCTGGTACCTCGGCGGCGGCACGCATGAGAACCGCAACGGGATGAGTCTGGATCCCCATGTGGATTTCAACTTCCATCCCAGCGAACGCTGGCACCGCCGGCTGAACCTCATCGTGTATCTCAACCCGGTGTGGGAGGCGCAGTGGGGCGGCTGTTTCGAACTCTTCCGCGATCCGCACGCCTCGCCGCGTCCCGACGTCAGCATCGCGCCGGTGTTCAACCGCTGCGCGATCTTCGAGACGTCCGAGCGTTCGTGGCATGGCTTCGACCAGATCCAGCTGCCGCCCGAACAGGCGGGCATCAGCCGCCGCTCGATCGCGCTGTACTTCTATACGAAGGAGCGGCCGGCGGACGAGATCGCCGAGCGTCACACCACGTATTACGTCAATCGCCAGTTGCCGGAACGCTTCGCCGAAGGCCGCGTCCTCGATACCCACGACGTCGCGGAGATGCAGGGCCTCATCGCCCAGCGCGACGCGCACATCCGCATGCTGTACGCGGAGAACACCGCGCTGCGCAAGGCGCAGGATGCCGGGATCGGCGGGCACATCCTGTATCTCGCCAAGCGCGCATACGTGCGCTTCCGCCGCTGAGGCGGCCATAGCTTGGGCCGCCGGTGCCCTGATCGCGCCGGCTGTATCGAGTTCCTGATGCCGGGGGTCGTCGGAGAGCGCCCGGCACCTCGAACGGCCTGCATGCACGCCCACCGCTGAGGCTGCCCGCCGTCTCCCCGAATCCGCAGCGCTGCACTACATTGGTGCAATGACGACTGCCGCGCCGACGCCTGCCTTCGACACCCTGAGCACGCCGTTGGCCTGGACCGGCGCCGACGGCCGCATCCGTGACTGCAATCTGGCGTTCGCGCGCTGGCTCGGTGTGGGCCGGCGCCGGCTGATCGACCAGCCGCTGGCCGCGCTCGAGGCCGAAGGCGAGATCCTGCGCGATGCGCTGCGCCAGCCCGGCGATCCCAGCGACGGGCCGCTGCGCGTGCGCCGGCTCGCGCTGGCCTTCCTCGGCGGCGAGCCGCGGTTCGCCGATGCCTGGCTGTCGCGCGAGGCCGATGGCGGCGTGCTGCTCGAGGCGCATCCGGTCGACGAGTTTCCCGGCGCGGACCCGACGCTGGCGATGCCGCTGGCACTGTCGGCGGCGCTGCGCGGGCTGGCCCACGAGCTGCGCAATCCGCTGGCCGGCCTGAAGGGGGCGGCGCAGCTGCTGGCGCGCCGCGTTGGCGACGGCGAGCCGCGCGAACTGGTCGGGCTGGTCGAGGCAGAGGTCGCGCGGTTGTCGGCGCTGGTCGACCAGTTGCTGTCGCCGACCGCGCCGCAGCCGCATCGCCCGTTGAACATCCACGGCGTGCTGGAACAGGTGCTGCGTCTGGCCGAGGCCGATGCCGGCTGGGCGGTGCGCATGGTGCGCGATTACGACCCCAGCCTGCCCGAACTCGACGGCGACGCCGACCGCCTCACCCAGACGATCTGGAACCTGGTGCGCAATGCGATCCAGGCCGGTGCCGCCAACGTCACCCTGCGCACGCGCGCAGCGATCGGCGTGCGCATCGGCGACGCGGTGCATGCGATGGCACTGCGCCTGGAGGTCGTCGACGACGGCCGCGGCGTGCCCGAGGACATGGTCGAGCAGATCTTCCTGCCGCTGGTCTCGGGCCGCGCCGATGGCAGCGGCCTCGGCCTGGCGCTGGCCCAGCAGGTCGCGCGCGAGCACCGCGGTGCACTGGTCTACCGCTCGCGGCCGGGCCACACGGTCTTCACCCTGCAACTGCCTTTCCCCGCGGACGACGTACCGCGCGCCGACACCGGTTCCGAGGAGTCCGTCCCGTCATGACTGCATCCGCCCCGCGCATCTGGGTCGTCGACGACGATCGCTCGGTCCGCTTCGTGCTCGCCACCGCGCTCAGCGAGGCCGGCTACGACGTCGCCAGCTTCGACGGCGCGCAGCCGGTGCGCGATGCACTGGCCGCACGCCGCGCGCCCGATCTGCTGTTCACCGACGTGCGCATGCCCGGCGACAGCGGCCTGCAACTGCTCGAAGCGCTGAAGCGCGAGCATCCGCAGCTGCCGGTCGTGGTGATGTCGGCCTACACCGACGTCGCCAGCACCGCCGGTGCCTTCCGCGGCGGCGCGCACGAATTCCTGTCCAAGCCCTTCGATCTCGACGAGGCCGTGGCCCTGGCCGCGCGCGTGCTCGGCGACCGAGAGGGCGATGCCGGCGCCGACCCGGTACCGGTGCCGGCGGAGACGGGGGACGCACTGGTCGGTGACACGCCGGCGATGCGCGACCTGTTCCGCGCGATCGGCCGCCTCGCACAGGCGCCGGTGTCGGTGCTGGTCACCGGCGAAACCGGCACCGGCAAGGAACTGGTCGCGCGTGCGCTGCATCGCGAATCGCCGCGCGCCGCACGGCCCTTCGTCGCGCTCAACACGGCCGCCATTCCGGCCGAACTGCTGGAGAGCGAACTGTTCGGCCACGAGGCCGGCGCGTTCACCGGCGCCGCGCGGCGCCACGTCGGGCGCTTCGAACAGGCCCATGGCGGCACGCTGTTCCTCGACGAGATCGGCGACATGCCGGCTTCGCTGCAGACCCGGCTGCTGCGCGTGCTGGCCGAGGATGAATTCTTCCGCGTCGGTGGCCGCGAGCTGATCCGGGTCGACGTGCGGGTGATCGCCGCGACGCACCAGGACCTCGAAAGCCGGGTCGCCGACGGTCGCTTCCGCGCCGACCTGCTGCACCGGCTCGACGTCGTCCGGCTGCGTCTGCCGCCGCTGCGTGACCGGCGCGACGACGTGCCGCAGCTCGCCGAACGGTTCCTGCAGGCCGCTGCGGTGCGTCTCGACGCGCCGCCCAAGCGGCTGGGCCGCGCCGCGCTGCAGCGGCTGGTCGAACACGACTGGCCCGGCAACGTGCGCGAACTGCAGAACCTGTGCTGGCGGCTGGCCGCACTCGCGCCGGCGGACCGCATCTCCGTCCAGGACCTCGACGGCCTGTTGCCGCGTCGCGCGGTGCCTGCCGTGGTCGCCGGTGACGGGCAGGACTGGGAGCCCGCACTGCGCGCCTGGGCCGATGCCCGCCTGCGCGACGGCGAGACCGACCTGCATGCGCAGGCCCGCGAGCGTCTGGACCGGGCGCTGCTGGAAACCGCGCTGCGCCACACCGGCGGACGCCGCGCCGAAGCCGCGACACGCCTCGGCGTGGGCCGCAATACGCTGACCCGCAAGCTCGGCGCGCGCGGCCGACGTGGCTGAACGGTCTTCATCCCCGGCTGAGGCGCCGGCGGCTAAGGTGCCGCGCATGTCCGTCGTCCGGTTCCGCCCGATCTGCCTGGCCCTCACCGTCGTCGCGCTGGTGGGCTGCGCCAGTGCGCCGCGTCCGGCAGCTGCACCCCCGTCCCAGGAGGCCGCACCGCTGCCGATGGCCGCGAGCGGCAACGCGAGCAGCGCGGTCGCGAATCTGGCCTCGGCCTCGGGCACGCTGGTCAGCGGTCGGCTGGTGCTGCAGGCCGATACCGGCGGCGTGCGGGTCCGCGGCGAGGTCGGTGGTCTGGTTCGCAACGGCACCCACAACCTGCGCCTGCATGCGCGCGGCGACTGCAGCGCGGTCGACGGCGCCAGCGCCGGCGCCGAGTTCGACCCGCTGCGCGGTGTGCTCACGCGCGAACCCGACTCGGGCGAGCGCGGCCGCATCGTCGCCGACGCCCGCGGCGTCGCCACGATCGACCTGATGCTGCCGGGCGCGGTGCTCGGCGGCGGCGCCGGCAACGACATCGCCGGCCGCGCGCTCGTGGTGCTGGGCGCGACGCCCGGCGCGATCGGCGCCCGCGTCGCCTGCGGCGTGATCCGGACCACCTGATATTCCCCCTGCGCGCAGCGCCCGCGGCACTGCGTTTCGCGCATCGATCCCCGCCCTTCCGCTACAGGAGCATTCCGATGACATCGATTTCCACCCGCCTGCTGACGCCGGCCGTCCTCGCCCTCGCGCTCGCCGCCTGCGACGGTGCCAACGACAGTGCGTCCGGTGACAACGTGGCCGCCGAAGCCGACCGCGCCGGCGAAACCGCATCGTCGATGACCCCCTCGACCGATCCGACGGCCACCGGCGCCGGTGCCGGCGCGATGCTCGAGCCGACCCAGGGCAACCAGACCCGCGGTGAGCTGCGCTTCGCCGCCGTCGGTGACCGCATCGAGGTCACCGGCACCCTCACCGGCCTGCCGGGCAACAGCACGCACGGCTTCCACGTGCACGAGACCGGCGACTGCAGCGCGCCCGACGCGACCAGCGCCGGCGGCCACTTCAACCCGGCCAGCACCGATCATGGCCGCGTGGGCCAGGGCGAGCACCACGCCGGCGACAGCGACAACATCACCGCCAATGCCGACGGCAGCGCGACGGTGCAGGGCTGGCTGGAAGGCGCGACGCTGGGCGACGGCGCTGCGACCGACATCGTCGGCAAGGCCGTCATCGTGCACGCCGACGAAGACGACTACGCCACCCAGCCGACCGGCGACGCCGGTGACCGCCTGGCCTGCGGCGTGATCGCGGTGCGGTAAACACGCCTTTGCGGACACGGGGTCGCGATACCGACCGCGTGTCTGCGCGTGAGCATCACCACGACGGCGCGGAGTATTCCGCGCCGTTTTCATGTCGGCCCGCTCGGCGCGTCGGCCGAGTTCGAGCGCGATGCACACCGCTATGTCCCTTGATCGAACACGGACGCTTCGTCGGGCACGCAACGATGGGCGTGCGAACCACGGGATCGCATGACGGCACACGAGCGCTGCGTTGCCGGCTGAAAGGCGCTTGAAGTGCGTGGGAGTGACACCACTCGCGAACAAGCGGCCGGCGCTGCCCGATTTGCGCTGTCCGGCTCGCGCCGCGCAGATGCCACGTCCGCATGCTGGCCCGTTGCAACTCCAAGAACGGCGCCCCTCCTGAGCAGGCCCCAGAGCGGTAACGGGGATCCACTAGGAACCTGGCCGCCCCAATGTGGCCGCCCTCTGCCGACAGATTTTCAGTTTTGTTTCTGAACCGGGACGGCGGTCTCTTGACAGAGGGCACCCTCCGGCATGCCGTCCGGCATACAGTGCCTGAATGGCCGGCGCCCGGGGCGCGATCGATTCCCCGACGAAGCGCGAACTTTTCGCGACGCTGCCCGCTATTTTCCGGGGATCTTCAATGAATCGCACCAACCAGCTTGCGCTCGCCATCGCGAGTGCGATCGGACTGTCGCTGTCGTATGCCGCCCCTGCCGTGGCGGGCGTGGTCTGCGAAGTGAAGGATGACGCCGACACCACTGTGACCGCGGGCAGCGAGGCCCCCGGCGATGACGCGGTTGCCTGTGGCACCCGGAACGACGCTTCTGGTCCGGCCAGCACCGCGTTCGGCGTGGACAATGCCGCCTTAGGGGTTTCGAGCAGCGCATTCGGCGTTGACAATGACGCGTGGGGGTTCTCGAGCAGCGCGTTCGGCGTTGGGAACGGCGCCCTCGACATACAGAGCAATGCGTTCGGTTACCTGAACGAGGCGAGAGGTCCGGCCAGCAGTGCGTTCGGAAACGTGAACGTCGCCAACGGGTTGCGCAGCTCCGCGTTCGGCTATGGCAACAACACGATCGGCGACAACAGCACCGCATTCGGTCTGTACAACCGGGCCGAAGGCGCCTACAGCAGCGCGTTCGGCAGCTACGGCACGTTGTATGGCATCACCGATCTCTCGGAGGGCCTGCGTGGATCGCGCTACTCGATCGCGATCGGCGGCGGCGACAGCGCCGAGACCGGCGCGCGAATCGGCACCAGCGGCGGCGCCGGTGCCGAAGCGGCGATCGCCATCGGGCGCTCGACCACGGTTGCAGACGGGGCCGACAATGCGCTCGCAATCGGTACCGGGGCACAGTCCCTGAACAACGAGTCGGTTGCCTTGGGAGCGTACGCCTTCGCACAAGGTGATCGCAGCATCGCGATCGGCTCCGGTGCCACCTCGATCGGGTTCCTCAGTCTTGCAATTGGCGGACAGAACCAGACCAACGCGGATGTCAGCGTGGTCATGGGCATCAACAGTTCTGTGCTGGAGCCCGAGGACCGCGTCATCGGCGCCACGGATTCCAGCGGGTCGATTGCGATCGGTGCAGGCTTCGCGGGTGCCGACATCGGCACGCCGCTTGGCGGCGCACGTTCGGCCATCGCGATAGGCGACGGGGCCCGGGTCTTTTCGGGCGGGCACCGCGCAATCGCCATCGGAGCCGGCGCCAGTAGTTATGCGGGCGGCATCGCGATCGGTACCGCAGCCCGGGCCGAAGAGGGCGCCGTGGCACTGGGCGAGGGCTCCCTGGCCAATCGCGGTACCGCGCTTTCGGTCGGCAACAACCAGGCCGACATCCAGCGCCAGATCATCAACGTGGCCGCGGGCACCGAAGACACCGACGCGGTCAACAAAGCCCAGCTCGACGAGGCCGCCGCCGCGGACAGCGAGCCCTATTTCGCAGCCCGGGGCACGGACGGACCCAACGACCATTCCATCGCCAGCGGCAACGACAGCCTGGCCGCTGGCGCCTACAGCGTCGCCAGCGGAGACGGCAGCATGGCGGTGGGCTACGGGAACGTCGCGGAGGCGGGCAACTCGGTCGCGATCGGTAACAACAACCGCACCGCTCGCAGCAGCAACGTCGCCATCGGTCTCAACAATGTGGTCTGGGCCGAGCGCAGCGTGGCCATGGGCACGGGCAGCTCGATCTTCGAAGCGCAGGGCCCTGATCGCATCCAGGGGCTGAATGACTCGACCGGATCGATCGCGATCGGCGCCGGCTACTCGGGTGCGCTCATCGGCAACCCGTCCTTCGGGGCACGTTCGGCAATCGCCATCGGTGATGGCGCCAGGGTCTCCGGGGGCGGCAACCAGGCGGTCGCGGTCGGCGCGGGGGCTTCAGCCTCGGCCGCCGGCTCGGTGGCCCTGGGTTCCGGATCGCAGGCAACGCGCGGGAACGCCCTCTCGATCGGTTCGGAACTGGCCGGCTTCCAGCGCCAGATCATCAACGTCGCCGAAGGCACCGATGACTTCGACGCCGTCAACAAGGCGCAGCTCGACGCCGTGGCCGCCCTCGCCGCGGCGGACAGCGAGCCCTATTTCGCTGCCCGGGGCGATGCTGCTCCTGACGACTATGCCGTGGCCAGCGGCGTCAGCAGCGTCGCCGCTGGTGCCAACAGCGTGGCCAGTGGGGACTTCAGCAACGCGTTCGGCTTCGGCAACGTGGCGTCGGCGGGCGCCAGCACCGCGGTGGGCGTCAGCAACCAGGCCCTGGGCCAGAACAGCAGCGCCTTCGGCCAGTACAACCAGGCGCTGGCCTTGAACAGCACGGCGCTCGGCAGCTGGTCGCGGGTATCGGCCCTCTCGGCGTTCTCGATCGCGATCGGTGGGGGCGGGGCGATGGTCGCCAGCGCACGGGTCGGCAACGCGGGTGGCGAAGGCTCGGTGGCCGCGATCGCCATCGGCCGTGAGGCCATGGTCGGCGACCTGGCCGACGACGCGATCGCGGTGGGCACCGGTTCCACGATCGGCACGGGCTCCGCCGGCGCCATCGCGATCGGCCGCTCGGCCACGATCGGCGAGAACGCCAGCAACGCCATCGCCCTGGGCAGCTTCACGTCGGTGACCAGTGCCAACGCAACCGCCGTGGGCATCGGCTCCTCCGCCAGCGGCTTCCAGGCAAGTGCATTCGGCTCGGGCAGCATCGCGGGCGCCATGGACAGCACCGCGGTCGGCCTTGGCAATACGGTCACTGCCGATGCGCTGGGCGGCAGCGCGTTCGGCACGAGCAACCGCAGCCAGGAGGTCTACGCCACGACGATCGGCGCCTTCAACACCGCATCCGGCAACAGCAGCACGGCCATGGGGTATCTCAACACGGCCAGCGGCGCGGCATCGCTGGCGCTGGGCAGCAGGAGTACGGCCAGCGGCGAGCGCAGCACGGTGATCGGGGCTTCGGCCACGGCCGCGTTCGACGACAGCATGGCGCTCGGCAATGACAGCGTCACCGACCGGGTCAATTCCATATCGGTGGGCAATGCCACGGTCGGCGGCCAGCGCCAGGTCACCAACGTGGCCGCAGGTACCGAGGCGACCGACGCGGTGAACAAGTCGCAGCTGGACACGGCGGTCGCCGATGCGGCCGCTGCCGCCAGCGAGCCCTACTTCGCCGCGGATGGGGCGTTGGACGGCAGCGACGATGCCGTTGCCAGTGGCTCGAACAGCGTCGCGGCAGGTGCCTTCAGCGTTGCCAGCGGGCGGTACAGCAGTGCCTTTGGCAACGACAGCCTCGCCTCGGGCGATACCGCGTCCGCGTTCGGTTTCGACAGCATTGCCAGTGGCGATGCCTCCAGCGCGGTGGGATCGCGCAACCGGGCAAGCGGCTACAGCAGCAGTGCCTTCGGCCGTTCGAACAGTGTTGGCGCGCTGACCGACTATTCCAGTGCATTCGGCTCCAACAATGACGTGAGCGGCAACTCCGCGACGGCTGTCGGCTTCAACAACCAGGCCGGGGCAGACAGTGCGTTCGCGGGCGGCGACAGCTCGCGCGCGTTGGGCCAGGCCTCGATCGCCCTCGGTGCGCGCTCGATCGCCAACGGAACGGACGGCGTGTCGGTGGGCACCGGCAGCGCGTCCACCGGCAGCGGTGTCGCGATCGGCGCCGGCGCCAACGCGGCAGGGAATGGCGCGATCGCCCTGGGTAACGGGGCGTCCGCCGCCAACGGCTCCGTGGCATTGGGCAATGGCAGCGTGGCGCTGCGTGCCGATGTCGTGTCGGTCGGCGCGGTCGACGCCGAGCGGCAGGTCATCCACGTCGCCGCGGGCACCGAGGCGACCGACGCCGTGAACTTCGCCCAGTTGCAGGCAGTGGGAACGGTGGCAGGCAATGCGCAGGCGACGGCCGACACCGCCCTGACCACTGCGAACGCCGCCCGGACCACGGCCGATTCTGCCGCCACTGCGGCCGCGGCGGCGCAGGGGAGCGCGGATTCGGCGCAGTCCACGGCCAATACAGCGGTCACCGCCGCCGCCGCCGCCCAGGGAACCGCGAATGCCGCCTTGACCGGTGCAACCGCGGCACAGGGCACGGCTGACACCGCGCTGGCCAATGCGTCGAGCGCGCAGTCGTCCGCGGGCGCTGCCAGCGTGCTCGCTGGCGCGGCGCAGGGGACGGCCGATACCGCCTTGGCCAATGCGGCGACCGCGCAGGGCACGGCCGACACGGCTCTGGCCACCGCCAACACCGTGGTCGCCGTGGCCAACACCTATGCCGATGTCCGCGATGCGGCCACGCTCGCCTCGGCGAATGCCCGGGCCGATCAGGGCGATGCCGCCACGCTGACCGCAGCCAACGCGAGCGCCGCTGCGGGGAACGCGAGCACGCTGGCCTCGGCGACCAGCCACGCCGACACCAGGACGGCCGCTTCGGTGGCGACGGCCGCCGCCTACACCGACACCCGCAGCACGGCGACGCTGACCTCGGCCAACGCCTACACGGACCAGCGAATCCAGTCACTGACGCTGGACTTCGGTGGCCTCCGCACCGAGATGAATGATCGCTTCGACACCCAGGACCGACGCATCAGCAAGAACGGGGCGATGTCCTCGGCGATGATGCAGATGACCGGCAATGCAGCGGGCGCCAAGCCCGGCCGGGGCCGTCTGGCCATGGGCCTGGGCTATCAGCACAGCGAGACCGCAGTGTCGATCGGCTACGGCCGCCGCCTCGGCGACAACGTGTCGGTCAGCATCGGCGCAGCCTTCGCCGGTGACGAGTCCACGGGCGGTGTCGGCTTCGGTATCGATCTCTGAGATCGCGACGCGGCGCGCGCCGCTCGACAGGGTGGGACGCCAGGGCGGTCGATCCAACCTGGTGAATGGAACCGGGCGTGACGTCAGGCCGCGCCCGGGCCTGACGCTCAGGCGAGCTCGGCGCGTGGATCGTGGCCCGGGCGGCAATGCACATACACCACCGGCACGGCGTGCGCCTGCAGCACGGCGGCGATCTGCTGCTGGCGGGCTTCGAACATGGCCAGCCCGCGCGCGAGCCGCGTCTCGTCCGTTTCAGTCGCCGCGGACCAGGCGCGCCAGTCGTCGGGCGTCAACAGTGCCATGCGCACCTCGCCGTCGACATACCGCAGCACCGGCTCCGGCGGTGCATCCAGCCACGCTTCGCTCGACGGCGCCAGCAGCGCCGTCTCCAGTACGTCCCACAGCGGCTCCAGGCCCTGGTTGGAATACTGCAGCGCGGTCATCGCCAGCAGGTCGTGGAGCGTGAGATAGCGCGCGTGTTCGATCCGCACGCCGAACGCGTCCTGCGCCAGCAATGCGGTTTCGGCCTGGGCCATGCCGAGGTCGAGCAGCATCGATTCCATGTGCGCGGCCACGGCCTCGGTCGCATCCGCCGCGCCGACCAGCAGGTAGGGCAGCACACGCAGCCGGCCACCGGCGAGCTGGGCGTCGGCGCGGAACGGCAGCGGCACTTCGCCGCGGGCGTCGGCGCCGAACGCGATGACGCGCGGCCCGTCCACGGACTGCGGCGCGCGTGCGCGCAGTTCGTCCAGTCGGCGGTGCAGGGGCCAGCCCGGCCGCAGCACTTCCGCAGGATCGAAATGCGCGGCGGCGAACACCAGGTCGAGGTCGCGAGCGCCCGGCACCAGGGCGCCGAGATCGCGGCCGATGCGGGTGGCGAGTTCGCCCGCGGCCTGCGGGGCCAGCGCGCCGTGCGTCGGCGACGCGTCGCCGCTGAGCTCCAGCGCGAGGACGCCGAGGACCTGGGGTGTCGAATCGTGATGGGAAATGTCGGGATCTGCGGTCATTGGCCGTGCACACCGGCAGCGATACACTCGTTCACATTATGCCCGTCGCGGGTCTGCGACGGTCTCACGCTCTCTTCCCGCGAGGAATTCCCGATGCTGCAAGGTCGTCCCGTCGCCGTGCTCGGTGGCGTCCGCATTCCGTTCTGCCGCCAGAACACCGCGTATGCAGACGTCGGCAACCTCGGCATGTCGGTGCGGACCCTCGGGGCGTTAGTGGAGAAGTTCGGCCTGCACGGCCAGCAGCTCGGCGAAGTGGCGATGGGCGCGGTGATCAAGCACTCCAGCGACTGGAACCTCGGCCGCGAAGCGGCGTTGTCGTCGGGCCTGTCGGCGCTGACCCCGGGCATCACCCTGCAGCGCGCCTGCGGCACCTCGCTCGATTCGATCATCACCATCGGCAACAAGATCGCCGCCGGGCAGATCGAATCCGGCATCGGCGGCGGTTCGGACACGACGTCCGACGTGCCGATCGTCTACGGCCGCGCGCTGCGCCGGCGCCTGCTCGCGGCGAACGCGGCCAAGACCACCCAGGACAAGATCGCCGCATTCAAGGGCTTCCGTCTGCGCGAGCTCAAGCCGGATTTCCCGGGCGTGGCCGAACCGCGCACCGGCAAGTCGATGGGCGAGCACTGCGAGGACATGGCGAAGGAGTGGAACATCTCGCGCGATTCGCAGGATGAGCTGGCCGTCGCCTCGCACCACAAGCTGGCCGCGGCCTACGAGCGCGGCTTCTTCGACGATCTGGTCGTCAGCTTCCGCGGTGTGGCGCGCGACAACATCCTGCGGCCGGACACGTCGATCGCGAAGCTCGCGACGCTCAAGCCGGCGTTCGACAAGGTCTCGGGCCGCGGCACGCTGACCGCCGCCAACTCGACGCCGCTGACCGACGGCGCGTCGGCCTGCCTGCTGGCCAGCGACGCCTGGGCCGCCGCGCACGGGCACGAGGTGTTGTGCCACATCCGCGACGTGCACGTGTCGGCGGTCGATTTCGTGCACGGCGAAGGCCTGCTGATGGCGCCGACGGTCGCCGTGGCCGAAATGCTCGCGCGCAACAATCTCACCCTGCAGGATTTCGACCTCTACGAGATCCACGAGGCCTTCGCCGCGCAGGTGCTGTGCACGCTGCGCGCCTGGGAAAGCGAGGACTACTGCCGCACGCGGCTCGGTCTCGACGCGCCGATGGGCCGGATCGACCCGGAGAAGCTCAACCCGCTGGGCTCGTCGCTGGCGACCGGACATCCGTTCGCGGCGACCGGTGCGCGCGTGGTCGCGACCGCTGCCAAGCAGCTCGCCGAACGCGGCGGCGGGCGTGCGCTGGTGTCGATCTGCACCGCCGGCGGCATGGGTGTGGTCGCCATTCTCGAGCGCTGAGCGTGCGCCGGCTGCTGGTCGCGTGCGTCTGCGCGCTGGGATCGGCCTGTGGCGGTCTTGGACACACGGCGTCCGCCGCCACCGGCCACGACGTGACCCGCTGGCCCTCCTGCGAGGCATTGGGCCAGACACTGGGCGCGCTGGTGGCGGGCCTCGACGACCCGTTCACGACGACGTTTGTCGATGAGCCCGGTGTGCTCGACGGCATGGAGTGCCGGTGGGGGCAGCCGCAGGACGACGATGCGGAGGGATTGCGCGCAGTCCTGCGGGGCGGCGACATCCGGCTGACGATCCAGGCCGGTCCGTTCGGCCCCGTGCCCGCCCGCCTGCGGCATGACGACCCCCGCGCCGCGGCGATCGACGGCTTCGGCCAGAGCGATGACGGCCGCTACGATCCGCAGGCGCAGGTGGACGTCTTCGCGCCGCGTGTCGTGGCCGGGAACCTCCGCGTTGCTGTCGAGCAGATGCCTTTCATGTTCTCCGACGCGCCCGGCCATCGGCTGACGGTGGACGATGCCGTCGCCGCAGCCGTCGATATCCACCGCGCGCTACGCGCCGAATCCGACGAGTGAGTGCCATGTCTTCCGAACTTCGCCTGTTTCCAGCGGTGTCCCTGATCGGCGTCGCCTGCACCGCGCTGCTGCTCGCGGCCTGTGGCGAGACCGATGCCCCCGTCCCGACCCACAGCCCGCAGCGGATCGAGGCGCCGGTGCCGGCCGCGGCGCTGCCGGACTGCGCGGCGATCGCCGAGGCGCTCGGACCGTTGACCGAGGGCCTCGCGGTCGTCGATCCGGCCGGCACGCGGCAGACTGCACCCGAGTCGCATGGGCTGAGCTGCGCCTGGCGTTCGGCCGATGACGGGGCCGCGCTGGGCGTCATCATCATCGTCGACAGCCAGCCGCTGACGGAACAGGACATGCGTCGGGCCGGCCTCTACGTGGCCGATCCTCGGGTGGCGGCACTGGGTGGCTTCATCGCGTTTCCGGACGGACAGCTCGACGGCGCCGCGATCCTGGGGCCGGTCGGCCCGCAGGTCATCGTGGGCCCGGTCACGGTCACGCTGGCCGGCAACGCCCGCGGCGCCGTCGCCGACGTGACCCTGGACCAGGCGATCGACGGCGCCGTGGCCGTGCACCGCCGGATGCGCTGAGCGCGATTCCGGGCGGGCATCCCGCGGCGCGAGACAGCGAAGACGCTGCGTCTGCCGGCGCATCCGGTGCCGGCAGCAGGTCGCGCGCGCTGAGGCGCCGGAGACGGGACGACACGGGCTGAAGCAGCCTCACCGGGTGTCGGACATCGCGGTGCGCGACGCCATGGACGCGTCACGTGATGTCTGCGCAGCCCTGCGACGTCGCGCCGCCCGTCACCCGGTCCAGCTTGGTTACACCCGTGGCGGCAGGTCGCGGTCGTCGGCGAGATGCGGCAGGCCTTGGGCGTCATGCGTGTCGATGGCCGGCGCCAGCGGTGGTGTGTGGGCCGCCGGCAGCGCGACGATGGGGGCATTGCGCGCGGCGCGCAGCGCGTTGGCGTAGCACAGCTGCGCGCGGTGATCGTCGCCTGCCGCGGCGTAGCCGTCGCCCAGCTGCACCCAGGCATCGCGGCCCGCGCCCTGGTCGATCGCACGCTGCAGATGATCGCGGGCCTGCGGCCACTCGTGATTGGCCTGGTGCAGGCGGGCCAGCCCCAGCATCGCGCCGGAGCTCGACGGATGGGCCTGCAGCCAGCGTTCGAGGCGGGTGCGGCGATGCGCCGGGTCGCCGACGTCGAGCGCCGAATACCGGCTTGCGAGCTGCTCGTCCCAGCGGGCATCGAGCGCCGTTTCCAACGCCCGCAGCGCGGCGTCGTGCCAACCCAGCGCCACGGCGCGGTCGACGTAGGCCAGCACCACCGGCGATTCGGTCTTCAGCGCCTTCGGCAGGCCTTCCCAGCGTTCGGCCAGCACGTTCTGCTCGCCGGCTTCGCGCAGCGAGGCCGCTGCCCAGCGCACTTCACGCGCGGCGAGCTGGGCGTCGGGCAACGCGCGCTGCTGACGCAATGCGCCAAGCAGACCGTAGGCTTCGGCGGCATGACCGGTCATCGCCCAGGCGTCCGCACGCAGGGCGAGGCCACGCGGCGGCAGCGGCTGGGCGGTGGGCGATTCGAGCGCGGCGAGTGCATCGATCGGGCGCTCTTCGAGCAGCGCGATCTCGGCGAGCGCGATCGCGCGGGTCGCCGGATGGCGGTCGCTGAAGCGGTCGAGATGCGCGCGGGCCGCGACCGCGTCGTCGCGTGCGATCGCGGCCTGCGCCGCCGCCACACGGCCGGCGGATTCGTAATAGGGCGTTTCGTCGGCCGACTGCAGCAGCAGCTTTTCGGCCTTGGCGTAATGGCCCTGGTGCAGGGCTTCGAGGCCTTCGCCGAGCCGGCTCTGCGCCCGGGTTTCGCGATAGCGGCCCCAGCTGCGGAACGGCAACATGATCAGCGTGACCAGCAGCCAGAACAGCACCAGCGCACCGAGCGCCATCGCGATGGCGTTGACGAGCGTCGCCGTGCGGTCGACGCCGCCGTAGCGGACCAGCACGTAGCCCGGGTCATGGGCCAGGAAGAACTGCGCGGCGAGGGCGCCGATGAGCGCGATGACGATCCAGACCAGCAAGGCGCGGAGCAGGGACATGGCGAGGATTCCGGGGGTCGGGGGTCCGAGGGAACGCCCACGCTGCCAGAAAGCCTCGTGACGGCCCCGTCGCGGATCAGTGGCCCATTCAGCAAAGAGCCGGGCTGTCGACGGCGGCGGCCAGCAGGGAGGCGGGTCGGGCGTCCGCAGCTCGCCGCACGTCGTCGAAGCCCTCGTCACGAAGCAGCCCTTCGAGCCGCGTGCTCGCGGCCACCGCGCGTGCGGTACGCAGCCGGGACGCGGCGTGCTCCGGTAGATGGGTCAAGGTCAGGATCAGGGCTTCGGCGCTGCTGACCGGCAACAGCCACGGCGCAGGCAGGGCCATCAGCGCGGCGATCCGGGCCGGTGCCGGTGGCATCGGCTGCCGCGCATAGACGTCGGCGCGCAGGACCCGGGCGCCGGCGTGCACCAGCGCCGGGGCGAGCACGCCCCGGCCCCCAGGCGCGGTCACCAGGCCGACCGTGCGGCCGCGGATCGCCGCCAGCTCCGGCAAGGCCAGCAGGCCCTCGCTGTCCATCCGGGTCGGCGCCCGCGCCCCGGCGATTCCGGCTGCGTGCAGTGCGCGCGCCGTCGTATGGCCGACCGCGAGCCACGACTGCGCCGGTCGCGCCGGTCCCAGAGGCTGCAGCGCCCGGGCGGCCTGCACGGCCGGCGGACTGGTGAACAGCACCACATCGGCCGCGAGTGCCGCCAGCAGTGTCTGCCGGGTGGCGGCATCGTCGCGATGCACCAGTCGCCACGGCGGCAATGCGAAGGTGCGGGCGCCCAGACGTGCCGCCGCACGCCGCAGCCCGTCGTGTGCTCCGGCCGGTCGCAGCGAGATGACGTAGTATCCCGCCAGAAGCGAGGAAGCCGGCGCGGCATGCATGCGCTCAGCTTGGTGGCTGCCGGGAGACGGCGCAAGCCGCATGACCCGATCCCCCAGGACCCGCATGACCCACGATCCGTTGCACGCCCTCGAGGCGCATTACCGTTCGATGCCGCCCGTGGTCGCCATGCAGGTCCGCATCGCCGGCTTCGATGGCGACCGCCTGCGCCTGCAGGCGCCGCTGGCCACGCACGTCAACGACAAGGGCACCGCCTTCGGCGGCAGCCTGACATCGCTGATGACGCTGGCCGCCTGGGGCCTGACCACGCTGCAGGTCGAAGCCGCCGGGCTCGATGCCGAGGTCTACGTCGCCGACTCGGACATCCGCTACAAGGCGCCGTTACGGGCCGACCTCGAGGCCGAGGCCAGCCTGGCGGCCGGCGACTGGGAGGCGTTCCTGCGGACGCTGCGCCAGCGCGGCCGCGCGCGGGTGACGCTGCGCGCCCGGGTGACCCTGCCCGAAGGCGGCGTGGCGACCGAAATGCAGGCCCGCTACGTGGCGATCCTGCGCCCGTCCGCCGCCGCCTGAGCGTCCGCGCCGGCGGCACTTGCGCGTGGCGCGCGCGCTGCCACACTTCGGCGCCTTTCCCTGTGCCTGTCGGCCTCCATGTCGCATCCCTGCCTGACCTGTGGTGCGTGCTGCGCGTTCTTCCGTGTCAGCTTCCATTGGAGTGAGGCCGATCCCGCAGTGGGCGGGCACGTGCCTGTCGAACTCACCGAACCCCTGCGCACGCACGAGCGCGTGATGCGCGGCACCTCGCAGGCGCAGCCGCGCTGCATCGCGCTGGATGCCGACATCGGCCGGTATTCACGCTGTTCGATCCATCCGGTGCGGCCGTCGGCCTGCGCCGCCGTGCCGGCATCGCTGGAGTTCGGTGCCCGCAGTGCGCAATGCGACAAGGCCCGGCTCGCGCATGGCCTGCACGCGCTCGAAGCCGCCGACTGGCGCTGGCGCGAGGCCGTGGACAGCACCGTGCTGGACGACGCCTACACCGTTGCCCCGGCCGTCACGGCCTGAGATCAGGCGCTCGGCACGACCATCGGATTGCGGTCCAGAAACCCGCGGATCTTCGGCACCAGCACCTCGTGCCGGTCCTCGAGCACGTAGTGGCCGGCATCCTCGAACGCCTCGACCTCGGCCTGCGGCAGCGCCGCGCGGAAACCGTCGAGGAAGTGGCGGTCGAACACGAAATCCTTGAGCCCCCAGCCGATGAACGCCGGGCGGTCGGCGTAGTCGGGCAGGCGTCTGCCGGCGGCCTCGAGCAGGGACCACGCCCGGTCCTTCGGGCCCAGCGGAATGTCCTGCATGAAGCGGATCGTGCTGATGCGGTGCGCCCAGCTGTCGTAGGGCGCGACATAGGCCCGGCGCACGTCGGCCGGCATGCGCCGCTCCACGCCGAACCACGAGGCGCCGGCGGAGAACGCGTTGAACCCGCGGATGATCCATTCGCCGACCGTGTAGTCGCGCCCGAGTGCGATCTGCCACGGCATCGGCTTATCGGACCGCATCGGGAACGCCGCGGTATTGGTGATCACCAGCCGGCCGACCTGCGGCATGTGCTCGAGCGCCCAGCCGAAGCCGATCATCCCGCCCCAGTCATGGACGGCCAGCGTGATCGGGCCGTCGATCTCCAGATGGGCGAGCAGCGTCTGCAGATCCTCGATCCGCGACGCCAGCGTGTAGTCGTAGCGCGGCGATGCACGTTTCGCATCGTCCGGTTTGTCCGACAGGCCCATGCCGATGTGGTCGGGCACGATGCAGCGGTACCGGTCGCGCAGGCCGTGCACCAGGTGCCGCCAGTAGTAGCTCCACGACGGATTGCCGTGCAGCATGACCACCACCTCGCCGTCGCGCGGGCCTTCATCGAGGAAGTGCATGCCGACGCCGGGACGCACATCCAGGCGATGGTGAGTAAAGGAGTAGTCAGGAAACTGCACGGCCGTTAACGCCCGGATTTGGGAATCGAAGACAGTCATTGTAGTCAGGCCGCCATTCGACCACCGGATCTTGTGGGAAATGCCTGCTTGTTCAGGCGCTGTGCGCGGGAAAGTTGTTCCATTCATAAGCGGGAAAATGAACAGAGCCGTGCGCTGACGATCGGTAAAATTCGCCGGTGAACATGAATGCGCTACGGCAATCCCACGACGCGTCCCGTGCCCCGAGCGGCGCGCGGGAGTCGCTGCGTGACGCGACCGCCGCGCAGCACGCGCAGGTCGACAGCGCGTTTCCCGACGGCCTGGGCACGCCGCAGGCCTATGCGCGGTATCTGCGCGGCATGCACCGCTTCGCGCTGGAATTCGAACGCGCTACCGGGCACACCCCCCGTCACTCGCGCTGGCTGGCCCGGGATCTGGCGGCCGTCGGCCTCGCCCCGCTTCCGGTGCTGCAGCCGCAACCGCCGGTGCGCGACGCCGACACGGCGACGGGCTGGGAGTACGTCATGGCCGGCAGCAGCCTGGGCGCCCGGTATCTGGTGCGCGCGGTGCGGCGGCTCGGCCACAGTGCCGAACACGGCGCGTGTTTCCTCGAATGCCACGGCACCAGCGACGACTGGCGCCAGGTCCAGACCCGGCTCGCGGCGTTCGACGTCGACGATGCCCCGCGGCTCGCGCGCCTGATCGGCGGTGCACGCGATGCCTTCACCCTCGTCGCCGCGTGCCTTGCGCGCGGTTCCGATCCGGCCCCCGCCCAGGACACCGAGGAGCACGCCCTTGAACCCAGCCCTTGAACGCGCCCTGGAGGCGTGTGCCAACGAGCGGATCCACCTGTCGGCCGCGATCCAGCCGCACGGCTACCTGATCACCTGCCAGCTGCCCGACTGGACCATCCACCACGTGTCGGCCAACGTCGAAGCGCTGATCGGCGCTTCGGCGGACGAGATGCTGCGCTGCTCGCTGCGCGAATTCCTCACCGACGATCTGATCCAGGCCATCGCCGAGACCATCGGGTTCGGCGAGCCGGGTGCACCGCCGCAGCGTGCGGCCGTGGCCAATATCGGGCCGATGGCACACCTGTGCGACGTCAGCGTGCACGTCACCGACGGCCTCGTGCACATCGAGATCGAACCGCAGCCGCGCAGCGCCGGCGAGCGTTCGCCGACCGTCGTCGCCCAAACGATGATCGCGCGCGTCGCCAACAGCGCCGACATCGCCGATTTCAACCAGCGCGTGGCCGAACAGGTCCGTCTGCTGACCGGCTACGACCGGGTCATGGTCTATCGCTTCCGCCACGACGACGCCGGCGAAGTGGTCGCCGAGTCGCGTGATTCCGCGCTGCCGGCGTACCTGGGCCTGCGCTATCCGGCCTCCGACATTCCGGTGCAGGCGCGCGCGCTGTACCTGCGCAACCGCATCCGGGTGATTCCGGATGCGCGCTACGTGCCCGTTCCGATCCTGCCCGAGCGCGATACGCGCGGGCAGCCGCTGGATCTCAGCCAGCACGCGCTGCGCAGCGTCTCGCCGGTGCATCTGGAGTATCTGGCGAACATGGGCGTGGTCGCGTCGATGTCGATCTCGATCATCTCCGGCGGCCGCCTGTGGGGCCTGATCGCCTGCCACCACCGCAGCCCGCGCCGTGTGCCGCCGGGCGTGCGTGCGGCGGCCGACCTGTTCGGCCTGTTCGTCTCGATGCGCGTGGCGTCGCGCGAGCAGCAGCACGCTGCGGCGCTCGAGGAAGACGCGCGCAACGTCCGCGACGCCCTGGCCCTGCGCCTCGACAATGCCAGTGAGCCCCGCCTGGCGCTGACCAGCGAGCTCGACCTGCTGGTGCGTGCGGTCGATTGCGACGGTGTCGGTCTATTGCAGGCCGGGCACTGGTACAGCGCCGGGCGTGCGCCGGACGAGGCGCGCGTGCCGGGTCTGCTCGACTGGTTGCAGAGCGGCAGCACAGGCGCGGGCCCGATCAGTACCGACCGCGCCGAGGAGTGGGCCGGCTCGCTGGACGTCGCCGACGGCCTGGCGGGCGTGCTCGCCCTGCCGCTCGATCTCGGCCGGGACGAATGGCTGTTCTTCTTCCGCCGCGAACAGGTGGACGAGGTGCGCTGGGCCGGCAGCCCGGAGGAGCCGTTCCTGCTGCACGACGACGGCACCCGGATCGGCCCGCGTGCGAGCTTCGCGGCCTGGCACGAGACCGTGCGCGGCGTCAGTGCGCCGTGGAGCGATGCCGACCGGCGGATCGTCGGGCGCCTGCATCTGATGCTGCGCGAGCGCTATCGCCGCAGTGCGCTGCAGCCGGATCTGGGCGACATCCGTGCCCAGGGCACGCGCCTCGACGTGCGCAGCCAGCGCGACCGGTTGCTGCAGCTGTCCGAGTTGCTCGACGGCCTTGTGCACGTGAGTCCGCAGGACGCCGCGCAGCTCTCTGACCGGATCAACCGGCTGGAATCCGACCTGCAGAACCTGATCGACAGCGCGGTGGTCGAACAAGAGGACTGAGCGGGTGGTCATGCGCGCGGGAGACGCGTTGACCGCTCTCAGGCGCGTGAACTATTGGAATCGGAGTCTTTCGACGCTGAAGACGCCATCGCTCTGGAGCGAGCCGCCGAGCTCTCGCAGGAACATGAATTCACGGGTGCTGCGCTTGCGGCCCACCATGAACACCCGGCCGTAGTCGATGTGAGAGGCCGTACTTTTCTCGACCTCGGTGGGAACGCCCCAAAGGTGGGGGCCTTTCGGTTCAAGTAAGGCGATGCCGTCGCCAGGCCGGTCGGGAAGATGGACGATGAAGTCGGGATAGAAGCCCGCGCCATCGTCCCATCGATACAGGCCTACCCCGCGATGCGGCACGTTGCGATGCCACCATCTGACGAGCGGATGTCGATCCAACTGCTCGGCGATCGCTTGCTCGTCGTTGTTCATGCCCGGCGGGAATACGCCATACAGTCCCTTGTTCGCCGGACGCAGCCGATGATCGCTTTGAAGTTCTGCCGCAAGCGCGACATCGATGTCCCGGATCTGATGCTGACGTAGACGACGGAACGCGTCACGCAGCAGTTGAGGCCGTCGCACCAACACCAGGTCGAGTTGCTGCATGCGCGTTTCCTCGTCCGCTGCAATCTCGGCGCCCGATGCTTCAATTGCTTGGACGAAACGTTCCAGCAGGCGGGCATAGAGCTCCCGGTCATTGGCCTCGCGCAGACGCAGGCGAATCTGCTCGGCTCGATCTGCGACCGCCTCCGTCGACAGACTGGCCCAGACGTCCGCGCCGTCTTCGGCGATTCCGTTGCGTTCAAACAAACCGCTGTCGACGCGCTGCACCTGGACGCGGCCGCGCGTTCGATCGTTGAGCACCTCTGCAGAAAAATCCACGTGCGCTGCCAGGCCCGCCTCGAAGTCAGCAGGGGGAGGCGGCAACGCCTCGCCCCGCAACGTGGGCGGCGCATCTGCGCGACGGGGGTACCGGTAGAGACTGTCCTGTGCAAGGGCAAGCGCATCGGTCACACCCTCGATTGCTGTCGCCGGGGCGTCGCCAGTACCGCCTGCGATCTCGAGCAAGGCCTGGGTCACGTCTGCAAAGCCTGAGAACGGCGTGTCGCGCAACGCGCTGTCGGCGTTCGCCATGTCACCCAGCGGCCGGTGGTCACCGCTCTGGGTCGTATCCAGGAGGCTGGCCGCACCATCGGCGACCAACAGGCTCAGCGGCTCGCCGCTGCGCACGACCTGCAACTGCGTGGCATCCCCGACCACGGTGACCACCGTCTGGGTACCCAGCTCAGGTGCTTGCGTGGTCAGGGCGTTGATCTGGGTGCCCGCCTCCAGCAGGCCCTCCTGTGATTCGGCGTTGGCCAGAAACACGTAGCCATGATCGAGCACGGGCGGCAGGTCAATCCGCGCCTGCAGCAGGGCATGACGCCGCACGATCCGACCGATCACCTGCACGCCGAACGACACGTCGCGCGCGCCGCGCAATGCGGTGAGCGTAAACGCGCGCGGCGCGTCGAAACCGAGGGCCACCGCCATCTTGAAGATCAGCACCTCGACCGTCGGATCGTGTGCAAGCGCCAGCAGATCTGGATCGGGCTCGGCAGCGGTATGTACGCGTACCGCAGCTGGATCGAACTGCAAGGTGTCGACCAGATAGCGGCGCGCCGCTTCCTGCGCGTCCTTGCCATCAGGCACCTGCACCAGCATGAGCGGGGTGAGCGACACGCCCTGCGCTTCCAGATCGCGCTTGATGCGCCGGTGCATTGCGGTGCATTCGCGCAGCGCGAGATGTTCGAAATCCACCAGCTGCGCCGTGTCGCCGTCGCGCGCGATGAAGCGCACCATGCGAACGCCGCGCTTGAGCAGTCTGGCCTCGACGGCATCGAACCGGCTGACCGATGCCCAGTCCGCGGGCTCGCCCAGTGTGTATCCCGTGGCGCGCTCGAAGGTTCCCATGTCGTCATCGCGCGGCGTCGCGGTCATCAGCAGTGCGTAGTCGGGCTGCAGCGCTTCGCTGAAGAACGCGCGGGCCTGGTTCGCGCGCTGGAATCCGTGGTGCGCCTCGTCCACGACGCATCCGATGCGCAGGCCCTGTTCGCGGGCCTGGGCGATCACCGCATCGATCGAGAGACCTGCATCTCCAGTCTGGCGTGCGCGTCGCGAGTCGGCATTGCGCGCCGCCAGCGACGCCCAGGTCACCACGAACACGCCGCCGCTGCGCACCGCATCGAGCTGGCGGTCGCTGTCCAGATCGAACACAGTCAGTTCCGGTGCCTGCGAGGCGATCACCCGCCGCGACTGGTCGACCAACCCCGTGAACGGCGCGAACCAGAACCACAGCACACGCTCCTGCGCCGACGTGCGGCGCATTGCCTCGACTGCGATCAGCGTCTTGCCGGCGCCCGTCGGCGCCTGCAGAACGAGCGCCGCATCGTTGCGACGGGCCTCGGTCAACCGCTCGGGGGCGGCGTGGGCCAACTGCGCATAGAGCGCGCGCACGTTGTCGAATCGCGCGACGATGCCGCTGCAGACGGTCTCTTGAAAGGGTTTCAGTGAAGCGGCCATGTCAGCGTCCGAAGCGTTCGCGCAGGTGGTGCGGAATGAGACGCCAGTCGTGCGGCGAATCGGCGGTACGGTCGCGCTCCGGCGACCAGCTGTAGAGCGTGGCCGCCCGCATGCCGCGGGCGTCGAGCCACGCAGTCATGCGGGCGCGGCTGGACGGGTAGGCGTCGGCGAGATAGGTGAAGGTGTCATCGTCGCCCCCGGTGCTCGCCGCGAACCCGCCGCCCGGCCACGGCGTCAGCGGATGTCCATGCAGCAACTGCAATGCGGTCCAGATCTCGGCGTGATCCAGCTTCTGGGTCATGCGGTGGGCCGGCACGCGGCGCGCGCGTAAGTAAGCGAATCCACCCCCCAGACCGTCGACTTCGACACCCTTCGCATTGGTATAGCCGGCCTGCACCCGACGCACGCGCTCGGCGCAGACATCTCGACACAGGTTCTTGTCGGGCTGCTCTTCGGTTGCTTCTGTGCTGCTGACGAGGATGAACTTCCGGCTGCCACCGTCTTCGGCGTTGAGCTTGGCGACGGCTTGGGCGAACGTGCCGGAGCCGGCAAAAAAATCGAGCACGGTGTCATTGGGCTTAGTAGCGATCCGCAGGATGCGCTCCATCAACTGAACTGGCTTCGGTGTAGAAAAAACCTCTCCGGACGATTCGAATTGGAGCACGTCGAGCAGCTGTTTTTTCGCGTCTTGCGTATGTCCGACTTCGGCATAGGTCCACAGCGTTTGAGGAACTGTCCCTTGTTGTACATCTGATAGGAAGCGCTTCAAACGCGGCATGTTACCGCCGTCCTTGCCCCACCAGATACGGCCATCCTCGTCTAGCGCCTTGAATCTTTCCTCGGAAAATCTCCAGTACATGCCTGATGGCGGGCCTTCGATCAGCCGCCCCGTCGGTCCAGTAATCGGGTAGGTCCCCTTGGAGTAGTAGTTCCTTGCTGACAAATCTCCAGAGGTCCAGACGCCGCGCGGATCGTTGTCCGGATTCTTATAGGCTTTGTCTTGAGAAGCTGTCCTCGGCAGAAGATTTGGCGCCCATTGATTACGGGACCGCGCGTACACGACGAGATACTCGTGATCGTCCGAAAAGTGTTGGGCTGTGCCCTTGGGAGAAAACACCTTCTGCCAAATCACGTTCGCAATGAAGTTGTCCTCACCAAATACCCGGTCCATCAGCATCCCGAGCCGAAACAGCTCGTTGTCATCGATGCTGACGAAGATCACACCATCATCCGCCAGCAGTTCCTTCGCGAGCAGCAGGCGCTGATACATGAACTCCAGCCACAGCGAATGGCGGAAGCGGTGCGTCCTGTCGACAAACCGGTCGTTGTAGACGAAGTCGCGATTGCCGGTGTTGTATGGAGGGTCGATGTAGATGCAGCGGATTGCCCCCTTGTGGCTGGCGCGCAGCGCGCGCAGCGCATCGAAGTTGTCGCCTTCGATGATGAGGTTGTCCCAGGGCGCATCGCCGTGACTGAGCGCCGGGTCCAGCGTCAAGGCGACGAAGTCGCTGTTGATCGCGGTGTCGGCTTCGATCTCGTCACGCTCCCACACCAGCCCGAGTTGACGCTCGGCATCGCGGCGCTGCAACAGACGGACCAGGGTCTCGCGATCGAGCGTGTCGTAATCAGGCATTACTTGAAATCCGGTTGCGGCAGTGCGTAGCGCTGCGGCGCGTGGGTGTTGTCGGACAGCAGGCGCAGGTAGGCCGGATGCAGGAACAGCTTCTCCTTGCCCATGCGTTGTTCCTGCAGCACGCCAATGTCCACCAGCTCGCGCAGGTAGCGCGCCGCCGTCTCGCGCTTGGCAATGCCGGCTTCCACCACGTTGTGGATGCGGCAGTAGGGCTGGCTGAAAAGCACATCGACCAGTTCGCGGGTGTAGACCTTGGGTCGCTGTGCGCGCACCCATTCGCAGGCGTCTTCATGCAGACGCCGGATCGCTTCGATCTTGGCGCTGGTCCAGCGTGCGGTGTCGGCGACCGCGTCGAGCATGTAGGCCACCCATTCTGTCCAGGCGCCGTCCCGCGTGACTTCGAGGAGCAGGCGGTAGTAATCCGCCTTGCGTTCGATGATGTAGCGCGACAGGTACAGCACAGGCTGGTCGAGCAGATCCTGCTCCACCAGCATCAACAGGTTGAGCACACGACCTGTGCGGCCGTTGCCGTCGGTGAAAGGATGGATCGCTTCGAACTGGTAGTGCGCGACCGCCATGCGGATCAGCGGGTCGATGTCTCGCGCGTCATGGATGAAGCGCTCCCAGTTGGCCAGCTTGTCGCGCAGCAAGGTTTCGCCAACAGGCGGCGTGTAGATGATCTCGCCAGTCTGCTGGTTGCCCAGTGCGGTGCCGGGGATGCGACGGACCTGCATCTGGGCGTTCTTGATCCGGGAGCAGACAATCTCGGCTGTGGTTGTCGACAGCGGTCGCGTGGACAGGGCCTGGAAGCCCTCGTTCAATGCGCTCCGATAGCGCAGCGCTTCACGCGTTGCGGGGCTGGCTGTCTCGATGTGGTCCGCGTAGCGGAACAACTCGTCCGTCGTGGTGACGATGTTCTCGATCTCGGAGCTCGCCTGCGCCTCGAGGATCGGAATCGTATTGATCAGAACCGCGGGATTGGGCAGATGGCCTGTGGCCTGTCGGAGCGATGCCAGCGCCTTGTGCGCTTCGATACAGGCTTTCAACAGGTCTCGGGTCTCCAGCTCCACGGCGGGCGGAAGCAGGGGGAGATCGTTGTAGGGGCGCTGGGGATCCATGCGGATCGCTCATGTCGACGACGTCGACATGATGTCTCCTACGTGTCGATAAATAAACAATTATTCGACATGAACGATATCTGCCGCACGGCGAGGATAGGAAAAAGGCCGGACATGCCGGCCTTTTCGAACCCTCACATCGCCAGAGGCTGGATTACCACTCCACCTCGGCCATCGTGCAGTTCAGGCCCGAGCCGATGCCCAGCAGCGCGATGCGGTCGCCCTTCTTCAGGCGGCCCAGTTCCTTGAGCTTGCTCAGCACGATCGGCACCGAGGCCGGGCCGATGTTGCCGTGCTCGCCGAAGATCGTGTGGACCTTGGCCGGATCGATGCCGAACGACTGCACGAACGCACCGGTGTGCACCTTGCTGACCTGGTGGATCACGAACTGGTCCAGCTCGTCGACCACCCAGCCCATCGCCTCGCGCGCGGCCAGGAAGGTCTTCTGCGCCAGCTTCATGCCTTCCATCAGCAGCATGCGGGTGTCGGTGACCATGCGGTCGAGGTTGCCGCGGCACAGGGTGTTCCACTCGGTCGCCGAGCGGGTCACGCCGCCCTTGTAACGCGGCGCGTCGGGCAGCAGGTCGGCGCGTGCGAGCACCATCGCCGCCGAGCCGCAGCCGAGCGTCAGCGTGGCCAGCTCGTTGCGGAAATCCTCTTCGGTCGTCTCCGGGCGCAGCAGGCGCTCGATGGTCTTCTCGTAGGCGAGGTTCGCGGTCTCGCCGTCGACGACGAGCGCGTAGTCGATCTCGCCCAGCTCGATCATCCGGCTGGCGACGTCCATGCCGTTGACGAAGGCCAGGCAGGCATTCGCCAGGTCGTAGTTCTGGCAGGTGTCCGGAATGCCGAGGTTGCCGCCGACGATGCTGGCGGTGGACGGCTCCAGGTAGTCACGGCTGACCGAGGTATTGACCAGCAGGCCCAGCTTCGCGACGTCGATACCGGCATCGTCGAGCGCCTTGCGGCCGGCCATCGTCGCCGCGTCCGAGGCCTGGACCTCGTCGTCCCACAGGCGGCGGGCATTGATGCCGGCGATGTCCTTGAGCACGTCGGTCTTGATGCCGAGGCGGTCGATGGTCGGTTTCAGCCTTGCGTTGATCTCGTCGCTGGTCACGCGGTTCGGCGCATCGACATGGGCGAGGCCGGCAATGGCGACGTTTTTGAAGAGCATGGGCAGGGCGCCGGATCTGGCAAGGGAGCCGCATAGGGTACCCGCTTCGGCGGGGCGACGCATGACGCGGGGCGGGCGGACGCCCGCCGTGGCCCCGCGCGGGACGCAGGGGCCGGGTTCTCGAGGCGCCTGCAGAGACCCGCGCCGAGCGGCGCGGCCGACCGGATCAGCGGCCGCAGCGCCAGGCCGCGAAGCGCTGGCTGCCGCCGGCGGGCTCGCCCAGCGGGTGGATGGTGTCGGCATTGAGGCCCGGTGCCTCGTTGCGCGCCAGGGTTTCCAGTTCCTCGCGCACGCGCAGCTGGTTGCGGTCGATGAACGCGATGCTGTGCTTGACCGACACCTCCACCTCGCCACGCTTCTCGCAGCCCGACGGCGCGGCGCTGGTCACGCGGACCGCGCTCGCGCCGGGCGCCATGTGCACCCAGGTGCAGCCGGTGACGGACAGGGACAGCAGCAACACCATCAGGGACATGCGCATGGAGGGCTCCGGAAGCGGGGGCAGGGCGAGGCCGCCATTGTGGCGGGCATCGCGGGGCGGGAACACAACGCGGGCTTACTTCGTCGGCGGCGTGACCGGCGCGCCGTCGGCATCGATGACCTGCACCTCGCCCAGTTCGAGCGCGCGGATCGGCGCCTCGATCTGCGTGAGATCGCCCACGACCACCCAGGTCAGCGCCTTGGGATCGATCGTCGTCGCCACGCCGCTGAGGTCGGCCACCGTCATCGACTCGATCTCGGCCTTGCGCTGGAACACGTAGTCGTCCGGACGGCCGAAGCGCACGTTGCCGCCGATCGTCGACATCACCGCCCACGCGGTTTCGTAGGCACCGGGCAGGCTGAGCGTCTGGATCGCCTGGGCGCGGGCGAGTTCGGCGGCGGTTGCCGGACGCTCGCCCGCGGCGAAGTCGGTCAGCTCACGCTGGATCTCGGCCATCGCCTCGGCGGTCTTGTCGATCTGCACCGGCGCCGACGCCATCCACGGACGCTGGCCCAGCGTGCCGCTGGCCGAGCTGCGCGCACCGTAGGACCAGTGCTTGTCCTCGCGCAGGTTCATGTTCAGACGCGCGGTGAAATCGCCGCCGATCACGGTGTTGGCCATGTCGAACCGGGTCGACGAGGCATCGTTGGTCGGCGGGATCACCTGTGCGGCGAAGATGTTCGCCTGCACCGCGCCGGGCTGGTCGATCAGGAACACGCGCGGGGCGGTGGGACGCGCGACCTCGGCCACGTCGATGGCCGCCGGCGCCGCGCCGGCGCCGCGCCAGTCGCCGAAGTGCGTTTCCAGCATCGGCACGATCTCGTCCAGCGTGGTGTCGCCGACGACGATCAGCGTCGCGCCTTCCGGGCGCACCCAGTCGCGGTGGAAGGCGACCAGCTCGTCGCGCGTGAGCTTGGCGATCGCGTCTTCGGTGCCGCTGCCGGTAAACGGGATCGCGTACGGATGCCCCGCGCCGTAGACCAGCGGCGGCAGCACGCGCATCGCCACGCTCGACGGGCGCGCCTTCTCCTGCGCGATGCCGGCGATCCACGTCGCCTTGATGCGGTCGATTTCGGTCTGGTCGAAGTTCGGGCGACGCAGCATGTCGGCGAACAGCGCCAGCGACGGGTCGAGATTTTCCTTCAGCGCCGAGACGTAGGCGTTGCTGCCGTCGAGCGACGCGCCTGCGCCGAGGCTCGCGCCCAGCGCTTCGACGCGGTCGGCAAAGTCGAGTGCGCTCAGGCCGCCGGCGCCTTCGTCGAGCACGTTCATCGTGAAGCTCGCGGTGCCCGGCGTGCGGCCCAGATCGGCGGTATAGCCGCCCTTGAACTCGTAGCTCAGCTGCACGACCGGAATCTCCGGACGACGCGCAAGGATCACCTGGGTGCCGTTGGACAGCGTCGCGCGCTGCTGCTCGGGAAACTTCAGTTCCGGGAACGACGCGGTCTTCGGCACGCCGGCGCTGCGGTCGATGCGGCTGCGCGTGGTCGTGTACTGGGCATCCGGCGCCGGCGGGGTGAACGGCGCGGGCGTGACCGCGGGCTCTTCGGCCAGCGGCGTGCGTGCGCCTGGTACCACCGTCAGCGTGTGGCTGCCGACGTCGAGCCACTTCGCGCCGGCTGCCCTGACGTCCTCGGCAGTGGTCGCGGCGACGTTCGCCAAGGACGCGCGGAAGCAGCCCGGATCGCCCTCGTAGACGGTGCATTCGGCCAGCGCGTCGGCCTTGCCGCCGAAGCCGCCGATGCGCTCGATGCCGCGCACAAAGCCGGCGCGGAACGAGGTCTTGGCGCGTTCCAGTTCCTCGGCGCTCGGGCCTTCGGCGATCAGGCGCGCCAGTTCCTCGTCGATCGCCGCTTCCACCGTCGCCGGGTCGACGCCCTGCTTGACGGTCGCCATCACGACGAAGTTCGAACCCAGCTGCGAGCCGTAGGCGCCGGCGCTGATGTTGTCGACCAGGCGGTCGCCGTGCAGCAGGCGACGATCGAGGCGCGAGGCCTTGGCGCCGCCGAGCAGGCTGCCCAGCACCTGCAGATGATCGATCTCGGTCGTGCCCAGTTCGGCCACGTTCCAGGCGCGGTAGATGCGCACCTGCGGCACCTGGTCCTCCAGCGTCTCGCGGGTGTCGGCGGGGCGTTTGGCCACGTCGACGGCGGGCTGCGCCATCGTCGGGCCGGCCGGAATGTCGCCGAAGTACTGCGCCACTTTCCGGCGCGCGGTGGCCACGTCGATGTCGCCGGCCAGCACCAGCACCGCGTTGTTCGGGCCGTACCAGGTGCGGAACCACTGCTTGACGTCGTCGAGCGAGGCCGCATTGAGGTCGTTCATCGAGCCGATGACGCCGCGGTGATACGGGTGGCCGGCCGGGTACAACGCACGGGTGAGGCGGTCCCAGACCTGGCCGTAGGGCTGGTTCTCGCCCTGGCGCTTTTCGTTCTGCACCACGCCGCGCTGCTCGTCGAGCGCCGCCTGGTCGACCGCGCCGAGCAGGTGGCCCATGCGGTCGGATTCCATCCACAGCGCCATGTCGAGCGCGGTGGTCGGCACGTTCTGGAAGTAGTTCGTGCGGTCGGTATTGGTGGTGCCGTTCTGGTCGGTCACGCCGACCTGCTTGAAGGGATCGAAGAACTCGCCGTCATGATGTTCGCTGGCCTGGAACATCAGATGCTCGAACAGGTGCGCGAAGCCGCTGCGGCCGGCCGGCTCGTCCTTGCTGCCCACGTGGTACCAGATGTTGACCGCGACGATCGGCGCCTTGCGGTCGGTGTGGACCACCACGCGCAGGCCGTTGGGCAGGGTGAAGGTCTCGTACGGAATGTCGACGCCGGCGGCCTGGGCGGGCGGTGCGGCCAGCGCCATCGGCGAGGCGGCGAAACCGGACAGGGCGAGGCCGCAGGCCAGCGCGAGCAGGGCCGCGCGCGGGCGGGTCGGGGCGGTACGAAGACGGTCAGCGGACATGCCGATCCTTGGGGTGCGGGCAGGGTTGGACCCGCATCGTAGCCAGCGGGGGCGGGTCCGGCACGGGCCGCAGGTCATGGTCGGCCGTCGCGGTCCAGCAGGCGCGCGTTCGCGCGCGATCGGGCTTGCCCGGTAATGCCGCTCGCGCGCAAGCGCGCTCCTACAGGGGCTCACGGGCGGCGCGCTAGCATCGGAACCTCCCGCCTGCGAGATCTGCCATGACCGACTGGACCCTGGTGACCGGTGCCAACCGCGGCCTCGGCCTGGAATTCGTCCGCCAGCTGCTGGCCGACGGCACCCGCGTCGTCGCGACCTGTCGCCAGCCCGGCAAGGCCACCGCGCTCAACCATCTCGCTGCCGAATATCCGGGCCATCTGAAGGTGCTGCCGCTGGATGTCGGCGATGCCCGTTCGCGCGACGAGCTGGTGCGCGAGTGGCCGCTGGCCGCGGGCGAGAACGCGCGCATCGGCGTGCTGATCAACAACGCCGGCGTGCTGCACAGCGGCGAGCGCTTCGGCACGCTGTCCGCCGACACGCTGGACGACAGCCTGCGCATCAACGTCACCGGCCCGCTGTTGCTGACCCAGGCGCTGGCGCCCCTGTTGCGTGACGGCGCGCGTGTCGCCAACCTGTCCTCGCAACTCGGCTCGATCGCCAACACCGCGCGCTTCGGCACGCCGAGCTACGCGATCAGCAAGGCCGCGCAGAACATGGCGACCGTGCAGCTGGCGCACGCCCTGCGCGAGCGCGGCATCATCGTCGTCGCCCTGCATCCCGGTTGGGTGCGCACCGACATGGGCGGCGCGCAGGCCAGCGAAGTGCCCGAGGATTCGGTCGCCGGCCTGCGCAAGGTGATCGATGGTCTGGGCCCGGAAGACAGCGGCCGTTTCCTCGACTGGACCGGCGCGGCGCTGCCCTGGTGACCGACAATGGCCGGCCCGCCGCCCGGTCCGGTCCATGTTCGACGTCATCCTGCACACGCCCGAGATTCCGCCCAATACCGGCAACGTGATCCGCCTGTGCGCCAACACCGGCGCGCGGCTGCATCTGGTGCGGCCGCTGGGTTTCGATCTCGACGACCGCAACCTGCGCCGCGCAGGCCTCGACTACCACGAGTACGCGACGCTGCAGGTGCATGACGATCTCGATGCCGCGCTCGCGGCGATCCGGCCGGCGCGCCTGTTCGCACTGAGCACGCGCAACAGCGTGCGTTTCGATCAGCCGGCGTTCGTGCCGGGTGACGCCTTCCTGTTCGGCAGCGAGACCCGCGGCCTGCCGGACGACGTGCTCGGGCGCGTGCCCGACGGCCAGCGCCTGCGCCTGCCGATGCGGCCGGGCAACCGCAGCCTCAACCTGTCGAATGCGGTTGCAGTCGTCGTGTTCGAGGCGTGGCGGCAGCAGGGCTTCGCCGGCGGCACCTGACACCGGCATTCGCACTAAGTTCCTGTACTTTTAAGTTCAATATTCAGCGCCGGTTGTCGGCGCAGGCCGAGAATGCAGTCCTCGGCCCGGACGGCTGTGCTTCCCCCCCCTCGAAGCATCCCCTCCCCCTGCTGTCCGGGCCGACATTTCTTCCCACCCCACCCAGCGAGCGACCGATCCGATGAAGCGTGCGTTGACCCTGGCGCTACTTGCCGCAGCCCTTCCGTTCACCGCCCAGGCGGCCGAAGGTCTGTCGTACACCTACATCGAAGGTGGGTATTCCGCCAGCAAGTACGACATCGCGCCGGTCAACCGGGATGTCGATTCGGACGGCTGGTCGGTACGTGGCTCGGCCGCGTTCCATCCGAACTTCCACGCCTTCGGCGATTACACCCGCGAGAGCGTGGATCGCAGCCCGCTCGACCGCGACCAGTGGCGCCTGGGCATCGGCTACAACCACGAGATCAACGCGCGCACCGATCTGCTGACCCGCGTGGCCTACCAGACGATCGATTTCGGCCGCGGCGTCGATGCCGACGGTTACGCGGTCGAGGTGGGCGCGCGCAGCGCATTGCTGCCGGCGCTCGAAGGCTATGCGCTGGCCGGCTACGAGGATTACGGCAGCGGATTCGACAGCGAGTTCTACGGCCGCCTCGGCGCGCAATGGAAATTCACGCCGAACTTCGGCGTCGCCGGCGACGTCAAGCTGGTCCGTGGCGGCGACACGCAGTGGTTCGTCGGTCCGCGCCTGCGCTGGTAAACGGGTCCCCCGTGGCATCCGGGTCCGCGCTTCCCCCGGCGCGTCCCCTCTCTCTCTCCTGGATGCCACACCGCCCCGGCCCGCTCACGCAGGCCGGGGTTTTTTTATGTCGGGTGGATCGGACGACCGGGGGCCGGACCAAGGCACCCCACACGAACGCCCGGTGTGAGCCGGGCGTCGTTCAAGCCGTCGATGGCACGCAGGCCGGCGTCAGCCGAACAGGGCGTCGGGATATTCCGGCTTCTGCTCGCGCGCCATCAGGCGTTCGAGGCCCTCTACCGGCGAGATTTCGCCGTGCAGCACCGCGCGCACGTTGCTGGAAATCGGCAGTTCGATGCCGTGGCGCTCGGCCAGGCGCATGACCTCGTCGGCGGTCTGCACCGATTCGACCACCTGGCCGATCGCGCGGACCGCGTCCTCGAGCTTCTCGCCTCGGCCCAGGGCGAGACCCAGCCGGCGATTGCGCGACAGATCGCCCGAGCAGGTCAGCACCAGATCGCCGAGGCCGGCCAGACCCATCAGGGTTTCCGGACGACCGCCGATCGCCTGGTTGAGGCGCAGCATCTCGTTGAGGCCGCGGGTGATCAGGCCGGTGCGGGCGTTGAGGCCCAGCTCCATGCCGTCGGCCGCGCCGGTGGCGACCGCCAGCACGTTCTTCATCGCGCCGCCGAGCTCGGCGCCTCGCATGTCGGTGCCGGTGTAGGCGCGGAACGTCGGGCCGTGCAGCACGTCGGCGACGGTCTGCGCGAAGGCCTCGTCGTCGGACTGCACGGTGATCGCGGTCGGCAGGCCGGACGCGACTTCCTTGGCGAACGACGGGCCGGTGACGACGGCCAGCGGCACGTCCTCGCCGACCAGGCCGCCGGCCACTTCATGCAGGAAGCGGCCCGAGCCGGGCTCGAAGCCCTTGGTCGCCCACGACACGCCGACGCCCGCCGGGCGCAGCGGCGCCAGCAGTTCCAGCGTTTCGGTGAAGGCGTGCGACGGCACGACGACCAGGATCAGGCCGGCGCCTTCGACGGCGCGTGCCATGTCGGTGGTCGCGCGCAGCGTCTCGGGCAGCGGAATGCCCGGCAGGTAGCGCGGATTCTCGTGGCGCTGGTCGATCGCCTCGATCTGCTCCGCATTACGGCCCCACAGCGTGGTGGGGTGCCCGTTGCGGGCGATCAGCGAAGCGAGCGCGGTGCCCCAGGAGCCCGCGCCCAGCACCGCGACCGCGGTCTTGCGATCGGTCACGCTCAGGCGTTGCCGATCTGGTCGGTCGTCGGCTGCTCGCCGCCCTGGGCGCGCTGGCGCAGGCCTTCGGCGTAAAGCGCGTCGAAGTTGATCGGCTGCAGCAGGAACGGCGGGAAGCCGCCGGCCTGGATCAGCTCGCCGATCAGCTGGCGGGCGTAGGGATAGAGCACGTTCGGGCACTGGGTGCCGAGCAGCGCGTCGAGGGTGTTGCCGTCGAAGCCGGCCAGGCCGAACACGCCGGCCTGCTTCACTTCGGCCACGTACACCGTGTTCGCGTTGTCCTCGCCCAGGCTGCAGGTCAGGGTGATCGCCAGCACGACCTCGTAGGCGTTGTCGCCGACGCGCTGGACGCTCTGGTTCAGGTTCATGTTGAGCTGCGGCTGGGTCTGCTCGCTGAAGATCGCCGGCGACCGGGGCGACTCGAACGAGACGTCCTTGACGTAGATCTTCTCGACGCTGAACTGCGCGCCGGTCGGGGCGGGGGCCGCGCCGTTGGCGCCGTTGGTGGCCTGTTCTTCGGACATGTGGATCAACTCCAGCAAGGATGGAATGAAGGCGGATCGCCGATTATGGCACCCGCCGGAATGCGGACCTGCGGACTCAGCCGCGACCCTTGACCAGGGGCAGATCGGCCTGCTGCCAGGCGCCGATGCCGCCGTCGAGCACATAGACGTTCTCGAAGCCGGCCTTCTTCAGGCGCTTGGCCGCGTCGCTGGCCGTGCTGCCGGTCTTGCAGATCAGCACCACCGGCAGCGCCTTGGCCGCGGTGAGCTGCTTGCTCTCGGGGTCGAACTGGCTCATCAGCACGTTCTTCGAGCCCGGGATGTGGCCCTTGCCGAAGTCCGCGCTCGGGCGCAGATCGACCACCAGGGCGTTCTCTCGGTTCATCAGCACGGTCAGCTCGG
This sequence comes from Luteimonas sp. WGS1318, assembly GCF_043187535.1. Taxonomy (GTDB): domain Bacteria; phylum Pseudomonadota; class Gammaproteobacteria; order Xanthomonadales; family Xanthomonadaceae; genus Luteimonas. The sequence goes on from NZ_CP171131.1 coordinate 82,579, forward strand.
CCGGGCGCAGTGCCTTGAAGCCGCGGAACAGACGGGCGATCTCGTTGTAGATGATCGCCACCGTCAGCACGGCGAGGATCAGCGACAGCATCTGGTTTCGGCCCAGGAAGGCCAGCAGTTCTTCGAAATTCACGAAACGGTTCGCGAAGCGGCAGCGGGCGGCGATTGTCGCATACCGCGCCAGGCGAACCTATCGGCCCCGCCAGGCCGGCCTCGGGCCCTGCCGTCGGCGCGGTGAGCGCCCGCAGCGTGGGCCGTGCGCGCCGGCCCGGGCTCCCTATTCGCCGGCCCAGAAGTCTGGCAGGCCGTCGACGATCCACCAGGTGCCGGCGGCCGCGTCCCAGCGCCAGCGCTCGGTGTAGCGCACGGTGCGCTCGGCCATGGTGTGGCGGTTGACCACGCCGATCTGGATCTCGCGCATCGCTTCTTCCGGGCCGGCCGTCGCGCTGGTTTCGCGGTAGCCGGTGACCTGCACCTGCTCGTAGCGGGCGAAATCCAGTTCGCTGACCAGGTGCGCGGTGCGGTAGTCGGGGTCGACCAGCTGCCAGGCGGTCTTCATGTCGTTCCAGCGCACCGCGCCCGACCACGCGTACTGCGCGCGCTCGAGCGCGCTCGCCTGCTTGCCGGTGCTGGCGCAGCCGGGCAGCAGAACCAGCAGCGCGAGCATCAGCAGGGCGACCTGCGTGCGGAACAGCAACGGACGGCCGGGAGTCGCGCGCATGGCAGGGTCTCGAATCGTGAAGCCGCCATCGTAGCCGCCGCGGACGGCGCGCGCGCGGCTGCCGGTATCCTCTGCGCGATGGATGTCGACACCTCTTCCCCGGCCGCCACGGTCAACATCGCCGCCGCACTGCCGCGGCTGGCCAACGCCGCGCCCGATCGCATCGCGATGCGCTGCCCCGGCCCCGATGGCCGCTACGGCGATGCGCATGCACTGACCTACGGCGCGCTCGACCGTCGCAGCGATGCGATCGCCGCCGGACTCGCCGCGCGCGGCATCGTCCGCGGTACGCGCACGGTGCTGATGGTGCGGCCGACGCCCGAGTTCTTCCTGTTGATGTTCGCCCTGTTCAAGGCCGGCGCGGTTCCGGTGCTGGTCGATCCGGGCATCGACAAGCGCGCGCTCAAACAATGTCTCGACGAAGCCGGCGCGGAGGCCTTCATCGGCATTCCGCTGGCGCAGTTCGCGCGGGTGCTGCTGCGCTGGGCGTCATCGGCGCGCGTGCGCATCACCACCGGGCGCTGGGCGGTGCTCAGCGACGCGACGCTGGCGGATGTGGAACGCGCGGGCGCAGGTGCCGGCCCGCAACTCGCCGCGACGGCCGGCGACGATGTCGCGGCGATCCTCTTCACCAGCGGTTCGACCGGCGTGCCCAAGGGCGTGGTCTACCGGCATCGCCATTTCGCCGCGCAGATCGACATGCTGCGCGAGGCGTTCGGCATCGGCGCCGGCGGTGTGGATCTGCCGACGTTCCCGCCGTTCGCGCTGTTCGATCCGGCGCTGGGGCTGACCTCGATCATTCCGGACATGGATCCCACGCAGCCGGCCAAGGCCGATCCGCGCAAGCTGCACGCGGCGATCGACCGCTTCGGCGTCGACCAGCTGTTCGGCTCCCCCGCATTGATGGGCGTGCTCGCGAAGTACGGGAAGCCGCTGCCGACCTTGCGCCTCGTGACCTCGGCCGGTGCGCCGGTGCCGCCGGACACGGTCGCGAAGATCCTCGAATTGCTGCCGGACGACGCGCGTTTCTGGACGCCCTACGGCGCGACCGAATGCCTGCCGGTCGCGGTCATCGAAGGCCGCGAGCTGCTCGACCTGCGTACGCGCACCGAGCACGGTGCCGGCACCTGCGTCGGCCGACCGGTGCCGCCGAACGCGGTGCGCATCATCCGTGTCGACGACGACGCGATTCCCACGTGGTCCGACGCGCTGTGCGTGCCTGGCGCCCAGGTCGGCGAGATCACCGTCGCCGGGCCGAGCGCGACCGACGCCTACTTCAACCGCGACGCGCAGACGCGCCTGGCGAAGATCACCGAGACACTGCCCGACGGCAGCACGCGCATCGTCCATCGCATGGGCGACCTCGGCTATTTCGATACCGAAGGCCGGCTGTGGTTCTGCGGCCGCAAGGGTCATCGCGTGGTGACCGCCACCGGCACGCTGTGCACCGAACAGGTCGAACCGGTGTTCAACGTGCACGCGGAGGTGAAGCGCACGGCGCTGGTCGGTGTCGGCCCGAAGGGCGCGCAGACGCCGGTGCTGTGCGTGGAGCTGGAAGCCGGTGTCGCGAAGACCGAACAGGCACGCATCGCCGACGAACTGCGCCACATCGGCGAAGGCTTCGTCCACACCGGGCGCATCGAGCGCGTGCTGTTCCACCCGGGCTTCCCGGTCGATATCCGCCACAACGCCAAGATCGGCCGCGAGACCCTGGCCGCGTGGGCGGCGACGCGTGTCGGCTGACCCCGCGCCGGCGTACTACCGGCTCGACGATCTGCGCATCGATGTCGCGCGGCAACGCGTGGTCCGCGACGGCGGACACGTGCTGGACGTGTCCGGCCTCAGCTTCCGGCTGCTGCATGTGCTGCTGGGGCAGGGCACACGCGTGGTCGGTTTCGACGAACTGATCGAGCGCGTGTGGGCGCCCGCGCACGTCGGCGAGGAAACCGTCACCCAGCGCGTGCGCCTGCTGCGCCAGGCGCTGGGCGACGACGGCCGCCAGCCGCGCTATCTGCGTTCGGTGCGCGGGCAGGGCTACCAGCTGTGCAGCGAGCCCTCGGTTGAAGCCGCCACGCCGCACGCGGCGCCCGCAACGCCGCGATCGCCTGCTCCACGCATCGCCGCGTTGCTCGTGCTGCCGCTGCTCGGTGGACTGGTCTGGTGGCATTGGCCGCGACCCGAGGTGCCGGCGGTGTCGCCGCTCCTGGAACGCGCCGCGTACTACGCCGGCATCGGCCAGGCCGCGAACAACGAACGCGCGATCGCGCTGTACCGGCAACGTCTGCAGGAATCGCCGGACGACAGCACCGCGCAGCTCGGCCTGAGCCGCGCCTACAGCGCGCGTCTGTGCCTCTACAGCGGCAACGCTGATGACGCGGCGCAGGCGCAGGCATTGGCCGAAGCCGTGATCGCGCGACAGCCGGAATCCGCCGCTGCACATGCCGCGCTCGCGTATGCGCACGATTGCCATGGCGACATCAAAGCCGCGTTGGCCGGCTACACGCGCGCCGTGCAACTGGATCCCGCGGCCGACGGCAGCCGCGCGTCGGCCGCGTATCTGCAGGCGCGTCAGGGCCGCATCGCCGAAGCGCTGGCCGCGAATCTGGACGTGCGTGCGCCGGACACCGTGCGCTTCCTGGAGCTGCAGATCGCCTCGAACCTCGACCTGCTCGGCTACGCCGCCGCGGCCGAGGCGCGGTACCGGCGCAGCTTCCAGCTGTATCCGGACAACGTGTTCTCCAATCTCGCCTGGCCCACGTTCCTCTACGAACACGGCCGCATCGACGAGGCGCAGGTCGCGTTGACCGAGGCGCTGTCGCGCGGCACCGCGCATGCCAGCCTGGATCTGCTGGCCGCGGAACTCGCCCTGTTGCGCCGCGATGCCGATGCCGCACGTGAGGCCGTGCAGCAGGCGCGCGCGCTCAGACCCCATGCCAGCCTGCCGGAGACGATGGCCTGGCGCGTCGGCGCCGAACCGTCGCCCGATGCCGCCACGCTGCGCGCCCGTGCGGATGTCTTGCGCAGCGGTCTGGCCGACGGTGCCGATCCCTTCGAAGGTGTCGAAGCCGCCCTGCTGCAGACGCTGGCCGGTGACCGGGACGCGGCGCTCGGGACGCTCGATGCGGCGGTCACCGCCGGCTTCCGCAATGCCGGTTACCTGCGTGTCTCACCGCTGTTCGCGGACCTGCGCACTGCGCCGGCGTTCGATGCCGCGCTGCGTCGCATCGACACCGCGCTCGCGGGCGAACGCGCTGCGGTGCAGGCGTCCGGTCGTCTGCCCGACGATGCGGTCACGGCATCGCGCTGAGCACGTAGTCGGCGAACAGTGCCTGCGATTCGGCATGCATGCCGCGCTGGTTGTAGCGGGTGCGGGTGATGACCACGACCAGTTGCGATTCCGGTACCACGAACACGTAGTTGCCGCCGTTGCCGGACATCGCCCAGGCGTGCACCTGCCGCTCGCCCGCCTTGAACGGAAAACGCCACATCTGGTAACCGTAATCGGCCTCGAACGGCGTCTGCGCATGCACCTGCGCCATCGCCCGCACCCAGTCGGCCGACACGATCTGCCGGTCGTGCCAGCGGCCGCCATCCGCGATCAGTTGTCCGAACTTCGCCAGATCGCGGCTGCGGTATTCGGTGCCGCCACCGCCCATGCCGGTGCCGTCGGACGAGCGGTGCCAGCGTGACGCCTCGATGCCCAGCGGGCGCTCGAGCGCGTCGGCGGCGAAGCGCTCCAGCGACATGCCGCTGGCGCGTTCGACGATCGCGCCGAGCATGAACGCGTTCGCCGTGCAGTAGGCGAAGGCGCGTCCGTGCGGACTGTCGGCGGGACGCGTGGTCCACGCCGGATAGCCACGCTGCGGCAGATCGAGCGCGAACTGGATCCAGTCGGCGCTGACATACATCCGCTCCTCGTGCCCGGACGAGAACTCGTTGTTGTCGTCGCACTCCCACTGCGCGCTCATCGTCAGCAGGTCTTCGACGGTCGTCGCGGTCTTGAACGCGCCGGGATGGGCCGGCGTGCGATCGGGGAAGAAACCGAGCACCGGGGCATCGACGCCTTCGATCAGCCCGCGGTCGATCGCCGCGCCGACCAGCAGCGCGGTCACGCTCTTGGTCAGCGAGCGGGTGTTGTGCAGCGTGTTCCGGTCGGCGCCATTGAAGTAGGCCTCGTGGATCAACGCGCCGCGATGGACGACCAGCACGCTGGTGGTGTCGGGCGCTTCACCGCCGGCGATCGCGGCGTCCAGTGCGTCCAGACGATCGGTGTTCCAGCCCAGTGCGCCGGCATCGGCGACCGGCCAGTCGGTGTCGGGCGAGGGTAAGGCGGCCGCAAGCGGCGCGGCGGACAAGGCGAGCAACGCTGACAGGGCGAGGCGGGACAAGGACTGCATGGACGGACTCCGGTCGAGGGAGCCGCACTGCACCGCGTTCCCGGATGAAGTGCCTGATGCGCGAATGAAGAATTCTGAAGTGCATGCGGATCAACCACTTGCAGCCGTCGCGCATGGCAGCGCGTCGCCAAGCCCGACCCGCCTCGCTATCGTGGGCGGCCCTGCAATGTGTGGAGTCGGCAATGCGGATCCTGGTCACCGGTGGCGGCGGCTTCCTCGGGCAGGCCCTGTGCCGCGGCCTCGTCGAACGTGGCTTTGATGTCACCAGCTTCAACCGCGGCCATTACCCCGAACTCGATGCGATCGGCGTGCGGCAGGTGCGCGGCGATCTGGCCGATGCCGACGCGGTGCGCGCCGCGGCGCAGGGCATGGACGCGATCTTCCACAACGCCGCTAAGGCCGGCGCCTGGGGCAGCTACGAGAGCTACCACCTGGCCAATGTCGTCGGCACGCAGAACGTGCTCGATGCCTGTCGCGCGCACGGCATCGGCCGGCTGGTCTACACCTCGACGCCCAGCGTGACCCACCGGGCGACGCATCCGGTCGAAGGCGGCACCGCCGACACCGTGCCTTATGGCGAAGACTTCAAGGCGCCGTACGCGACGACCAAGAAGATCGCCGAACAGGCCGTGCTCGCGGCGAACGGGCCGGACCTCGCGACGGTCGCCCTGCGTCCGCGGCTGATCTGGGGTCCCGGCGACCAGCAACTGCTGCCGCGCCTGGCCGAGCGCGCACGGGCCGGCCGGCTGCGCTTCGTCGGCGACGGCGAAAACCGCATCGACACGACGTATATCGACAATGCCGCGCAGGCGCATTTCGACGCCTTCGACCATCTGGCGCCGGGCGCGGCGTGCGCAGGCCGCGCCTACTTCATCAGCAACGGCGAGCCGACCACGGTGCGCGAGATCGTCAACGCGCTGCTGGCCGCCGCCGGCGCGCCGCAGGTCACGAAGACGATTCCGTTCGGCGCCGCCTATGCGATCGGTGCGATCTGCGAATCGGTCTGGCCGCTGCTGCGCCTGAAAGGCGAGCCGCCGATGACGCGGTTTCTCGCCGAGCAATTGAGCACGACGCACTGGTACGACATGGCGCCGGCGACGCGCGATTTCGGCTACGTGCCCCGGGTCTCCATCGCCGAAGGGCTCCGTCGGCTGCAGGCGGCGGCCTGAATTCGCCAGCGCGCCGTGCGCAGGGCGGATGACACCGGGATCTTCACGGCCGAATCACCCAGCTGAAAGCTGGCGAAAACAGGCTGTCACGTCGTCACCTGATCGCGACCTGACTGGGCATACGGTGTCCCCCACAGCCGCTATCGGCCCCTGCCACGGAGACCGCACCATGCTCAGATATGCCGTCATTTTCCTCGTCGTCGCCATCATTGCCGGTGTTCTCGGCTTCAGTGGCGTCGCCGGCGCCGCGACCAACATCGCTTGGATCTTGTTCGTGGTCTTTCTGATCCTGGCCGTGATCTCGATGCTGCGTGGTCGTGGACCCTGACGTCCAGTCTGCGCCCGCAGTCTGCGATCGACGCCCGCCTTTTTAGGCGGGCGTTTTCGTTGGGCCGCGGCGCTCGACCATCGACGCGCCGTCCGGGCTCCGCAGGCGCGGCGCGCGCCTCGACATCTGCCGCAGCGGCGAGCCGGCAGTTGCCGTCTCTCGGGTGGACGCAGCGTCCCTCATCTTCGGCCCCCGCCCGCGCGGGTCCACATCGCTCCCCTACAATGCCGACATGGCCCAATTTCCGCCCTCACCGTTCGCCGTGCTCAAGCCGATCGCCGGCCGCGCGCTGGAAACCGCGCTCAACCAGGCGCTCGCGCTCGATGCCGACACGCGTGCCGCATTGCGCGGGCTCGATGGCCAGCGCATCTCGCTGACGCTCGCCTCCCCGCCTCTGGCGCTGGAACTGCGCGTCGACGGTGACCGTCTGCGCGTCGGGCCGGTCGACGCAGCACTCGAACCCGATCTCGCCGTGCGCACCACGCTGGCCGGCGTGCTCTCGCAGTTACCGTTCCTGCGCCGCGACGATGCGCCGCCGATCGGCAAGGTGCGCGTGTCGGGCGATGCCGAACTCGCACGCCGGCTGCAGACGCTGGCATCGCGCTTCGATCCCGACTGGCAGAAGCCGTTCGTCGCGGTGTTCGGCGACGTGATCGGCGTGCAGGTCGCCAACGCGTTCGCCGCGGCCCTGCGCCAGGCCCAGGACCTCGGCCGTTCGGTCGCCGGCAGCGCGGCCGAGTACATCACCGAGGAATCGCGCGACGTCGTGCCCCGCGCCGAACTCGATGCCTTCCACGACGACGTCGACACGTTGCACGACGCGGTCGAACGGCTGTCGGTGCGGGTCGCGCGTCTGCGCCGCGGCCCGGCGGCATGAGGCCGCTGCGATGAAGGGCGTGCTGCGCGCCTCGCGCATCGGCCGCGTGCTGTTGCGCTATCGCCTCGACGATCTGTTCGATGGCACGCCGGCCGAGCGCTGGCTCAAGCTCGCGCGTCCGTTCGTACCGCGCGCCTCGGCCGACATCGCCGCGCAGTCGCGCGGTGCGCGATTGCGCCTGGCGCTGCAGGAACTCGGGCCGATCTTCGTCAAGTTCGGACAGATCCTCTCCACGCGCCGCGACCTCGTGCCGCCGGACATCGTCGACGACCTCGCGCTGCTGCAGGACCGCGTGCTGCCGTTCGACGGCGCCCAGGCACAGGCCATCGTCGAGCGCGAGCTCGGCATGCCGATCGCGCAGGCCTTTGCGGCCTTCGACCCGGTGCCGCTGGCATCCGCGTCGATCGCGCAGGTGCACGCGGCGACGTTGCCGGCCGATGACCGCCATCCGCAGCGCGAAGTGGTGGTCAAGGTGCTGCGACCGACGATCGAGAAACAGATCGCCGCCGACGTCGCCCTGCTGAAGAATCTCGCCGCGCTGGTCGAACGCACCCATCCCCGCGCCGACAAGATCCGGCCGCGCGAAGTGGTCGCCGAGATCGAGAACACGCTGGCCGCCGAACTCGACCTGCAGCGCGAAGGCGCGAATGCCTCGGTGCTGCGGCGCTTCTGGGCGGAGTCGCCGGATCTCTACGTGCCGGCCCCGGTGTGGGAGCGCACCACCCAGCGCGTGCTCACACTCGAACGGGTATACGGCATCCCCAGCGACGACGTCGCCGCGCTCGATGCGGCCGGCATCGACCGCAAGGCGCTGGCGGCCAAGGGCGTGCGCGTGTTCTACACGCAGGTGTTCCGCGACAATTTCTTCCATGCCGACGCCCACGCCGGCAACATCTGGGTCGACCCGGACCGCACGACCAACCCGCGTTTCATCGCGCTGGATTTCGGCATCATGGGCCAGCTCTCGCGCGAGGATCAGTACTACCTGGCCGAGAATTTCATGGCGATCTTCCGCCAGGACTACCGGCGCATCGCCGAACTGCACATCCAGGCGGGCTGGATGCCTGCGCACCTGCGCATCGACGAACTCGAGGCCGCGGTGCGTTCGGTGTGCGAGCCGTACTTCACCCGGCCGCTGTCGGAGATCTCGCTGGGCGAGGTGCTCGGCAAACTGTTCCGCACCGCGCAGCGCTACCAGCTCACGCTGCAGCCGCAGCTGATCCTGTTGCAGAAGACCCTGCTGAGCATCGAAGGTATCGGCCGCCTGCTCGACCCGAAGCTCGACATCTGGGCGGTCGCGCGGCCGGTGCTCGAACGCATCCTGGTCGAGCGCTACAGCCCGCAGCGCCTGGGCCGCGAGTTCCGCGACCGCCTGCCGGAACTCATCACCCAGGCCCCGGACATGCCGCGCCTGCTGCACGGCTGGCTCAAGCAGCAGGTCGAAGGCCGCCACGAACTGCGCATGCGCTCCGACGACCTCGCCGCGCTGACCGCGACGATGCAGGGCATGCAGAAGCGCATGGTCGCCGCGATCCTCGGCGTCGGCCTGCTGATCGTCGCCGCCGTGCTGTACGCGCTCGAGGCCGGAGGGCCGACGCTGCTCGGGCTGCCGGTGGCGACCTGGGTGGCGGGTGTGGGTGGATTGTGGGCATTGCTGGCGGCGTGGCCGCGGCGGTAGCGGGCGCTGTCCTCAGACGTTAAACCGCATGTCCCGGAGTGGCGGGAGATCCCGCTGGCGCTTTCGCGGAAAGATGACACGTCCGCGTGGTTGGCAGACCCGTAGGGCGCCGCCCATGGATGGGCGGCGTTTTTCGACCGAGGCAGGATGCCGAGTCGAAAAATCCCGGAACGAACGAATGGCCGGGTGAGCTTCGTCGGGGAGACGTTTTTCTTTGGTTCGGCGGATTCAATACCGAAGTGCATCTTCGATGGAAAATTCCACAGGACGCTTGAGCAGCTTTTCCAGGAACACCTCCGAGGGGAACCGCCATTTCAGCGTTTTGCGCGGCCGCATGTTCAATCGCATCGCGATCCGGTCCAGGTCCTGCTGACTGAATTCCGACAGATCCTCGCCTTTGGGCAGGTACTGGCGCAGCAGGCCGTTGGTGTTCTCGCAGATGCCGCGTTGCCACGGACTGCGCGGGTCGGCGAAATACACATCCAGCCCCGTCTCGGCCGACAGCATCCGATGCAGTGCCATTTCCTTGCCCTGGTCGTAGGTCAGTGTTTTCAGCAAATCCGGCGGCAAGGGTAAGAACGTGCGCGTGAATCCTTCCAGCACGCCACGTGCGGTGTGACGCTCCAATCGGGCCAGCATCACGAACAGGCTGTGTCGACAGACCACGACACCGACGGCAGAGCGGTTGCGCGCGCCCATGATCAGATCGCCTTCCCAGTGACCGGGCACGAGCCGGGCGTCCACCTCCGGCGGGCGCGAGTGGATGCTGGGCATATCCGGCAGTTTCCCGCGGGTTTCCGCACTGCGGCGCAACGGACGGCGCGCGCCGCGGGCCTGACGCAGCAGGGCGACATGCTGGCGACGCAGTTCGCCGCGGGGCATGGCGTAGATGGCCGCGTAGATCGTCTCGTGGCTCACGTGCAGCTCGGGCTGGTCGGGATGACGTTCCCGCAGTTTGGACGCCGTCTGTTGTGGCGACCAACCGGCCGTCAGCAACGTCCAGACCTGCGGCCAGAGCACGCCGTCGGGCCGCAGTTTGCGCTGTGTCCGGGGTATTCGAAGCAATCTGCGTGCACGCTCCCCTGCGCGTGTTGCGTCGTAACCGCCGGCGATCGCCGGCCGACCTCGCAAGCGACGTGGCGGCGGAGGCGTGTATCCGTTGCGCTGCAGTTCGCGAACAATGGTGCTCTGCGCACGTTGCAGGGCAGCGGCAATCGCGTGGGTGCTGGCGCCCGTGCGCTTCATCGCCATGATCGTGCCGCGCTCTTCTGCGCCCAGGTGTCGATAGTGCTGTCCCATGGTGGCTCGGCCGCTCGAAGGTGATGCGCTTCACTTTAGAGTCCGCCTTCCGTTTCTTTTGGGGTCTACCAAAAGAAATGAACTCGGCCGCGCCAGCGGACGAAAGCGTTTGATTTCGCTTTGTATACCTAACAACGGCAAGTACAGGGCCTCCACTCGCCTGCCGGCGAGCGGCTCACTTTTCTTTGTTGGCCCAAAGAAAAGTAAGCAAAAGAAAGGGCCTCCTCGACGAAGCAAATCCGGCCATTCGTTCGTTCCGGGATTTTTCGACTCGCCATCCATGGCTCGGTCGAAAAACGCCGCCCATCCATGGGCGGCGCCCTCCGGGTCTGGCCGGTGCGCGGGCATGTCATTTTTCGGCAGCGGCAACGGCAACGGCAGCAGATAGAACGACTGCGCTCGACGACGCTGCACAGCAACCGCAGGCCAAGCGACGCACTCCACGTCGCACCCGGCATCAGCGAACGATCACCCCAGCCCGAAGAACGCCGTTGCCGTCGCCGTCGTCGTCGCCGCCGTCTCGGCCACGTCCTCGCCACGATCCCGTGCCAGTTCTTGGACGATATGCGGCAGGAAGGCCGGTTCGTTGCGCCGGTCTTTCGGGCTGGGCTTGAGCGTGCGCGGCAGCAGATAGGGCGCGTCGGTTTCGATCATCAGCCGGTGCGCAGGGATGTTGGGTACCAGCTCGCGCAGGTGCTGGCCGCGGCGTTCGTCGCACAGCCAGCCGGTGATGCCGATGTGCCAGTCGCGGTCGAGATAGTCGAACAGCTCGCGGCGCTCGCCGGTGAAGCAGTGCACCACGGCCGCGCCGATGCGGCCCTCGAAGTCCTTCATGATCGCGATGAAGTCGTCGTGGGCGTCGCGCTGGTGCAGGAACAGCGGCTTGCCGGTGTCGACCGCGATCTGCAGCTGCCGCTCGAAGGCCTTGCGCTGCGCAGGGCGTGGTGAAAAATCGCGGAAATAGTCGAGGCCGCACTCGCCGACCGCGACGACCTCCGGATGCGCGAGCAGCGCACGCATTTCGGCGTCGCACTCCTCGGTGTATTCGACCGCGTGGTGTGGATGCACGCCGGCCGTCGAGTAGAGGATGCCGGGATGCTGCTGCGCCAGTGCGAGCGCCTTGGGCGAATGCTCGCGGCTGGCGCCGGTGATGACCAGTTTCGCCACACCCGCGTCGCGGGCGCGCTGCAGCACGGCGTCGCGGTCGCGGTCGAAGCTGTCGTGGGTGAGATTGGCGCCGATGTCGATCAACTGCATGCCGGAAACCGCACGTGGAGGACCGTGCATTGTAAGGACGCGCGCGCGCCGCCATCGACGGCTGCGCGACGCACCGCTAGCCTGTGCGCCGTGAAGACCGCCGCGCCCGCATCGCCATCGTCCGACGCATTGCCGATCGCAGCGCTGCTGCCGGACATCCTCGCCAGCCTCGCCGCACATCCGCGTCTCGTGCTCGAAGCGCCCCCCGGCGCCGGCAAGACGACGCAGGTGCCGCTGGCGCTGCTCGATGCCGCGTGGCTCAACGGCCGCCGCATCGTGATGCTGGAGCCGCGCCGTGTGGCCGCGCGTTCGGCCGCGGTGTTCATGGCCCGCCAGCTCGGCGAGGACGTCGGCGGGACGGTCGGCTACCGCATCCGGTTCGAGAGCCGGGTCTCGGCACGCACGCGCGTCGAGGTCGTCACCGAGGGCATCCTCACCCGGATGCTGCAGGACGACCCCACGCTCGACGGCGTCGGCGCGCTGCTGTTCGACGAATTCCACGAACGCCACTTGGCTGCCGACGTTGGCCTCGCGCTCGCGCGCGACGTCCAGGCCGGCCTGCGCGAGGAGCTGCGCCTCGTGGTGATGTCGGCCACGCTCGACGGCGCGCGCATCGCCGACTGGCTGGATGCGCCGCGCCTCTCCAGCGCGGGCCGCAGCTTTCCGGTCGCGGTCTCGCATGTGCCGCCGCGGCGCGATGAAGCACTCGAACACCAGATCCGCCGCGTCGTCGTCGAGGCGCTCGATGCGCACGCCGGCGATGCGCTCGTGTTCCTGCCGGGCCAGCGGGAAATCGCGCGCTGCCATGCGCAGCTCGAGGCCGCGCTGCCCTCGGCGGTCGAGTTGCTCCAGCTGCACGGCGAACTGCCGGTCGATGCGCAGACGCATGTGCTGCAGCCCGCGGCCGACGGGCGACGGCGCGTGGTGCTGGCGACCAACGTCGCCGAGAGCAGCGTCACGTTGCCGGGGGTGCGCATCGTCGTCGACAGCGGCCTGGCGCGCGAGCCGCGCTTCGATCCCAACAGCGGGTTCTCGCGCCTCGAGGTCGTGGCGATCAGCCAGGCTTCGGCCGACCAGCGCGCCGGGCGCGCCGGGCGTGTGGCGCCGGGTGTCGCCCTGCGCCTGTGGCCGGAATCGCAGCGGCTGGAGCCGCAGCGCCGGCCCGAGATCACCCAGGTCGAACTCGCGGCGCTGGCGCTCGAACTCGCCGCCTGGGGCGATGCCGCGCTCGCGTTTCCCGATGCACCGCCGGCGGGTGCGATGGCCGCAGCGCGCGATCTGCTGCAGCGGCTGGGCGCCTTCGACGGCCGCGCGACGATCACGCCGGCCGGGCGGCGCATGCTGGCGCTGGGCACGCATCCGCGGCTCGCGGCGATGCTGCTGGCCGCCGATGCGCCCGACATGCGGGCGCTGGCCTGCGATCTATGCGCGCTGGTCGAAGCGCGCGATCCATTGCGCGGCGCGTCGCGCTCCGACGCGCTCGCGACGCGTTGGCAGGCGCTGGCCGCGTTCCGGCGCGGACGCAGCGGCGGCGACGTCTCGCGCGCCGCGCTGGCCGCCATCGACGCGGCGTCACGCCAGTGGCGGCGTCGGCTGCGGGTCGACGCGCAGCCACCCGACACCGTGCCCGCGCACGCGATCGGTGATCTGCTCGCGCATGCGTTTCCCGATCGCATCGGCCACCGCCATGCCCGCGACGCGTATCGCTACACCCTCAGCAACGGGCGCATGGCGCGGCTGTTCGACGACAGTGCGCTGGTCGGCGAGCCGTGGATCGTCGCCAGCGAACTGCGCTTCGAAGCGCGCGATGCGCTGCTGCTGCGCGGCGCACCGGTCGACGAGGCCGCGCTGCGACGCGCCTGGCCCGAACGCTTCGTCGAGGCCGACGAGACGCGTTGGGACGCGGCGAAGCGGGCGCTGGTCGGCGAGCGAGTGCGGCGCTTCGACGGCATCGTGCTCGACGCCCGCGCGAACGGACGGGTCGATCCGGCGCAGGCCGCGCAGGCCCTGACCGACGCGGTCGGCGATCTCGGTCTCGAGGTGCTTCCGTGGCGCGACGCGCTGCGCCAGTGGCAGGCGCGGGTGCAGGCCGTGCGCGCCTGGATGCCCGAACTCGGGTTGCCGGACATGGCCGATCCGGCGCTGCTGGCCACGCGCGACACCTGGCTGCGGCCCGCCCTCACCGGCGTCACCCGGCTCGATGCGCTCGATGCCGAGACCTTCGCCGCGGCGCTGCAGGGCCGGCTCGACTGGTCCGTGCGGCAGCAGCTCGAACGCCTGGCGCCGGTGCGCATCACCGTGCCGTCCGGGCAGGCCCGGGCCGTCCAGTACGGCATCGAGGCCGACGGCATACCGGCCGCGCCGGTGCTCGCGGTCAAGCTGCAGGAGCTGTTCGGCCTCGCACAGACGCCCTCGGTGGCCGACGGCCGGGTGCCGCTGACCCTGCATCTGCTGTCACCGGCCGGACGACCGCTGCAGGTCACGCGCGATCTGCACGGCTTCTGGGAGCGCACCTATCCGGACGTGCGCAAGGAAATGAAGGGGCGGTATCCCCGCCACCCGTGGCCGGACGATCCCTGGAACGCGCCGGCCACGCATCGCGCCAAGCCGCGCGGTACGTGAGCCTCGCGGCCTGCCGTGCCGGCGGAACGGATGTTGAACGCCGGTGTCGCACGCCGTCCCCGCTCACACTGGATCGACAGCGGCGGCCACAGACTGCGGCATCCCGTACGCGGACCTCGAAGGAAACCCCATGAGCAAGTTCGAAGAGCTGTCCGACAAGGCGATGTCCCTGGTCGGCCAGGCAGGCGACAGCCTCCGCCACGCGATTCCGGCCACCGCCGAGAACTGGCTGAAGACCGGCGTCGCCGTCGGCGCAGCGCGCACCGGTGCCAAGGTCGGCGTCAGCTTCCTGCGTCGCAATCCGGCGATCGTCGCCGCGAGCGCGATCGGTGTCGGCCTGGTCTGGGTGGCGGCGCGCCAGTACCGCAAGAAGAAGGCGAACGAGTCGATCGAAGGCAACTCGCGCCGGATCGAAGCCTCGAACGCCGCTGCCCGCAAGCGCGCCACGCGCAGCAAGCGCGGCGCCGCGACGGCTGCCAACGAGACCGACGCCAGCTGACGCGAGCCGCACGGCGCCGGTCGCCGCGTCTCCCCTCGTGCTCCCCAGCGCGCCGCCCATCCCTTGGGCGGCGCGCTTTGCGTTGGGCTTCAGCCGCGGACAGGCGGTGGATGGGTATGCTCGTCGCCCCGTCCGCTCGATGCCGGTCCGCATGTCCGACTCCATTGCCCCGATGCTGCACACCGACTCGATCGGCCGCCGTCCGCGTCGCGTCGCCGTGGGCCGATTGCTGGGCCTCGCCGGCGTCGCACTGCTGCTGGCCGCGTGCGGGCGTGACAACGTGCGTCCCGTCGCCGAGCCCGCACCGCCGCCGCGACCCGCGGCTGTGACGCCTGCGCCGCCGGCACCTCCGGTGCGCATCGGGCTGGCGCTCGGCGGTGGCGCGGCCAAGGGCTTCGCCCATATCGGGGTGATCAAGATGCTCGAGGCCAACGGCATCAAGGCCGATGTCGTGGCCGGCACCAGTGCCGGCAGTGTGGTGGGTGCGCTCTACGCCAGCGGCATGGATCCGTTCCGCATGCAGGAACGGGCGGTCGCGCTCGACGAGTCGAGCATCCGCGACGTGCGCCTGTTCTCCGGCGGTCTGGTGCAGGGCGTCGCCTTGCAGAACTACGTCAACCAGGAAGTCGGCAACCGCACGCTCGACCGCATGACGATCCCGTTCGCGGCCGTCGCGACCCGGCTCGACACCGGCGACCGCGTCGTCTTCGTGCGCGGCAACACCGGCCAGGCGGTGCGCGCTTCGAGCAGCGTGCCCGGCGTGTTCGAACCGGTGCGCATCGGCGAGCGCAGCTACGTCGACGGCGGCGTCGTCAGTCCGGTGCCGGTGGACGCGGCGAAGCAGCTGGGCGCCGATCTGGTGATCGCCGTCGACATCTCCAGCCGTGCCAGCGGCACGACGCCCGGCAGCATGCTCGGCATCGTCAACCAGTCGATCGCGATCATGGGCCAGACCCTCGGCCGGCAGGAACTCGCCCGCGCGGACATCGTGATCCGGCCGCAGGTCAACGACATCGGCCCGGCGAGTTTCGAGCAGCGCAATGCGGCGATCCTGCAGGGCGAGCGCGCGGCGCTGGCGGCGATGCCGCAGATCCGCAGCCGCATCGCCGAACTCGAACGCGCGCGCGTGGCCGCACGCACGCCGGCAAAACCGGTGGAGCCGGAGCCGGTCGATATCGACTGCGGCGGCAGCTGGGTGCGTCGGCTCAATCCGTTCGCGAAGGAACCTGCCTGCTGACGTCGCCCTGCGCACATCGGCTGGCGCACACGCGTCGGTCCGACGCGCATGATCTGCGGCCCTGCGCCGTTGGGGTTGCGTCACAGCACTGCAGATGGCGCGTCGCTGATGCGACGGACGATCGAGTGGATGCGGTGATTGCGCACGGTCGCGAGTGACGCGCGCACGACCGCCTGTGCGGCACATCGCACTGCAGGCATGAATGCGCACGCCCGCGCATGTTCACCCTCAGCGCACACCACGACGCGACACACTGCGCCCGGCCCGCACCGATGCCGCGTGCATCGACCCCGTTCCGGATCCCGCCACGCGCATGTCGCCTCGCGGCTACGATCCCGGTCGCGCGCCATGCCGTCGGCAGCGTCCATATCCGCGCTGTCTCATCCATCGACTCGGTGCGGCCTGGCCGCATCCCAGCGAGGAGAGTCTCCCCAATGCAAGCCAACACCCTCGGCCGACAGCTCGAACTGAGCCTGGGCCATTACCTGCCGAGCGTGCTCGGTGCGGTGCTCGTACTGATCATCGGTCTGATCGCCGCGCTGTTCGTGCGCGGCGTGATCCGCACCGGCATGGCCCGCCTGCGCATCAACGAACGCGTCAATACGCAGACCGCGTCGCAGCTCGACATCGTCAAGATCGCGGCGTCGATCGGCTTCTGGTTCGTGATCATCCTGACCCTGATCGGGGTGTTCAGCGTGCTCCGCGTCGACGGCCTGTACGGCCCGTTCTCGGCGCTGGTCACCGAGGTGATGCTGTATCTGCCGCGGATCCTGCTGGCTGCCGTGCTGGCCCTGGTCGCGTGGGTGCTGGCGACGGTGTTGCGCGCCGGCATCAACCGCGTGATGGCGGCCGGGCGCTGGGACGAGAAGCTGTCGGAATCGGCCGACGTGAAGCCGATTTCGGGCGTGCTCGGTGACGTCGTCTACTGGCTGGTGCTGTTGCTGTTCCTGCCGGCGATCGTCGGCGCGCTGCGCATCGAAGGCCTGATGCTGCCGCTGTCGGACATGACCGCGCAGGTCACGACGATGCTGCCCAACATCTTCGCCGCCGTCGTCATCGGCCTGGTCGGCTGGCTGGTGGCGAAGGTGCTGCGCGGCCTGGTGACCAACCTGCTCGCGGCCAGCGGCGTCGACCGCTACAGCAACCGCGACGGGCTCACCGAGGGCGTGCGGCTGTCGCAGCTCGGCGGCACGCTGGTCTTCATCCTGGTCATCGTGCCGACGCTGATCGCCGCGCTCGATGCGCTCGCGATCCGGGCGATCTCCGATCCGGCGAGCGAGATGCTCGGCATGTTCCTGACCGCGATCCCGAACATCCTGGCCGCGGCGCTGATCCTGATCATCGCCTGGTACCTGGGCCGGTTCGTCGCCGGGTTGCTGACGCGTCTGCTCGAGAACCTGGGCGTCGACCGCATTCCGGCGCGTCTGGGCCTCGCGCATCTGTTCACCACCACGGCGGTCCCGGTGGCACCGACGACAGCCGCGCCGGTGGACACGGCACTGGCCACGGCCGATCCGGTCGCGGCGGCCGGCGTGCCCGAGCCCGGCACTCCGATCGTCGATGCACGCGGCACGCCGGTGACCGCCGCGTCGACCGCCACGGGGCTGTCCGCGTTCGTCGGACGCGTGGCGCTGTTCTTCATCCTGCTGTTCGCGACCGTCGAGGCCGCCCATCGGCTCGGCTTCACTGGCGTGCGTGACCTGCTGGCGACCTTCATCGCCTTCGGTGCGGACGTGCTGCTGGGCGCGGTGATCCTGGTCGTCGGCTACTGGCTGGCGGATCTGGCGGCCCGTGCGATCCAGCGCGCCAATCCCGACCGCAGCGTCGGGCTGTCGCGCATCGCGCGGGTCGCGATCCTCGGCCTGGTGATCGCGATGGGTCTGCGGGCGATGGGCATCGCCGACGACATCGTCAACCTCGCCTTCGGCCTGGTGCTGGGCGCGGTCGCGGTGGCGACGGCGCTCGCCTTCGGCCTCGGTGGCCGCGATGCGGCCGGCCGCGTGGCCGACCGCTGGGCCAAGGCCTATCTCGAGCGTCGACGCGACGACGAACCGCGGCCGTAACCCGCCGCCGTTTCGAGGAAGAAGCCCGCCAACTGGCGGGCTTTTTTCTGCGCGGTCGACGCCCGTCGGGATATCGACAGAGGCAGACCGGGCAACTTCGACCCGCGGCGTCCCGAGCGGGCAGCACCTGCGGCCGCCGCACCACGCGTGTGCATCGACGGAGGCGTCTACTCCGGCGGCGGCATCTCGTCGCGCACGCGCAGAAAGCGTGCGAAGCGCGGCAGGCCGGTCGAGGTGAGCCCGTTGTAGCGGTAGGTCACCCAGCTGCCGACCGGCGGCGGCTGCGCGCGTTGCGCATCGGTGAACCCCGTGCCGATCCGGAACCGGCGCCCGTCGACATGTTCGACGACCAACGCACCCAGCATGCCGCTGTACTTGCCGTTGCCCGGTGCGTGGCCGACGACCCGTGCTTCGGTGTCGTCGTGCGGCTTGAGCTTGAGCAGCGTCTGGCTGCGGCCAGGACCGTAGCGGGCGTCACGATGGTGCAGCATCAGTCCTTCGCCGCCGTCGGCGACGACGGCCGCGAGCCGCGCGTCCAGCGCCTCGCGCGTCGCCACCCGGGCCTGGGCGACCATCTGCAGGTGCGGGTGGCCCGCGCGTGCGACCAGCGCACGCATCGCGGCCACGCGCGCGTCGAACGGGCCGGGATGCGCCGGCAGGTCGAACACCATGAAGCGCACCGCGTCCCACGCCGCCGGATCCGCCGGGGCGCTGCGCACGAGCGCGCTGACCGCGTCGAAACGGCCGCGTCCGATCCACAACTCGCCGTCCATCGGGGTCTCGGGCCAGCCGCGGGTGAACGCCGGCGGCACCGCGATCCGGTAGCCACCGCGGGTCCACAGCGTGCGTCCGTCCCAACGGCCGCGCACGCCGTCGAGTTTCTCGCTGACGAAATAGGCAGTGACATCGATCTGCGCCGCGCCCAGGTCACGCGCCAGCATCAGCGCCGGCGGCGATGCCGCGGCTGCCGGCCATGCCGCACCCGCGGCCAGCAGCAGGGCGAGCAGCAGTGCCCGCACATGCGGGAACGATCGGCGTCGGGGCATGGCGCGGTCCGGTGCGGGGCAGGGCCCCCAGCCTGCGCGGCCGATGCGGCGTCAGCGAGCCGGGTTCGCTGCACGGGCCGGTCGGCCCGGGCCGCATTCGGGCGTGGGGCATTGCCCCGAATACGACGACGCCGGCACGGGGCCGGCGTCGCATGACGCGAACACGACCGTCAGAACGGCAGCACGAGCGCCGGGTCGAGTGCGAGCAGCTGCTCGCGGAAGGTCTGCTGGATCCGTGCCATCGCCTCGCGACTGTCGGCATCGAACCGCAGCACCAGCACCGGCGTGGTGTTGGATGCGCGCACCAGGCCCCAGCCGTCGGGCCAGTCCGCGCGCACGCCGTCGATCGTCGACAGCCGGGCGCCCTCGAACGCCGCGGACGCCTGCACGCGTTCGACGAACGCGTGCGGATCGCCACCCGGCGCTTCGACCTTGATCTCCGGCGTCGACACGCCGCTCGGCAGCGCCTTGAGTACCGCCGACGGATCGTCGTCGATCGCCAGGATCTCGAGCAGCCGCGCCGCGGCGTAGATGCCGTCGTCGAAGCCGTACCAGCGCTCGGAGAAGAAGAAGTGCCCGCTCATCTCGCCGGCCAGCTCGGCGCCGGTCTCGCGCATCTTGGCCTTGATCAGCGAATGCCCGGTCTTCCACATCAGCGGGCTGCCGCCGTGGCGCAGCACGTGGCCGGGGAGACGACCGGTGCACTTCACGTCGAAGACGATCATCGCGCCCGGATTGCGTTCCAGCACGTCGGCGGCGAACAGCATCAGCAGACGGTCGGGGTAGATCGTCTCGCCGTCGCGCGTGACCACGCCCAGGCGGTCGCCGTCGCCGTCGAAGGCCAGGCCCAGATCGGCGTCGAAGCGCTGCACCGTGCTGACCAGATCGGCCAGGTTCTGCGGGTCGCTCGGGTCGGGGTGGTGGTTGGGGAAGGTGCCGTCGATGTCGCAGTACAGCGGCACGACCTCGGCCCCGATCGCCTCGAGCACGCGCGGCCCGAGCTCGCCGGCCACGCCGTTGCCGGCATCGACGACGACCTTCAGCGGCCGTGCGATCTGGATGTCGTCGGCGATGCGGCGGACGTAGTCCTCGCTGATGTCGCGTTCGCTCAGGCCGCCCGGCTGCGGCGCGGTGTAGAGGCGGTCGTCGGCGACGCGTGCGTGCAGGTCGGTGATCGCGTCGCCCGACAGGGTTTCGCCGCCGACGACGATCTTGAAGCCGTTGTAGTCGGGCGGGTTGTGGCTGCCGGTGACCGAGATGCAGCAGCCGGTGCGCAGATGGAAACCGCCGAAATAGACCAGCGGCGTCGGCGCCAGGCCGATGTCGATGACGTTGCGCCCGGCCTTGCGCAGGCCCGCGACCAGGCCGGCGACGAGATCGGGGCCGGACAGGCGGCCATCGCGGCCGACCACGATGTCGGTCAGGTCCTGCTCGCGCATCAGCGAGCCGACGGCTTGGCCGACCAGTTCGGCCACGCCCGGGTCGAGGGTCTGGCCGACGATGCCGCGGATGTCGTAGGCGCGGAAGATCGACGGGTCGAGCACGACCGACGGCGCGGCCTTCTTCGGCTCGCTGCGCACGGCCACCGGCGCGGGGACCGGCACGCCGTCCCCGGTCTCCAGCGGCTGCTGCAGGGATTCGGCCAGCGTCGGCGTGGTGTCATCGCCGGCGGCGACCGGCTGCAGATGCCGTGGCAACCGCCAGGCCGCCGCCGCGAGCAGCAGCAGGACCGCGGCGATCACGAACAGCGGAATGGCGTCGAGGCCGAAGATCGGCTTGTCCACATGCGGCACGGCCGCCGAGACGCGCAGCCCGGTGCCGGGGACCGGGCGGCCGAGGCGCTCGGCCACGTTCGCCAGCGACGCATCGCCGCGGGCGTGGATGGTGTAGCCACCCTGGCGCAGCGCGAGATAGGTGGCGTCGTCGAGCGCCACGGCATCCAGCGCCGAGGTGGCACGGCTCAGCGGAAGCTGGGCCACCGCCACGCCGACCATCGTCTCGCCGGCGCGTGCCGGCGCGGTCACCAGCACCCGCGGCGCATCGCCGATGCGCGCGACCGTCAGCATCGGCTCGCCGCTGGCGATGGCCGATTCGAGCGCGGCCAGCCGGCCGAACCCGCTGGCATCGAGCGCCGCATAGTCGGCGTCGAGGTGCAGCGGCAGGACCTGCGCGGCCTCCAGCCCGGGCCAGTCCGCGCCGAGCGCCGCGCCGGCCGCGGCGAAGTCGCCGTCGGCGAGCGCGCGCTGGACCGCGGGCGTCTCCAGCTGGGTGCCCAGACGGCTCAGCTCGCCGCCGAGACTCCGGCGCAGCCCATCCAGGGCCGCGTCGCGCCCCTGCTCGACCGTCGCCACGCGCTGGTTGCCCTGCAGTGTCTGCCAGCCGCTCCATGCGAACCAGACGGCCACCACCGCCAGCGCAATCGCCAGCAGTGGAGCGGCGGGACGCAGCTGCGCCAGCAGCGCACGTGCCCGATGCGGATCCTTCTCGCTCATCAACTTGTCCCCGTCAGCGCACGCCCGAATGCCCGAAGCCCCCGGCCCCGCGTGCGGTGTCCACGAAAGTATCCACCACATTCAGCGTCGCCCGCACGATCGGCAGCAACACGAGCTGCGCGATGCGGTCCCCGGGCTCGATCGTGAACGCATCTTTGCCCCGATGCCAGATGCTGATCATCAACGGGCCCTGGTAGTCGGCATCGATCAACCCGGTGCCATTGCCGAGCACGATGCCGTGTTTGTGGCCCAGGCCCGAACGCGGCAGCACCACGGCGCACAGGCCCGGGTCGCCGATGTGGATCGACAGGCCCGACGGCACCAGCGCGGTGTCGCCCGGCAGCAGGGTCAGCGGCGCGTCGAGCGCGGCGCGCAGGTCGAGCCCGGCGCTGGCCTCGGTCGCGTAGGCGGGCAGGGGCCATTGCTGGCCGAAGCGGGCATCGAGCACGCGGACATCGAGGACGTGGTGGTCGGGTGCGTGGCTCATGGGGCCTCCTGGGCGAGTCGGTCGGCGATCAGCGCGACCAGCGCGGCGGCGACCGCGGGCTTGGAATCCGGGCCGAGCGGGCGGCTGCCGGCGGCGTCGTGCACGACCAGCGCGTTGTCGTCGCCCTCGAAGCCGCTGCCGGCGACGCCGACGCGGTTCGCGGCGATGAGGTCGACCCCTTTGCCAGCGAGCTTGTGGCGGGCATTGGCGTCGACGTCGTCGGTCTCGGCGGCGAAGCCGACGACCACGCGCGGGCGCGCCGCATGCGCGGCGACATCGGCCAGGATGTCGCGCGTGCGCACCAGGTGCAGGGTCAGGCCGTCCTCGCCGGGACGCTTCTTGATCTTCGACGTCGCCACACCGGCGGGGGTGAAATCGGCAACGGCCGCTGCGCCCACGTAGACGTCGGCCGGCAACGCATCGAACACCGCGGCATGCATCTGCGCGGCCGAGCGCACGTCGATGCGCCGCACGCCGTCGGGCGTGGGCAGGTGCACCGGCCCGGCGACGAGCACGACGTCGGCGCCGGCGGCCACGGCCGCCGCGGCGACCGCGAACCCCATCTTGCCGCTGCTGCGGTTGCCGAGGAACCGCACCGGATCGAGATCCTCGAAGGTGGGGCCGGCGGTGACCAGCACCCGGCGCCCGGCGAGCGGCGCGCTCATGCCGGCAGTGCGGCGACGATGGCCGACGGTTCGGCAAGCCGACCGGGGCCGGATTCGCCTTCCGCCAGCGGCCCGTCCTCGGGCCCGATCACCTGCACGCCGCGCGCGCGCAGCAGCGCCATGTTCGCCTGCGTCGCCGGGTGCAGCCACATGCGATGGTTCATCGCCGGGCACACGGTCAGCGGCGCGGTCGTCGCCAGACACAACGTGGTCACGAGGTTGTCGGCAAACCCGTTCGCGAGCTTGGCCAGCGTGTTCGCCGTCGCCGGCGCAACGACGATGCGGGTCGCCCAGCGCGCGACTTCGATGTGGCCCATCGCCGCTTCGGCGCCCGGGTCCCACAACGTGGTCCGCACGGGCGCGTGCGAGACGGCCTGGAAGGTCGCGGCCGAGACGAACTGCTGCGCGCTGTCGGTCATCGCCACGCGCACCTCGGCGCCGGCATCGCGCAGGCGGCGGACCAGGTCGGCGGCCTTGTAGGCGGCGATGCCGCCGCAGACGCAGACCAGCAGGCGCTGTCCGTGCAACGGGCTCGGGGCGGCGGCCATCTTCGGCGAAGTCCTACGGGAAAACCGGTCGACAGCTTACCCGAACCCGCGCCGCCGGCCGGCAGCCGTGCCGGGCCAGAACGGGCTGAAATGGACGTCCGGCCGGCCCCGGGCGTGCTGCGCCCTTCCCCTGTCGCGGCGCTCCCGGCGCCGGCCGACCTACGAGGTGTCATGCACATTCGCGACTGGCCCACCGACGAACGCCCGCGCGAAAAGCTGCTCGGCCGCGGCGCACCGGCCCTGTCGGACGCCGAACTGCTCGCGATCTTTCTCGGTTCCGGCCTGCGCGGCCAGGATGCGGTCGCGACCGCGCGCCAGCTGCTGGCCGCGCACGGGCCGCTGCGGACCCTGCTTGAACGCGAGCCGCGGCTGCTGGCCGAGCTGCCCGGTCTCGGCCCCGCGCGTGCCTGCCGGCTCGCGGCGGCACTGGAACTCGGAAATCGCGTGCTCGCCGCGGACCTCGCGCGCGGTGAGGCGATGACCGATCCGGCCGCCGCGGGCCGGTATTTCTCCCAGCGCCTGCGCGGGTTCGCGCACGAGGTGTTCGCGGTGCTGTTCCTCGATACGCGCCACCGCGCCCTCGCATTCGAAGAACTGTTCCGCGGCACGATCGACGGCGCCGAGGTGCATCCGCGCGAGATCGTGCGCCGCGCGCTGGCGCACAACGCCGCGGCCGTGATCGTCGGCCACAACCATCCCAGCGGCAGTCGCGAACCCAGCAGCGCCGACCGCGCGGTCACGGCGCAGATCCGGCAGGCGCTGGCGCTGGTCGACGTGCGGCTGCTGGACCACTTCGTCGTCGGCGACGGTGCGGCGGTGTCGCTCGCCGCCCGCGGTTGGGTCTGAGGCGCTCGATCCCACGTGCGGTGAACGAGACGTGTCATGCGGCAACGGATGCCGGCGCCGCTCTCGCGCGATTCACGGCACGGGAACGGTCACGGGACGGCCGGCATCGCGACCAAGGTCGCTCCTACAGGATGCCCGCATGTATCGCTGACGCCCTCGAAGACGCCACGCGTTTCGTACACAGCCGATATCCGCAGAGGCTCCGTGGACGTGCCTGTAGGAGCGCGCTCGCGCGCGAATCGTGGCACGGCGACGACCACACCTCGTCCGGCATCCCGACAAGGTCGCGCCAACAGGTGGGCGTGGCGCCGCCACGATCGGCGGTCGAACGGATGGCGCGTCTGTGAGTGTCGACCGCCGCAGGCGGCAGCGCCGCCAGAACAGCCGCCTCGTAGGGGCACATGGCCGACACCTTTGTCGGAGCGCGCTCGCGCGCGAATCGCGCAACGCTGACGACCGCACGACATCCTGCGCGCGACCAAGGTCGCGCTTGCAGGTGAGCATGAGCGCCGTCGCGACCGGACGCCGCCGCCGCCAGCAGCGGCATCGTTGAGGCCGGTGTAGGAGCGCGCTCGCGCGCGATTCGCGCAACGCTGACGACCGCACGACATCCTGCAAACGACCAAGGTCGCGCCTGCAGGTGAGCGTACGCGCCGTCGCGACCGGAGGCCTGCATCACGGCGCAGCTTCGAGCGTCGACCGCCGCGGGCGGGCGCCGCCGCCAACAGCGGCATCGTTGAGGCCGATGTAGGAGCGCGCTCGCGCGCGACTCGCGCAATGCTGACGACCGCACGACATCCTGCGGGCGACCAAGGTCGCGACTGCAGGTGAGCGTGAGCGCCGTCCCGACTGGAGGCCCGCACCACGGTGCAGCTTTGAGAGTCACCGCCGCGGGCGGGCGCTGCCGGGGGCTTGCACGGGCGACCGCACGCATCGCACGCACATCCGCGTGCAGGCACACTGACGGCATGTCATCGGTCTCCGACGCCTCTGCCTGTCCCTGCGGCCGCCCGCAGTCGTATGCCGCGTGCTGCGGCCCGCTGCATGCCGGTGCGCCGGCCCCGGATGCCGAGGCCTTGATGCGCTCGCGTTATTGCGCCTACGTGCGCCGCGACGCGGACTATCTGCGCACGAGCTGGCACAGCCACACACGTCCGTCCGTCATCGATTTCGATGGGCCGCAGCCGGTGTGGCTGGGTCTCGAGGTCAAGTCCGCTCGCACGCTCGACGCCGAGCATGCCGAGGTCGCATTCGTGGCGCGGTATCGCATCGGTGGTGGCAGCGTCGTGCGCATGCGCGAGCACAGCCGCTTCGCGCGCGAGGACGGGCATTGGCGCTATGTCGACGGCGACGTGGACTGAGCCAAGCCGTCGACGGCCGCGTGGCGCCGTGCAGCGCCCGTCTGCAGAGCGCAGCGTCCGCGTCGCCCGCGCGCGGTCGTACCCGTCGCTCACCTCCATCGTGACGCGCCCACGTCGTCCGGACCACGCCGACGCAGCCACCGCGGCATCGGACTCCGGCACACGCCGCAGGCGAACCGCCGCCGCGCGCGGACGCATCGCCGCGCGCGCGTCTGACCGCGTCATGAAAGCGGCCGGCCGGCGATGCCCGCGATGCACGCGACCTCAGGCACAGTGAGCGGCCGATCTCCAGGAAGCCCCCGCATGACGCACCGCGCCCACCGTCTCGCCTTGTCCGCGTTGATGACGTTCGCCGGGGTGGCCGCGGCGCAGACCGCGCCGCCGCCGGCCGATCCGGCCGCGTTCGCGCGCTGCCTCGACGGCATCCGCGGCGATGCGGCGAAGCAGGGCATCCCGGCCGACGCCTTCGCCCGCCTCACCGGCGATCTGCAGCCGGACATGAGCGTGCTGCCGCTACTCGACTCGCAACCCGAGTTCACCACGCCGCTGTGGGATTACCTCGCGGGCCTGGTCGACGAGCAGCGCGTCAGCGAGGGCCGCGCGATGCTCGCCGAACATCGCGACCTGCTCGCGCGCGTGTCGGCCCAATACGGCGTGGATGCCGAAACCGTGGTCGCGGTCTGGGGTGTGGAAAGCGATTACGGCCGCATCTCCGGCAAGCGGCCGCTGCGCGTCTCGCTGGCGACGCTGGCCTGCAACGGGCGGCGCCAGGCCTTCTTCCGCAGCGAATTCGTCGCGCTGCTCAAGCTGCTGCACGACGGCGATCTGCGCGACCCGCACACCACCGGCTCGTGGGCCGGCGCGTTCGGGCACACCCAGTTCATGCCGAGCACCTATGCACGCATCGCGGTCGACTTCGACGGCGACGGCCGCCGCGATCTGGTCGGCAGCATTCCCGATGCACTGGCCTCGACCGCGAACTATCTCAAGCGCGGCGGCTGGCAGACGGGACGCCCCTGGGGTTACGAAGTGACGCTGCCTGCAGGCTTCGAGGTCGCCCAGGCAGGTCGCACCAGTCGCCGCACCGTGGCCGACTGGACGGCGCGCGGCATCGCCCGTGCCGATGGCGGCGCGCTGCCGTCGGGTGACGCGCGCGCGGCAGTGATCGTGCCGACCGGCGTACGCGGCCCGGCCTTCATCGTGTTTCGCAACTACGACGCGATCTATTCCTACAACGCGGCCGAGAGCTACGCGCTGGCGATCGCGACGCTCGCCGACCGGCTGCGCGGCGGCGGCGGGCTGAAGACGCCGTGGCCGACGGATGATCCGGGCCTGTCACGCGTCCAGCGCCGCGAACTGCAGACACTGCTGCTCGCGCGCGGCCACGACATCGGCGAGGTCGACGGCATGATCGGCACCGCGACGCGGCGTGCGATCCAGGCCGAGCAGCGTCGCCTCGGCCTGTCGCCCGACGATGGGCGTGCCGGCCAGCGCATCCTCGGCGCACTGCGCGGCAACACGTCGAACTGACGGGTGCGACGCCGTGCGCCGCTCGCGAGCGGGCGTGGCGATCCGCCAACAGGGGCCGGCGAGGGTGGCGGCCCTCGCCGAACATGCGTCCGGCATCGCGCCGGCCGCACTTGCGAGCGCGTGTACGGCCGATCCGGCCGCCGGTTCGTGGGGCCGATCTTGTGATCACGCAGGTGCACCGGGCCGAAATCAGGGCGTGCAGGCTTGGCTGCGCACCCCACTGAAGTCGGCACCCACCGCGCGCCGCGCCTGGACGGTCGCGGTGCGCGTGCTGTCGTGCTGTCGTGTTCGAGCGCGACCGAAACGTCCAAGGGTCGCCCCGGCGGATCGTCAGGCAAGCCGGCGCCGGGCGCTGGCTGCGATCAGGATGTCG
This sequence comes from Luteimonas sp. WGS1318, assembly GCF_043187535.1. Classification (GTDB taxonomy): domain Bacteria; phylum Pseudomonadota; class Gammaproteobacteria; order Xanthomonadales; family Xanthomonadaceae; genus Luteimonas. Next base: position 110,074 of record NZ_CP171131.1, read on the forward strand.
CGACCCGCCGGTAGGTGCCGGCCAGATCGGCGCCCATCGCGCACTGCGCGTAATCGGTCTCGACCGTCGCGACGTCGCCGTTGAGCACGATCGTCACGGTCGCCGGTTCGCGTGCCAGATCGGCCTCGGTCAGCGAATTCAGCGTGCCCTCGAACGGCACCACGTCGGCGGCGATCCGGCCGTCCGCGAGCGGACCACGTGCCTCGAGCTCGCAGTCGGCGGCAGTCGCGGCGCCATTGGGCACCGCGCCACCGCGGAGTGCGATATGCCACTGGCCGTCGCCTGCGTCCGACAGCGCCAGCGTGGCGGGCGCCGGCGACGTCGCCTCGTAACGCCCTGCCGGCGACGCGGCAGAGGCCGCGGGCGTCGTCGCCGGTGCGGCGCTCGCGACCGGCTCGACGGTGGTCGGCGTGGTGGCCGGGTCGGGCGCCGCGGCCTGGCAGGCCGCGACGGCGATTACCAGACAGGCGCCTGCCAGACGCAGGCTACGGCGCATCGGATATGCGGTCATCGGCATCTCCCTCGGAAAGCCCGAGCTTAGCGAGGGCCGTGTGGCCGCGGCATCACTGCGCGGCATCCAGCATCGCCAGCGCGTCGGCCCGTTCCTCGACGAAGCGATTGGCGACACTGGCCTGGGTCGAGGCCGGCGAGCTGCTGAAGTACACCAGGTTGCCGTCCGGGCCGCGGCGGCCGCGCTCGGTGTAGATCGCATCGATCAACGCCCGGTCGTAGGCCACGCCGTCCTCGGGCGTCACGCCCTGCGCGGCGACGTTGCGGACCGCATTGGTGATCGCGTTCGTGGTCGGGCCGAGCTGCACGGCCGTCGACCAGACCGCGTCCTGCACGGCGTTCGAACGGGTGGCCACGTCGAGGCCGGTGTTGGTCTCGACGCGCGCCGCCTGCACGTCGTGATGCGTGCGCTGGATGAAGGCGTGCTGTGCATCGGCGAAGGCCTGCGGCTCGCGCGCGGCGATCTCGCGCCAGATCGCGCTGAAGCCTTGCGTGCCCGGCGCGGCGCCGCCGAACTCGGCCGCCCACGCGCTGCCTTCGTTGGCCAGGAACTCCTGCGGCCGGCCGCGGTTGGTCGCGAGCTGGTAGCTGCCATAGGACACGCCGCCCGGGTCGCCCTGGCCGGTCGATACGGTGCCCGGACCGCGGCCGCCGGTCTCGTACTGCTCCGACAGCTGGCCCAGGCGGTGATCGACGTCGTTGGCGGCCGGCGGCGCGGCGTCGATACCGGGGACCGTCGGCGCGGTGGAAGGCGGTGTCGATGGCGCGGACGGCGCCGGCGCGCCTGCACCGGGCAGCGCGATCGTCTGGCCGATCTGGATCTGGTCTGGATTGCGGATCTGCGGATTGGCCGCGAGCAGCGCCTGCACGCTGGTGCCGTTGGCCACCGCGATGCCCGACAGCGTGTCGCCGGACCGCACCGATACCGCGCCGGCGCTGGGGATCTGCACGGTGTCGCCCGGATAGACCACGTCCGGATTGCGGATCTGCGGATTGGCCGACAGCAGGCTGCCGACATCGACGCCGTAGCGCTGGGCGACTGCCGACACGGTGTCGCCGTAGTCGATGGTGTGCGTGCGCCCGGCGGGCGGCGCCTCGCGCCCCGTCGACGACAGGCTGTTCGTGGAGGAGAGAGAGTCGATCGCGGTCATGGCAGGCACCCGGGCGCTAGGACAGGCCACCAGCCTGGCGCGCCGCGCGCGTCGGATCACCCCGGAGCGACCCTAGGTGGCCCACTTGAATGGCCCCATCGGCGGCATGGATGTGCAGAACTGGAACCGCGATCACGCCAGTCGATCGCGGCGCGCGGCGCGCGCGCTGACTGCGACGCGGGTCTGGCTCGACATGCGCCCTGGTCCATTGGCACCAGCATCACCCGGATACTGCGTTTCGATCGTCGCCATCCGGCGGGGCGCCGGCACGGCGATGGGCGTCCGCGCTACCGATGTCGGCGTCGATGCCGATCCGCTGTGCGCGAGCCGCACGAGCCAACTTGGGGACGCCGGCATCAGACGGTGACGAGCGCCGTGCCTGAGATGCGTGGGGCACACGCCGAGAATCGCAGCCGGCGTACACCGGCACGCGTCGCACGATCGAGACCCTGCCCGACCGCGCGCGGCGCGGTCGGGAGGAGGCGTCAGCCGCAGCGGAAGCCGGTGATCGTGCCGCCGGCGTCGAGATCGATGTTCAGGCGGTCTTCGCGGAAATCCATCGTCGCGGCATCGTTGGGGCCGAGGGCGCGATACGACTGCGCGCCGGCTTCCTGCATCGCCTTGGCGTAGACCGCTTCGCTGCCGGCCTGGCCGATCAGGCCCTGCACCGCCTCGGTGTCACACGGGGTGACGGCGGCGCCGGGGGCATCCGGCGTCATCGGCGCATTGCCGGATTCGCCGATCTCGGTCTGTGCGGATTCGGTTTCGATCGCGCTGCCGGCGCCGGTGTCGGCATCGGCGACGCCGCTCGCGGGCGGCTCCTCTTCGAACGCGTCATCGTGTTCGGGCGCACAGGCTGCCAGTGCGAATACCGGAACCAGGGCCGCGGCGAACAGGGCGCGGGACAGCGGGCTGAGGGGGCGGGGCATCGCATGCTCCTGGAAGTGGGGACCGCGGCCACTGTAGCCGCTGCCGGTGGGAGCGACCAGTTGCGGCATGATGCGGAACCCCTTCACCGGAGGCTCCGATGCGCCGTCCCCTGTCGCTGTCCATTCCGCTCGCGCTGTGTCTGGCCGCGTGTGCCTCGCCGTGGGCGATGCCGGATCCGCCCGCCGCCGCGATGGCCGATGCGCCGCCTGCGTTGCCCGGCGGCGGCATCCGCGCCGATCATCTCGCGCGCCATCTCTCGGTCCTGGCCTCGGATGAATTCGAAGGCCGTGCGCCGACCACCGAGGGCGAACGCCTGACCGTCGAGTACATCAGCCGCCAGTTCGCCGAGGCCGGTCTGTCGCCGGGCGGCGACGCCGGCGGCTGGACCCAGGCAGTCACGCTGGAACGCAGCCGCATCGAGGGGCCGGTGACCGCACGCGTGCATGCCGGCGGCGTCACGCGGCCGCTCGCCAACGGCGACGACATCGCGGTGGAATCGCTGCATCCGGGCAGTGGCGTCGATCTGGCAGGCGCGCCGCTGGTGTTCGCCGGCTACGGCATCACCGCGCCGGAGCTCGACTGGGACGACTACGCCGGCCTCGACGTGCGCGGCAAGGTGGTCGTGGTGCTGATCAACGATCCCGATTTCGAGGCCGACGTTCCCGGCCGCTTCGGCGGGCGTGCGCTCACCCTGTACGGCCGCTGGACCTACAAGTACGAGGAAGCCGCGAAGCGCGGCGCGGCCGGCGTGCTGATCGTGCACGAGACCGCGCCGGCCTCGTATCCCTGGGCCACGGTGCGCAACGGGCGCGCGGGGCCGCAGTACGACATCGTGCGCGCCGACGCCGCCACGCATCACTTGCCGATGCGTGGCTGGATGCAGCACACGGTCGCGCGCCAGCTGTTCGCCGATGCCGGCCTCGATTTCGACGCCGAAAAGCGGCGGGCACAGACCGCGGGCTTCCGCGGCGACGCGCTCGGCGACGCGACGCTCGACATCGCGTTCCGCGTGCAGCGCGACCGGGTGATCAGCCACAACGTGGTCGGCGTGCTCGCCGGTGCGACCCGCCCGGACGAGACCGTGGTGCTGTCCGGCCACTGGGACAGCTTCGGCATCGGCCAGCCGGATGCGAGCGGTGACGCGATCATCAACGGCGCGGTCGACAACGCGACCGCGATCGCCTCGCTGATCGAACTCGGCCGCGTGTTCGCCGCCGGTCCGCGCCCGGCGCGCACGCTGCAGTTCATCGCGCTGACCGCCGAGGAGAACGGCCTGCTCGGCGCCACCTATTACGCGGCCAATCCGTTGCGCCCGCTCGAGACCACGGCGGCGGTGCTCAACATGGAGATGTGGAGCCCGGACGGCGAAACGCGCGACATCTCGTCCTGGGGCGATGGCCGGGTGTCGCTGGAACGCGACCTCGCCGACGCGGCGGCGGTCGACGGCCGGGTCCGCTCACCCGATCCGAATCTCGAGGCCGGCCTGTTTTACCGTGCCGACCACTTCGCCTTCGCCCAGGCCGGAGTGCCGGCGATCACCATCGGCCCGGGCATGGACCAGCTCGACTGCGGCGTCGCCGGCGGCACGGCCGCGCGAGCCGACTATTTTGCGCATCGTTACCACCAGCCCGGCGATGCCTTCGATGCCAGCTGGGACATGGCCGGGCCGACCGCGGACACCCGCACGGTCTACCGCCTGGCCCACGCGCTCGCGAACACCGCTGCCTGGCCGCAGTGGCAGCCCGACAGCGAATTCCACGCACGCCGCGCACGCAGCGATGCGTCGCGTACGGCCGAGCACGGCACACGCTGAGCGCTGCGGCGGGGCCGTGCGGACGCGTCGTCCGTAGGGCATGGAAGTGACCGATGCCCAGCGCATCAGCACGCAATAAAAAGCCGCCCGTCGGGGGACGGGCGGCAAGAACCGGTCGGAGAGAGAGAGGGGCACGCAGCACGCATGCGCCGAACCGGTGGGAGCACGTGACCTCGACGTCTATGCGTCAGGTCGGTAACGCGTTGTGGATCAGGTCTGCGCCGGCGGCGTCGTGGTCGGGTCGGTCGGCGGCTGGGTCTTCGGATCCATCGGATCGGTCGGCGGCATCGTCGGATCGATCGGCGGATTCGGATTCATCGGGTCCGTCGCCGGGGGCGCCATCGGGTCGGTCGGCGGCGGCATCGTCGGATCCGCGGGCGGCGGGGTGGTCGCCGGATCGGTCATCGGCGCAGGCGTCATCGGCGCGGTATCGGTCGGCGGCACATCGCTCGGCGGCGTGTCGTTGCTGCAGGCGGTCATCGCGAAGGCCATCGCGGCCATCAGCGGGAAAGCGATCTGTCGCATGCGTTCACTCCTTGCGGGATTGGTGACCAGTGTCGACCGCGGTGCGTAGTCCCGGCGTCGTCATTCGCGTGCAGATTCCGTTATCCAAGCGGCCGAGCGGCCGGCGCTGCGGAAACATTCAGCCAGATGCCGCAGGCGCGAGTGCGGCGGCGCGGCGGCTAACGGCGCCGTCACGTACGCGGTCTACCCTGTCGCGATGGCGACGCACGCACCCAGTCCGGCTGACGCTCCTGACGCGCGACCGGAGCGCGTCGAGGCCCTGGCCACCCGTTTCGATACCGTCCGCGCCCACAGCGCGCACCTCGCTGCGCCGATCACCGCCGAAGACGCGATGGTGCAGAGCATGGAAGACGCGAGCCCTGCGAAGTGGCATCTCGCGCACACCACCTGGTTCTTCGAACGGTTCGTGCTGGCCGAGGATCCCGGGTACCGCCCTGTCGATGCCGCCTGGGACTACCTGTTCAACAGCTACTACCAGAGCGTCGGCCCGATGCACGCGCGGCCGCGTCGTGGCCTGCTGTCGCGGCCCACGCTGGCGGAGGTGCTCGGGTATCGCGACGAGATCGAGCAGCGCATGCGCGCGCGGCTGCGCGCGGGCACGCTCGATGCCCATCGGCTCGACGTCGTCGAGCTGGGCCTGCATCACGAGCAGCAGCACCAGGAGCTGCTGATCACCGACATCAAGCATGCGTTCTGGAGCAATCCGCTGGCGCCCTCGTATCACGCGATGCCGGCACCCGATACAGGCGATGCCGCGCCGCTGCGCTGGCTGGCACGCGAGGAATCGATCTGCGAAATCGGCCATCCCGGCTGGCCGGGCGCCGACGGATTCGCCTACGACAACGAATCGCCGCGGCATCGTGTGCTGGTGCCTGCGCATGCGCTCGCCAGTCGCCCGGTCAGCAACGCCGAATACCGCGCCTTCATCGCGGACGGCGGCTACCGGACCCCCGGCCTCTGGCTCAGTGCCGGATGGGCGCGGGTGCAGTCGGACGGCTGGGCACGGCCCCTGTACTGGGACGACGATGCGGCGCAGGAATTCACGCTCGCCGGCTGGCGTGCACTCGAGCCCGGCGCGCCCGTCTGTCATCTGAGCTACTACGAGGCCGACGCCTACGCCCGCTGGGCCGAGGCGCGCCTGCCGACCGAGTTCGAATGGGAGCAGGCCGCGTCAGGACTGGCAATCGACGGCCACTTCGCCGACGCCGGCCATCTGCATCCGCGTGCCTCGACGGCCGGTGCCGGCCTGCAGCAGATGTTCGGCGACGTCTGGGAATGGACGTCGAGCGCCTATACCGCTTACCCCGGCTACCGCCCGTGGCCCGGCGCCCTGGGCGAATACAACGGCAAATTCATGGATGCGCAATGGGTGCTGCGCGGCGGAAGTTGTGCCACGCCCCCCGATCACGTCCGCGCCAGCTACCGCAATTTCTTCCCCTCCGATGCGCGCTGGCAGTTCGCCGGGCTGCGCCTTGCCAAGGATTCCGCATGAATGCCGCCACCGCCCGCGCGCGGGCCCACGCCGCCCTGACCGACCTGCGCCCGCAGCCCGACGACATCGCCGCCGATGCGATTGCCGGCCTGACGCGCTCGCCGCGGCAGCTGCCGTCGAAGTATTTCTACGATGCCGAAGGCTCGCGGCTATTCGAGGCCATCACCCGCCAGCCCGAGTACTACCTCACCCGCACCGAACTGGCGCTGCTGGAATCGACGATGCCCTCGATTGCCCAGGCGGTCGGTCCGCGACTGCACGTCGTGGAATTCGGCAGCGGCAGTGGCCGCAAGACCGAGCTGTTGCTCGGTGGCCTCGAGGACACGGTGGCCTACACGCCAATCGAGATCTCGCGCACCGCGCTGATGGACAGTGTCACCCGGCTCGGCCAGTCGTTTCCCGACATCGAGATGCTGCCGGTCTGTGCCGATTTCACCCGGACCGTTCCCTTGCCCGCGGCGGGGCAGCGGCCGCATCGCACGCTGGTGTTTTTCCCGGGCTCCACGTTGGGCAATTTCGACGAGGCCGACGCCGTCCAGTTGCTGACCTCGATGCGCGGCACGATGGGCGACGGCGGCTGCGCATTGATCGGCATCGACCTCGACAAGGACCCGGCGATGATCGAGGCCGCCTACAACGATCTGGCCGGGGTCACCGCGGCGTTCACGCTGAACCTGCTGGCGCGGCTCAACCGCGAGATCGGCAGTGACTTCGATCTCGACGGCTTCCACCATCATGCGGTGTATTCCCGCGAGCGCATGCGCATCGAAACCGCGCTCGTCAGCGACCGCGCACAGACGGTGACCATCGGCGCGCGGAGCTTCGCGTTCGCAGCCGGCGAGGCGCTGCACGTCGAGATCAGCCAGAAGTACACCGACGCGTCGTTCGCCGAGCTCGCGGCGCGGGCGGGTCTGCGCGTGACCCACGGCTGGAACGACCGCACCGACGCGTTCGGTCTGCGGCTGCTGCAGCCGGCCTGAGCCGCGTGCCGCCGGACCCGGCGCGCATCGCCGACGCGATCCGCGCGCTGCTCGCGCAGCGCGCCCGCGACGCGTCGATCTGTCCGTCCGAGGTCGCGCGCCGCATCGGCGGTGCCGACTGGCGGCGCGCGATGCCCGAGGTGCGCGCGGCCGCCCGCCAGCTGGCCGGCGATGGTGTCCTCGTGATCACGCAGGCCGATACGGTGCTCGATCCCGCCCTGCCGCCCATCGGGCCCATCCGGCTGCGCCGCGGCCCGGCCTGGCGCGACGACGCGGCCACGCACGACTGATCGACCGCGGTCGCGTAAGGTGCGCCGATGACGATGCCCCTCTCCACCTGTCTTCCGGATTCGCCGCCGCTGCCCGCGTCACCGGCCTGCGAGCGCAATCGCGCGCCGATCCTCGACGTGCTGAGCACCGCGTTCGCCACCCGGCAGCACGTGCTCGAGATCGGCAGCGGGACCGGCCAGCATGCGGTGCACTTCGCGGCGGCGATGCCCTGGCTGCAGTGGCAGAGTTCCGACCGCGCGGGCCAGGACCTGGGCCTGGCACGGCGGCTCGCCGATGCCGCGCTGGCGAATGCGCCCGCGCCGCTGGATCTCGACGTCGCGCGTGGGCCCTGGCCGGTGCCGGCGGTGGACGCGGCACGGTTCGATGCCGCGTTCACCGCCAACACGCTGCACATCATGGGCTGGGACGCGGTGGAGGCCTGCTTCGCCGGGCTCGACACCGTGCTCGCCGACGACGCGACACTCGTCGTCTACGGCCCCTTCAATGAAGGCGGCGCCTTCACCAGCGACAGCAACCGCGACTTCGACGCGATGCTGCGCGCGCGCGATCCGCACTCGGGGCTGCGCGATCTCGAAGCGGTGGATGCGCTCGCTGCGCGCATCGGCCTGCGCCTGCAGGACGATGTCGCGATGCCGGCGCACAACCGCTGCCTGGTCTGGCGGCGCCGGCGCTGATCCCGCATCGCGCGTCCGCTAACGGACGCGCGTGCCGCAACCGGCAAGTCGGCTTCAGGCCGCCTGCACGATCCGCAGCGGATTCGCCCATTCCTTGAGCAGCTCGGCCTCGCGGGCTTTTGCCGCGTGCAGGTGTGCTTCCTTGACGTGGCCGTAGCCGCGGATGTGTTCCGGCACGCTGGCGATCTCGGCGGCGAGATCGACGTTGCCGCCGTCGAGCCCGTCGAGCAGGCCGCTGACAGTCGCCTCGTACTCATTGATCAGGCGACGCTCCATCTTCCGCTCCTCGGTGTAGCCGAAGACGTCGAAGGTGCCGCCGCGCAGGAACTTCAGCTTCGCCAGCACGCCGAAGGCCTTGAACATCCACGGGCCGTATTCGCGCTTGATCAGCTCGCCCTTGTCGTTCTTCTTCGCCAGCAGCGGCGGCGCGAGATGGAAGTGCACGCGGTAGTCGCCCTCGAACTGCTGTTCGAGCTTCCGCCGGAAATCGCCGCTGGTGTAGAGGCGCGCGACTTCGTACTCGTCCTTGTAGGCCATCAGCTTGAACAGGTAGCGCGCGGCGGCTTCCGACAGCGCGGTCGAACCCGGCGCCTTCGTCTGCTCGGCGCTGCGCACGCGCGCGACGAAATCGCTGTAGCGCGTCGCGTAGGCGGCGTCCTGGTACTCGGTGAGGAAGGCGCTGCGGCGCGCGACCACTTCGTCGAGCGAGCGCGACAGGCGCACGTCGTCGAGCGGCAGGAAGGTGACGTTGTCGTCGGCCCCGTGCGCCGGCACGTGGCGCAGGTCGGCCTCGTTGCGGGTCACGCGCGGCGCGGACGTCGCGCCCCATTCGCTGGTTTCCCATTCGCCCGGCGGCAGCACCGGCAGCTCGTGCACCGTGCGCTCGGCGGCGGTCGGCGCATTGCGCACCAGGCCGGCCGCGGCGCTGACCGCGTCGAAATCGACGACCGCCAGACGACCCCAGGCGAACGCGGTCTTGTTCATCTCGACCGCCGCGCCGTTGAGTTCGACCGCGCGCATGATCGCGTCGAACGAGATCGGCACCAGGCCGCGCTGCCAGGCGTAGCCGAGGATGAAGAGGTTCGCTGCGATCGCATCGCCCATCAGCGCGGTCGCGAGCTGGGTCGCGTCGATCTGCAGCGGCGCCTTGCCGCCGAGCGCATGCTGGATCGCGGCGACGATGTCGGCCGCCGGGAACTGCATGTCCGGACGCGTGGTGAACGTGCCGGGCATCGCCTCGTAGGTGTTGAGCACGACCTGCGAACGGTCGCCGCGGATCTTCGACAGCGTCCAGTAGTCGTTGACGACGACCATGTCGCAGCCCAGCACCAGGTCCGCCTCGCCGGCGGCGATGCGCACCGCGTGGATGTCGGCCGGGGTCTTCGCGAAGCGGATGTGCGTGGTCACCGCGCCGCCCTTCTGGGCAAGGCCGGTCTGGTCGAGCACGCTGGAGCCGCGGCCTTCGAGATGCCCGGCCATGCCGAGCAGCGCGCCGATCGTCACGACGCCCGTGCCGCCGACGCCGGTGATCAGGATGTTCCAGGGCTGCGAGAGATCGCTGGCGAACGTGGGATGCGGCAGGTTGGCGAGCTTCTCGGCTGCCGAGACTTTCTTGCCCTTGCGCGGCGCACCGCCGTGCACGGTGACGAAGCTCGGGCAGAAGCCTTCGACGCAGGAGTAATCCTTGTTGCAGTTGCTCTGGTCGATCTCGCGCTTGCGGCCGAACTCGGTGTCCTTGGGCAGCACCGACACGCAGAACGACTTCTTGCCGCAGTCGCCGCAGCCTTCGCAGACCAGGGTGTTGACCATGACCCGCTTCTGCGGATCGGCGATCTTGCCGCGCTTGCGACGGCGGCGCTTCTCGGTCGCGCAGGTCTGGTCATAGATCAGCACGCTGGTGCCCTTGACCTCGCGCAGCTGCTTCTGCACGGAGTCGAGGTCACGACGGTCGTGGAACTCCACGCCCGACGGGAACAGCTCGCGCTTGGACCACTTGCCGATGTCGTCGCTCACCAGCGCGATCACGTCGACGCCCTCGCTGCGCACCTGGTGCGCGATCTGCGGCACGGTCAGCGTGCCGTCGACCGGCTGGCCGCCGGTCATCGCGACCGCGTCGTTGTAGAGGATCTTGTAGGTGATGTTGACGCCGGCCGCGACCGACTGGCGGATCGCCAGCGAGCCGCTGTGGAAATAGGTGCCGTCGCCGAGGTTCTGGAACACGTGCGGCGTATCGGTGAACGCCGACTGCCCGCACCAGGTGACGCCTTCGCCGCCCATCTGGGTGAAGGTGTCGGTGTCGCGGTCCATCCACGTGACCATGTAATGGCAGCCGATGCCGGCCAGCGCGCGCGAGCCTTCCGGCACCTTGGTCGAGGTGTTGTGCGGGCAGCCCGAGCAGTAGTGCGGCACGCGCGGGAACTGCGCGCGGGGCAGAGCGAGCTCGCCTTCCTTCGCTTCCATCCACTGCAGCACGTCGTGCATCTTCTGCCGCTCGCTGCCGTCATTGGGCAGGTAGCGCAGGATGCGGCGCGCGATGACGCCGGCGATCGTCGCGGGCGTGAGTTCGCCGGTGCTCGGCAGGATCCACGCGCCGCTCTCGTCGTACTTGCCGACGATGCTCGGGCGCGCGCCCTCGAAGTTGTAGAACAGCTCCTTCATCTGGCCTTCGATGAAGCCGTGCTTCTCCTCGACGACGAGGATGTCCTGCAGCCCGCGCGCGAAACTGCGGATGCCGACCGGCTCCAGCGGCCAGGTCATGCCGACCTTGTAGACACGGATGCCGAGCGCGCGGCACGCGGCTTCGTCGAGGCCGAGATACTCGAGCGCGGTCAGCACGTCGAGGTAGCTCTTGCCGGTGGTGACGATGCCGAAGCGCGCGTCGGGCGTGTCCAGCACCATGCGGTCGATGCGGTTCGCGCGCGCGAACGCCTGCGCGGCCTTGACCGCGTAGCGGTGCAGGCGCATCTCCTGGTCCATCGGCGGATCGGGCCAGCGGATGTTGAGGCCACCCGACGGCATCTCGAAATCATCAGGTGTGACGATTTCGAGCGCGAACGGGTTCACGTCGACCGACATCGACGATTCCACCGTTTCGGCGATCGTCTTGAAGCCGACCCAGCGGCCGGTGTAGCGCGACATCGCCCAGCCGACCAGACCCATGTCCAGGATGTCCTGCACGCCGGCCGGGTTGAGGATCGGCATCATCGCGCTGGTGAATTCGCCTTCGCTGCCGTGCGGCAGCGTCGAGCTGCGGCAGGCATGGTCGTCGGCGGCCAGCGCCAGCACGCCCCCGTGCTTGCCGGTACCCGCGGCATTGCCGTGCTTGAACACGTCGCCGCAGCGGTCAACGCCGGGGCCCTTGCCGTACCACATCGCGTAAACGCCATCGACGTTCGCGCCGGGGAACAGGTTGGTCTGCTGCGTGCCCCAGACCATCGTCGCGCCGAGGTCCTCGTTGAGGCCGGGCTGGAACTTCACGTTGGCCTCGGCGAGATACTTCTTCGCGCGCCACAGCTCCAGGTCGAAGCCGCCGAGCGGCGAGCCGCGGTAGCCGGAGATGAAGCCGCCCGTATTCAGGCCCGCCGCCGCGTCGCGCAGGCGCTGCATCAGCGGCAGCCGCACCAGGGCCTGCACACCGGACAGGTAGATGCGTCCCTCGGTCCGCGTGTACTTGTGGTCGAGCGTGTAGTCGGTATCAAGTACGCCATTGGTCAGGCCGATATCGGCTGAGGCGGGCGAGGAGAGTTCGGCGGTGCTGGTCATGACGGGAAGCTCGGGCTTGCGCGCAGGCGCTGGCGGGCGGCCGCGGGATGGGCGCGCGGCATCGGGAAACGGGGGAAAACGGCGCGGATTGTAGCAGCGCACGTCGTGTGGCCCCCGGTGCGGCGGGTCGTACTGGCCGCGCACAGCTACAATCCGCATCGGGAGCGTGTTTGGTTCATACAGGGGGAATCGAGTGATGACGTATTTGCGGCCGGTCTTCGGCCTGGTGATGCTGCTGCTGGCGTCGACGGCCTATGCCCAGCGCATGCCGACGGTGGCCGAGTTCTATTTCGACGACGACGCGCGCGTGGCGACGCCCATCGTGGCGATCGCCGGTGAGGGCGACGAGGTCCACGGGCGACTGCTGCAACTGATCGACCGCAATGCGCGCAATGCCGACCAGGCGCGGGCGCAGCTTGCCCGGGCGCTGATGCGCAGCGGCCGGGAGGAGACCGGGCGCGCGATGTACACCCAACTGCTGGCTGGGCTGGCGGCCCGCGCGCCGATGCGCAGCTCGGTGCACTGGAACTACGGCTGGGATCTCTATCGCGCCGGAAACGCGGACGAGGCCCTGGCGCAGTGGGTGCTCGCGCTCGACGGCCGGCTGGTCAAGCCGTCGTGGACACCGCCCACACTGGCCCTGGGCCTGTGGCGTGCGGACCGGCGCGACGAGGCGGTGCAGTGGTACGCGGCCGCGGTGCGCACCGAACCGCAGGCGTGGAGCGATCCCGCCCGGTTCCCGCAGCTGCTGCCCGACTGGACCGATGCCGAACGCGCCACGCTGACCCAGGTCTTCACCGCCTGGCGCGCGAAACCGCCGGCCTGGCCCTGAGATATCGACACCCTGGCGGCGCGGTCGCGCCTCCAGTGAAGACCGAATCGCCTTCGGCGCGCTGAGACCCTCGCCGGGGCGCACACGGTCCGGCGTCGTCAGCGCTGCGCTGCATCCGGATCGAGCGCGCCGGTCTGCATCGCGCGATCGGGCTCGACAGCCTGCTCAGCGAGCGTGGCCTGGAAGCGACGGCCGAACGGTGTCTCCGTGAAGTCGGCCAATGCGGTGCGGAATGTCGCGGAATCGTCGCCCCGCGCCGCGGCGAACAGGCGATCGAGCGGAGCGATCTGCACCGGGTCCGCGACCGGAGCTGGCGGCGCAGACGCCGCGGGCGCCGCGGGCGCCGCACGCGTCGCGGCCTCGAGCGCGCGGCGGGTCTCGACCCCGACGATGCCATCGACGTCGAGCCCATGGGCCTGCTGGAACGCGCGGACCGCTTCGCCGGTCCGGGTGCCGAACCTGCCGTCATCGTCGAGCGCGCGACCACGCGCGTCATCGAACCCGAGCGCGGTCAGCGTGGTCTGCAGGGTGCGGACGTCTGGACCCTGGTCGCCGTCGCGCAGGGGTCTCCCGGGCGTTCTTTGTGCCGCGAGCGACAGGACGGGAGCATCAGCGGTCCTTCCTGCATGATTTCGCAACGTGTCCGGCTGCGGATCAACTCGCCCTGCACGAAGCTGCTGCTCCACGAAACGAGCATAGCTGTCGAGCATCGGCAGCACCTTCTTCTCCGCATGAGCAAGGCCTCCGTAGTCACGCATAGGCCCATCGTGGTGGTACTTGTAGATATAGGCCTCGCCCTGCCCACGGCGTGTCGCGAGTTCGCGGTTCTCGATAAAGTGCGTGACGAGCGCTTGCGCTTGGGATTCCGCATCAAAGCGGTTCCGGTCGTTGAGGCCGAATGCTTTGCCCGTGTCGTCGATGAACTGACCCAGGCCGGATGCCGACGTCGTACCCGCCGCTGCATCGGGATTGAACCCCGACTCGGTCCGCGCGATCGCGAGGACGTGAGCTGTCTCTCGAACGTTCAAGCCTGCGTCCTTTGAAGCGTTGATCAGAATATCGATCACACGCGACTGCACTTCTGGACTGGCGTCGCCCCAAATTCGGGAGTTTCCCGAAAGCCTTCCTTCCAATTCTTCGATCGGGTCGAGATAATGGCTTCGATTGTGCAGTTGAGAGGTTCGGTAGGCAGCACCTTTGGGCTGGATCATGTTCGTGTGGATTGTCGGCATCCTTGCCACTCCTTGATGCGAATCGGAACTTACTGGGTTACTCGGATTCACCGGGTCGACGTGTTTTCAATGTCGCGGCGCGAAGGAACTTCTGCGTCAGAGGGGCGTGCTCGAGGCGGATAGTAAATATCGGGCCGTTCCAACTGCAGCTGATGAGTCACCTGCGTATAGCCTTCATTGTTCGGATAGAGCGAATCCATCTCTCCGATCATCGGCGGCACACTGTGGTTCAGCGGCCTACCTTCGCGGTCATATACGAAGAACCACTCGCATATGTTGCAGCCGAGCCATGCTTCGCCATACCCGACGACCAAGTACTCGCCACCGGCTGATGATTGGGCGCATCCCATCCCAACGGGGACGAAATCCTCCATTCCGTCTGGCTTCGGGAGTGCTAGCGGTTTATCTCGGGACTGGCTTTGCACGCGAGCCGCCTCGCCATCACCGAGGAGAGCCCACCGCGTCCCGTCACAATGCAGTTCGTAGTGGGGAATAGAGCCGGGCGGCGCATCCGAAGACGTCGTGCCTGCCGAAACGACCTTTTTAGCCGCACCGGCTTCCATTGGAAGCGGGCCTGAACATGCGGCGAGCGGGAACGTCAATGCCAACGCAGTTGCAAATTTGAAGATGTGCATTTCAGCTCCTGTGCGTGATCCGGTCGCAGCCGTCTGTGACGTTCGCCAGCGCCCGCTTGGACCAAATTGATATGCATGGTGAATTAACACGCGAAGTGCACCGCGCCGAGGAGTTCTCGCATTCTTTCGATCGGTGATTTGAACCCATAACGTTTTCTCGGCCGAGAGTTGAGTTTGTGCGCGACGCGGTCGCAGGCCTTCTGTTGGAGACGAGCCAGGCTGCTTCGTTTTGGGAAGTACTGGCGGAGCAGTCCGTTGAAGTTCTCGTTGCTGCCACGCTCCCAGGGGCGATGCGGATACGCGAAGTAGCAGCGTACGCCCGTCGCTTCTTCAAGCGCTTTGTAACCGTGGAATTCGGTGCCGTTGTCCCATGTGATGGTTGCAAACGGCAAGCCGCTTTCCCGGATCAGCCGCAGCGTGGCGCGATTGACGGCTTTGCTCGTTCGATGTGGAAGCGGTGCCACCAAGGCCAAGCCGGAACTGCGTTCAACAAGCGTCAGCAGGCACTGCCGCTCGCAGGCGGGTCCGCTCACCGTATCGCCCTCCCAGTGTCCCGGCTCCTCGCGAAGATCGACTTCCGGCGGCCGCGTGTCGATCATGGGCTTGCCTTGCAGACGGCCGCGCTTTTCCGGGCCCCAGGTGCGCTTTCGGCGTCGCTTTCTGCCTTGACGCAATGCGTCGCGCAGGCCGCCGCCGTGCGCGGAGTCGGCTCGCACATGGCGATAGATCGTCATGTGGCTGATGTTCGCAATGTTGTTTTCGGCCAGCCAACGCGCGATCTGCTCGGGACTCCACTGCTCATGACGAAGCAGAGCCTCGACAGCGGCGTACACCGCTTCGCCATGCTGTCGAATCTGGCGCGAGCGGCGGCGACGACCATTCATGCGCTCCTGGGCTTTGCTTGGCCTGTATGCACCATCCGTCGCAAAGCAGGCGTTGCGGCGGGTCTCGCGACTGATCGTGCTTGGACTTCGCCCCAGGACGCGGGCAATCGCGCGACAGGACATGCCTTGCTGCCTGAGTGCAGACAAGGTGTATCGTTCCTGCTCGGTGAGCTGGTTGTACATGAGGGATCGTCTCTTGCCGGAGTGATCCCCTCCAGTCTGCCAGCTCACCTCTTTAGTTTCGGGCGGCGCGGGTGTTGCACTTACTTTGTTAACTCGCGCATCTAAAAAAAAAGTCCTCGCATCCGCGCTTCATATCGACTCGTCGATCGGGCATGCCGGCCCCGATCAGGCCTGGCCGTCCGTTCCGTGGAATTCCGCCCTTCATTCCTGTGCTCCTGTGCCGCCACCGCGATCGCGACGACAACGCCGCGTGCTGATTGTCGAGCATCGGCCATTCCCGCCGTCGAGGCGAGTGCACGCGTTCGCAGTTCGAGTCACACGTGCGTCGGTGCTTGCCGCGCCGTGATGTCCGGACATCCGCGGGCGCCAGGTATCGCGGCACCCCCTGGATCGCGCCTTCGACGGGCGGCTCGTGAGGAACGGGTCGCCCGACAGCTGACTCCGCGGTCGGCCACGCGCTACTGTGTGCGGCCCGCAGTCCCGGATCCACCGCCATGTCCCGTCTGCTTCCGTCCCTGCTCGCCGTCGCCCTGGTCGGCATCGCGATGTCGCCCAACGCGGCGGCCGCCGACCGCATCACCGGCCAGCCCTTCGCGACCCGCAGCGAGGTCTACGCGCCGCATGCGATGGCGGCGACCTCGCACCCGCTGGCGACCCAGATCGCGCTCGACACGATGAAGGCCGGCGGCAGCGCGGTCGATGCGGCGATCGCCGCGAATGCCGCGCTCGGTCTGATGGAGCCGACCGGCAACGGCATCGGCGGCGACCTGTTCGCGATCGTCTGGGATCCAAAGACCAAGCGCCTCTACGGCTACGACGGCTCGGGCCGTTCGCCGCGCTCGCTCACGCTGGCCGAGTTCCAGCGCCGCGGCCTGACCGACATTCCGTCGCACGGCCCGCTGCCGGTCACCGTGCCGGGTACGGTCGATGGCTGGTTCGCACTGCACGAGCGCTTCGGCGCGCGCACGATGGCCGAGAACCTCGCGCCGACGATCCGCTACGCGCGCGAGGGCCATCCGGTGCACGAAGTCATCGCCTACTACTGGGACCGCTCGGTGCCGCGCCTGGGCAAGTGGCCGGGCTTCACCGAGCAGTTCACGATCGACGGCCGCGCCCCGCGCACCGGCGAGACCTGGCGCAACCCGAATCTCGCGAACACGCTGCAGGCGATCGCCGACGGCGGCCGCGATGCGTTCTACAAGGGCGACATCGCGCGCGTGATCGGCGACTACTTCGCCGCGAACGACGGCTTCCTGTCCTACGACGACATGGCCGCGCACACCGGCAACTGGGTCGAACCGGTATCGACGACGTATCGCGGCGTCGAACTGTGGGAACTGCCGCCGAGCGGGCAGGGCATCGCCGCGCTGCAGATTCTCAACCTGCTGGAACCCTATGACCTCAAGTCCTACGGCTTCGGCAGCCCCGAACACGTGCACCTGTTCGTCGAAGCGAAGAAGCTCGCGTTCGCCGATCGCGCGCGCTGGTACGCCGATCCGGCGTTTCATCCCGCGCCGGTCGAGCGGCTGATCTCCAAGGACTACGCCCGCGAGCGCGGTGCGCTGATCTCGATGGACACCGCGCTGCGCGAAGTGCAGCCGGGTACGCCGAAGCAGCTCGACGAAGGCGACACGATCTACCTGACGACGGCCGACGCCGACGGCATGATGGTCTCGTTGATCCAGTCCAACTACCGCGGCATGGGCAGCGGCATGGCGCCGCCGGGCCTGGGCTTCATCCTGCAGGACCGCGGCGAGCAGTTCGTGCTGCGCGAGGACCATCCCAACGGCTACGCGCCGGGCAAGCGGCCGTTCCACACCATCATTCCCGCGTTCGCGACGAAGGACGGCGAGCCGTGGCTGAGCTTCGGCGTGATGGGCGGCGCGATGCAGCCGCAGGGTCATGTGCAGATCCTGATCAACATGCTCGACTTCGGCATGAACCTGCAGGAAGCCGGCGACGCGCCGCGCATCCAGCACGACGGCTCGACCGAGCCCACCGGCCAGAACACCGCGATGACCGACGGCGGCGAAGTGGACCTCGAAACCGGCTTCCCGTACGAGACCGTGCGCGCGCTGATGCAGAAGGGCCATTCGGTGCGCTTCGCGCACGGCCCCTACGGCGGCTACCAGGCGATCATGAAGAACCCGCATGGCGGCTGGGTGGGCGCCAGCGAATCGCGCAAGGACGGCCAGGCGGCGGGCTATTGAACGGCGTCGGTTCCGTGCGTCGTCGCGGCGACGCCGGTGCGCGTCGCGCGGGTCGCAGTCGAGGCGTGGCCCGGAGCGCGTGTGCACTCGCCGTCCTGTGCTCGGCGCTGGCGCTGGCGTCCGCCCAGGCGCAGGCCCCGTATGCGCGCTTCGACGCCGCGACCGAGCCGCGGACCGAAGCCGCGCCAGGCGACGCTGTGGCGGGCGCGTGGCAGGGCTGGTCGCAACGCAGCGCGGCCGCACTCGTCGCGACCGGGCAGCCGCGCGAACTCGCGTTCGCCGCGCTGCTGCGCGGGCTGGGCGAACAGGACGCGCCATCGCCCGATGAGGAGACGCCCTCACGCGCGGTCTCACCGGCGACGTCGCCGGCCACCCAGGTAGCGGCGTGGCGACAGGCCGCCGCGGCCCGGGCCGGCGATGACGTGCTCGCACATGCACTGCTCGCCGCGACCGGCGATGCGCAGACACGCGTACGCGCCGCGCAGCGCTGGCTGGGTGCCGAACCGCAGAACCTGGCGCCGCTGCTGGCCCGCGGTGGCAGCATCGATGCCCTGCTGGCCGATGCGCGGACTGCGCGCGGGTTCGACCTGCACATGCTGGACCAGCTGCGCTGGATGCAGGCCGCACTGCTGCGTACGCCGGTCACCGCGGCGGAGCGCACCGCCTTCGCCGATGGCGAGGACTTCGTGCCCGACGAACATGCGGCGGTCACGGCCGCCGCGCTGTGGAACGCCGTCGTGTTGCCTGATCTGGAACCGCTGCTGCGCGCCTGCGCGGCGTCGGCGACCCGCGATCCGGCACGCCTGCGTGACTGCCGACATGTCGCCGAGGTCATGGCGAACCGGTCCGACACCATGGTCGGGCACCTGATCGGCGTCGGCCTGCAGGCGCAGCTTGCGGCCTCGCCTGCCGAGCGGGCGGCGGCGCAGTCCCAGGAACGCCGCCTGCACTGGCAGAACCTCGAATGGGGACGCGCCAGCGCCGCGCTGCCGCGGGACGGTGCCGGGCAATTCACCCGTTTGCTGGCGGACGTCACGATCCGGACCGAATCCGAGCTGGTGGAACGCGCACTGCAGGACGCCGGCGTCGCCCTGGACCCGCCCGCGGGATGGCAGGTGCCGCGCTGAGCGGCGGCGTCAAGGCTCCAGCGGATACACGCGCGAGACCTGGCAGCGCGAGCGTGCCCCTGCGGTCGTGTCGCCCAACGCACGCATGAAACCCGCACCCGTGGGATCGGCCGCCTGGCTGGAGCGCGAGAACACCGCGTGGTCGCCGGCGTGCCCGCAGACCACGCCGGTGCCCGTGCCCGACACCAGGCGGAGCGTGTCGGCGCGGTCCGAATCGCATACGCCCTGGAGCTCGATCCGGTAGCGCCGATGGCCGGCGGCCTGCCGCGGCGAGACCTCGACCTCCAGTCCGTCGGGGCCGTCGTGCCAGCTGCGGAGCCAGCGACTGGCGACGCAGTAATCCGGCGTGCCGCGGAAGCCGCGTGCGCGCCGGGCCTGGACCACGACCCGGTCCAGCGTGCCCATCGTCTCGCGCGAGTCCCGCAGCAGCGCGGCGTAGTCACGCGCATCGACCGGCGTCACCGCCGCCACCGGGCACTCCAGGGTGGGCGATCGCACGGCGTCACCGTCTGCGCCACACAGCCAGCCGCCCCAGCCCACGAACGCGGGAGCGCCGTCGTCGAGCACATCGGGGCATGGCCCGGCGAGCATCACCTTGCGGCGATTGCCGGCCGCGTCGCGCAGCAGCAGGGTGTGCGCATCGACCTGATGGGCCTCGGCGATCGCGCGCCCGTCGATGCAATGCGCGGCCGGTGGCTCCCGTCCCGTCGCCGGCAGCGCCAGCACGGCCAACAGGCCCAGCATCCATGTCCGTCGCATCGCCCTGTTCCATCCGCGGTCCGTGGACCGCACCGTACCCGGCCTGGCACGCGACGTCGCTCCACCCTCTGGCCGACGTCCGTGCGCCGGCGCACACTTCGCCCCAGCCGCGACAGCGTGTCGCGGCACAGGGGGACGGAGACATCCGATGGGGATCCAACGCAGTGCCTGCGGCCTGTGCGCCGCGCTTCTGATCGCCGGGGCCAGCGGCCAGGCCGTGGCGCAGTCCTACGGCAATTTCGTGCTGGGTGCCGGCTTCACGCCCGATCCGCAGACCGCGCGCGGCCGCACCGGCGGTGCCACCCAGGCCAACCGCTTCGGTCCGCAGTGCGCCGGCATGATCGACAGCACGCCCGACCACACGATCAAGGTGACCTCGACGCTCGATCTGCAGCTGTCGGTCGACAGCACCACCGACTCCACGCTCGTCGTCGTCGGACCCGCGGGCGTGTTCTGCGACGACGACAGCGGCGGCCAACTCGATGCCCGCATCGATGCGCGGCTGACCCCGGGCGAATACGCGGTCTACGTCGGCCATCTCGACACCGCGGGCGACTACACGCTGACGCTGAGCGAAGGCGCCGGCCCCGCGGCCGGTACGGGTGGCATGTATGCCAACTTCACCCTCGGTGCCGGGTTCACCCCGGATCCGCAGGTCGGCACCGGCACCACCGGCGGCGGCGTCGCCGCGAGTACCTACGGTGGCCACTGCACCGGAATGATCGATTCGACGCCCGATCACCGGCTGACCATCACCTCCACCGTGACCCTGCGTCTGGCGGTGACCAGCACCACCGATTCCAGCCTGGTCGTGCGCGGCCCGGGCAAGGTGCTGTGCGACGACGACAGCGGCGGCCAGCTCGATGCCGCGGTGGTCGACAGCTTCCGACCGGGCGAGTACGAGATCTACGTCGGCCACCTCGGGCAGGCGGGCGAGTACCGGCTGGAGATCAGCGAGACGCGTTGATCCGAGTGCGGGTTCGAGGCTCGCGGCCCGCGTCTGCGCAGGTGCGCGGGTGGCGCTGCGCGCGAACACCCCGGCAGGAGCACGCTTGCGCGCGATGGGGCACCGCGCGAACGGCCTCTTCGCGCGCGAGCGCGCTCCTGCGGGGCAGAGGGCCGGTCGGCCGGCACAGTGAGTTCGCGGGCCCGGCTGCGTAGCGATCGCGCATCGTTACCGACGGCGGCCTATCGCGCAGCGGTGGGTTCACGAATGCTTGCACCCGTGGTCCGCCGTTGGCTTGCCCCCACAAGTTGCGGGTACGCACTCCCGCGGGCCCCAACCTCAATGCCGTACAGCCCCTGTAGGAGCGCGCTTGCGCGCGATGAGGCTTTTGGCGAAGTCCCCTTCGCGCGCGAGCGCGCTCCTACGGGGCAGAAGGTCGGTCGGTTGGCACAGTGCGCTCGCAGGCCCGGCTGTGCAGCGCGTCGAGTTGCTCGCGCATCGTCATCAAAAGCGGGCTAGTGTCGTCCGGCGGGACACCAGCGTCTGCGCACGTGGCGCGCAACTGATGCGCGCTTATTACAGCGGCAACGGGTCAGTCGGCAGGCACCGTGCGCTCGCGCGCCCAGCTGCGCAGGGCGTCGACCTGTTCGCGCATCATCACCGACAGCGGGCGCGTGTCGCGCAGCGATTCGACGACCATCGGCGGCGACAGCGGCGCGCCGGCCGCGTGTGCGGCGTAGAGCGCAGCGACGATCGCCTGTTCGATTTCTGCGCCCGAGAAGCCTTCTGCCTCGATCGCGAGCAGCGGCAGGTCGAAGTCCGCGACGTCGAACCCGCGACGTGTCAGATGCACCGCGAACACCTCGGCGCGCACGTCCGCGCCTGGCAGATCGACGAAGAAGGTCTCGTCGAAACGGCCCTTGCGCAGCAGTTCCGGCGGCAGGTCGTGGACCTGGTTCGCGGTCGCAACCAGAAACACCTTCGACTTGCGTTCGGCCATCCAGGTCAGCAGGAAGCCGAGCACGCGCCGGGAGACGCCGCCGTCGCTGTCGCCGCTCGAGGCCAGGCCTTTCTCGATCTCGTCGATCCACAGCACGCACGGTGCGAGCTGTTCGGTGGAGGCGATCGCCTCGCGCAGGTTGCGCTCGGTCTCGCCGTGGTACTTGTCGTAGAGCGTGCCGAAATCCAGTCGCACCAGCGGCACGCCGAAACCGCCGGCGATGGCTTTCGCCAACAACGACTTGCCGCAGCCCTGCACGCCGAGCAGCAGCACGCCCTTGGGTGGATCGAGACCGGGCGGCGCATCGCCTTCGACGAAGACGCGGCGCCGCTGTTCGACCCAGCGCTTGAGTCGGCGCGCACCGGCGACATCGGCGAAGCCGGCGGTGTCGTACTCGTAATGCAGGTGCCCGCTCTTGTTGAGCAATTCGAACTTGAGTTTGGCCAGCGCCGGCAGATCGTCGTGGCCGAGTGCGCCGTCGACATGGATCAGATGCCGGGTGATCCGACGCGCGTCGCCGAGCGACAGGCCCTGCAGGTTGCGCACGATCTGGCGCACCGCATCGGCGTCGGCTTCGACGCGCCGGCCGCCGTGTTCCTGCTGGTAGGCCGTGGCCTCCTCGCGCACCAGTTTCAGCAGCGCGTCGGCGTCGGGCAGGCGCGGGCGGAAGCGCACGGCCATGGTTTCGAGATCCGCCGGCAGTTCCACCGTGTGGCCCACCAGCACGATCACGTGCGGCAGGCAGTGGCGGCGCTGCACCAGATCGCGCAGCTGGCGCTGGGTGCCGGCATAGCCGAGGTAGGGATGGAAATCGAGCAGCAGGTAGATGCCGCGCTGCTCGGCCTCTCGGATCGCGGCCAGCGTGTTGCTGGCGTCCGGCGCGGTGTCGGTCTCCGATTCGCCGTCGAGGTCGAGCCGGCGCAGGCCCTCGGTGATCGTCCAGCGGTAGAGCGCGCGCCAGACCTGCTGCAGCGACTGGCGGAACAGGTCGACCACGCGCGGCTCGTCCGGCGTCTCGACGACGATCAGCGGCGTGTTGGCGCGGATCAGGGCGGCCAGGTCCTGCAGTTCGCTCATGGGCGCGGGCGGTCGGGAGGGGAGGCCGCGATGTTAACGGGGCCGGACGCCCGCGGTCGCGGCCCGGGGGCCGGCGGTGTACGCTCGACCGATCGCGGACTGCGGAGGCATCGATGAAGACCGTGCTGGTGGCCAGTTCCAAGGGCGGTGTCGGCAAGACCACGCTCGCCACACACCTGGCGGCGCAGGCCGCGTTGGCCGGCGAGGCCACGGTGCTGGTCGATGCCGATCCGCAGCAGTCCTCGACCCGCTGGGCCGAACGCCGCGCCGGCCTCGACAGCGCGGTGCTGCCGATCGACGGCAGTGCGCGCCACCGCAAGGTGCTCGCGGCGATTCCCGACGGCACGACACGTGTGGTCATCGACGCCCCCGCTGGCGCGATGGCTGACGATCTCGACGCCTATCTCGAACAGGCCGACGCCGTGGTGGTGCCGGTGCTGCCGTCGGCGCTCGACATCGACGCCACCGTCGGCTTCCTCAACACGCTGGCCAAGCATCCCGCCGTGCGCCGCGGCCAGACCCGCGTGGGCCTGGTCGCCAACCGCCTGCGGCCGTGGACCAATGCCTCGCAGCAGGCGGTCGCGCTGCTGGAGCAGTGGCCCTATCCGGTGGTCGCGCAGCTGCGCGACAGCCAGGCGTACGTGATGCTGGTCGGGCTGGGCCGCAGCCTGTTCGACTACCATTCGGCCCAGGTTCGCGACCATCAGGCCGACTGGGCGCCGCTGCTGAAATGGCTCAAGAAGTGACCGTGCACGCCCCTTTCCCCCGCGTCGAAGCACGCGCCCGACGAGACCGCCGCCGACCATGCGCGAACTGATCCTGCTCCGCCATGCCCACGCCGATCCGGCGCTGCCCGACCAGCCCGACATCGACCGGCCGCTGTCGGCCGAGGGCCTGGCCGAAGCCGAGGCCGCGGGCCGCTGGCTGCGCGATCGCGGCCTGGTGCCCGACTGCGTGCTGTGTTCGCCCGCGCGCCGCACCCGCGAGACGCTGGAGGCGGTGCTGGGCATCGTCGGCTACGTCGACCAGCGCCTCGAAGACACGATCTACGAAGCCACCTCGGGCACCTTGGCCGCGCTGGCCGACGAGCACAGCGAAGTGGGCCGGCTGATGGTGGTGGGCCACAACCCCGGGCTGGAGCGGCTGGCGGCGTTGCTGCACAGCGGCCAGACCGGTGAATACCGCGGCATGCCGCCGGGCGGCATCGCCGTGCTCGACCTGCGCGACGCGGCCCAGATCGAACCCGGCGCGGCCGAGCTGTCGGCGTTCTGGTGGCCCTAGCCCGGAGCGCCCGGGCCGTGCCGCACGCCGCCGTCCGTCCTGTTCCTGCACCGCCGGCGCCCCGTGGGCGGCGCGGCGTGCGCGCGCTCGTCGTCGCGGGGGTGCTGTTGCTGCTGGCGCTGCCGGCATCGGCCACGCTGCCCGACCGCGCGCTGGACACCACGCGCTCGGAGATCGGCTTCACCCTGCGCACCCGCTGGGGCCAACTGCTCGAGGGCCGGTTTCCGGAATGGTCGGGCCTCATCCGGACATTGCCCGGCGGTGACCACCAGGTGCGGCTCACGCTGGTGACCGGCGGGGTGGAGATCGACGGCAGCCGCAGCTACACCCGCATCACCCGCGGCCCCGGGTTCTTCGACGTCGAGCGTTACCCCGAAGCCGTGTTCGTGTCCGATCCGTATTCCACCGCGCTGCTGCGCGACGGCGGCGAACTGACCGGCGTGCTGAGCATCCGCGGCGTGCGCCAGCGCGAGAGTTTCCGCATCGAGCCGGCCGGCTGCGAGCGGCCGGCGGTCGATTGCGACGTGGTCGGGCAGGGCGACATCCGCCGCAGCCGCTACGCCATGGACCGCTGGGGCTACGCGTTGTCGGATCAGGTCCGCTTCACGCTGCGGATCCGGGCGGTGGGTCCGGCCTGATGGGACACGGGCTGCGACTGCTGCTGCTGGCCGCCACGCTGGCCACGACCGCGTGCACCACGCTGTCGCCGGCCAAGCGCGACGCGGCCGCGCACATCGCCGTGGCCGCGCGTTCGACCGAGATCGTCTGCGAGCGCGCCGATGCCTGCGCCACGCCGTCCCCGTTGCGCGACCTCGGCGTGGACGCGTTCGCGCGCAGCACGCCCGGAGCACCCCGCCACCACGCGCTGCTGCTCGAGTACGGCCAGGACGCGTTGCTCGCGCGACTGGACCTGATCCGCGGCGCGCAGCGCACGATCGATCTGCAGACCTACATCTTCGACGAGGACGATTCCGGCCATCTCGTGCTCGAGGAACTGCTGGCCGCCGCGCGTCGCGGCGTGCAGGTGCGCCTGCTGGTCGACCAGCTGGCGGCGATGCGCACGGTCGAAACCCTGTCGGCGCTGGCCGGCGGGCACACCAACTTCGAACTGCGCATCTACAACCCGGTGCTGGGGCGCGCGCGCATCAGCTATCCGCAGTACGTGGTGGCCGCGGCCTGCTGCTGGCGCCGGCTCAACCAGCGCATGCACAGCAAGTCGCTGGTCGTCGACGGCGTGGTCGGCATCGCCGGCGGGCGCAACTACCAGGACGACTATTTCGACTGGAACGACAGCTTCAACTTCCGTGACCGCGACGTGCTGGTGGCCGGCCCGGTGGTGGCCGAGATGGAGGCGAATTTCGTCGCGTTCTGGCATGCGCCGCTGAGCAGGCCGGTCGAGCAGCTCACCGATGTCGGCCGCCAGCTGTTGCGCAACGGCGTACCCGAGGTTTCGTTTCTCGACTACGCGCGGCCGGCGCGCGTGGCGGCGATGTCGGCCGACGCCGCCGATACCGGCCTCGTGCGTCGCCGCCTGGCCGCGGCCGCGATCGAGGTCGGGCCGGTGGAGTTCATCGGCGACCTGCCCGACAAGCACCGCCGCAACCGCGAGGCGGCACAGGCGGCGATCGCCGCGACCCCGCGCCTGCGCGAACTGATCGAATCCGCGCAGGACGAGGTGCTGCTGCAGACGCCGTACCTGGTGCTGTCCAAGCCCGCCGAGCAGATGTTCGCCGAGCTGCAGGATCGGCCGTCGCCGCCGCGGGTGGTGGTGTCGACCAACAGCCTCGCGGCGACCGATTCGTTCATCACCTACGCGTTGTCCTACAAGTACAAGCGCCGGCACCTGCGCGACTTCGGCTTCCATATCTACGAGTTCAAGCCGTTTCCCGAAAACGCGCCGATCGACCTCGATGCGACCGGCGCGGTCGGCATCTCCTGGAACGCCGACGGCAGCGTGGATCTCGACCCGACCGACGGCGCGTCGCCGGCGCAGGCAACCGGGTCGGGTCTGGGTTCGGGATGGGGGTCGGGCTCGGCCGCACCTGGCGATGCCGGCACGCGCGACGGCAGCGCGCCGCCGCTCAACCGCGAATACTCGGCCCTGCGCTACGCCGGCATCGGCGTGAATCGCCGCGTGCCCCTCCAGCGCGCCGGTGTGCGCGTGGGCCTGCATGCGAAGTCGCTGGTGGTCGACGACCGCGTGGGGGTCGTCGGCACCCACAACTTCGATCCACGCGGCGACAACCTCAATACCGAGAACGCGATCGTCATCGAGGATCCGATGTTCGCGCGCAAGCTCGCCGAGAGCATCCGCCGCGACACCTCGCCGGCCAATGCCTGGACCATCGCACGCCGTGACCGGCCGGCGGTGTTGCCCGGCGTCGACTATTCGATGGCGAAGATGTCCGAGCGGCTGCCGCTGTTCGACATCTGGCCCACGCGCTACGCGACCAGCTACGAGTTCCAGCCCGGCCCGGACTGCCCGGCGCCGCTCGCGCCCGATGCGCCGGGCTTTCGCGAGTGCTACGTGCCGGTCGGTGACTTCCCCGAGGTCAGCCTGGGGTTCCGCAGCGTGCTGACGCGCATCTTCACCGCGTTCGGCGCCGGCCTGGTGCCGATCCTCTAGCCGGACCGGCGCGAGGGCCGGCCGGGCGCCGGTACCGCTATCGGACGGCGTGCCGTGTCACCCGTGCCCATGCGCGCCGAACAGCGCAGGCGTCGACGGCCCGAACGAGGGTCGAGCGCGCGGTGAACTCTGCGCGGTCCGGCTCAGGCGGCGAGCGCGGCCTCGATCGCGGCGCGCAGCCGCGGATCCTCGGCGGTGACATCGGGGGCGAAGCGTTCGAGCACGCGGCCGTCGCGGCCGATCAGGAACTTCTCGAAATTCCACAGCACGCCCGGTGCCGGATTCGGGGTCATGCCGTACCCGCGCAGGTTCTCGCGCATCGGGCCCTCGCCGGTGGCCTCGGGCCGGGCCGACGTCAGTGCTGCGTACAGCGGATGGATCGCCTCGCCGGTGACCGCGATCTTCGAGAACAGCGGGAAGCTGACGTCGTAGTTGAGGCTGCAGAACTGCTGGATTTCGTCGTCGCTGCCCGGCTCCTGGCCGGCGAAATCGTTGGCCGGAAAGCCGAGGATCTCGAGCCCCGCCGGGTGCTTCTCGCGGTACAGCGCTTCCAGGCCGGCGTACTGCGGCGTCAGGCCGCACTTCGAGGCCACGTTGACCACCAGGACGACGGAGCCGGCATAGGCGCCGAGCGTGGTCGGGCCGCCGTCGATGGCGGTCAGCGGGATGTCGGTCAGCGGTGCGGTCATGGCGGCGGCCCAGTGGACGAGGCCGCGATCATGCCATGCGTCAGTCGCGGTCGACGCTCACGTCGTCGTCGCCGTCGGTCTCGTCCGCGGCGTCGTCGAGCAGCATGGGGGCGTCCGGTCCCGGCAGCGATTCCACGCCGCGCAGGCGGCGCTCGATGGTGCGGGTCTTGCGGCTGGCTTCGCCGAGGCTCTTGCCCACCGTGCTGATCTGCTTCTCGGCCTTCTCGAGGATGCCGGCGAACTTGCCGAACTCGCTCTTCACCGCGCCGAGCACCTGCCAGACCTCGCTCGAGCGCTTCTCGATCGCCAGCGTGCGGAAGCCCATCTGCAGGCTGTTGAGCAGGGCGGTGAACGTGGTCGGGCCGGCGATGACGATGCGGTGTTCGCGCTGCAGCAGGTCGACCAGGCCGGCGCGACGGATCGTCTCGGCGTACAGGCCTTCGGTGGGCAGGAACATCACCGCGAAATCGGTGGTGTGCGGCGGGCAGACGTACTTGTCGCTGATCGACTTGGCCTGCACCCGGATCGCGCGTTCGAGCTGCGCGGCGGTCGTCTTGATCGCATCGACGTCACCTTTCTCCTGGGCATCGAGCAGGCGCTCGTAGTCCTCGCGGGGGAACTTGGCGTCGACCGGCAGCCACACCTGGGTATCGGCTTCGCCGCGGCCGGGCAGGCGGATCGCGAAATCCACCGCCTCGCCGCTGTCGGGCTTCACCCGCACGCTGCGCGCGTACTGCTCGGCGGTCAGGGTCTGCTCGAGGATGTTCTCCAGCTGTACTTCACCCCAGCCGCCGCGGTCCTTGACGTTGCTCAGCACGCGCTTGAGATCGCCCACGCCGGTCGCCAGCTGCTGCATCTCGCCGAGACCGCGCTGCACCTGTTCCAGTCGTTCGGAGACGATCTTGAACGACGCATCGAGGCGCGTATTGAGCGTGGTCTGCAGTTTCTCGTCGACGGTCGCGCGCATCTGGTCAAGCTTGCTGGCGTTGTCGGCCTGCAGGCGCTGAAGCTGCTGTTCCAGCGTCGTGCGCATCTCGCCGATGCGCTGTTCGTTGCGCTGGGTCAGTTCGTTGAGACGTGCGCCGAGGGCGTCGGCGAAGCGCTGCTGCTGCTCCGCGCCTTCGGTGCGCGTCTTGCGCGCGTCTTCGGTCAGCGCTGCGCGCAGCACACCGAGGCGCTCGTCGGTGGTGCGGGTGAAGGCGTCGAGCCGTGCGTCGGTGCGCAGGGTGAACTCGTCCAGACGCTGGTCGGTGCGCGTGGTCGCGGCCTGCAGCTGCGCGCCGAAGGCGTCGGTGCGCTGGGCCTGGGCCAGGGCGAAGGCATCGAGCTGCTGGCGCAACTCACCCCGGCCGTCGCGCTGTTCCTCGCGCAACGCGCGCTCGATCGCCTCGCCGCCATGGTCGACACGCCGCAGCAGCAGGACGACGAGCAGGCCGGTCGCGACGGCCAGCAGCAACAGAATCAGGGCGAGCAGGACGAGCGTGATGTTCATCCGCTGATTCTAGCGGGCGCCGTCTCAGCGGCTGCGCCGGCGTGCGAAACTAGCACCCCGGACGGAACACGAGGCGACGGCGATGCAGCGCAACCGCTCGATCGACGCGGCGAAGCAGCGGTTCACCCGGCCGATGGTGATGGCCGGCCGCGGCCTGCTGCTGGTCGGCGCGGGCGTGCTCGCCGCGATCCATCTGTTCGCCACCGATGGCGCCGCGCGCGATCTCGGCCGCGTCGTCGGCGGCACCGTCGTGGTGGTGGGTCTGCTCGTCTACGGCATCGGCCTGCTGGTGCCGACGACCCGGCGCGCGCCGCGCGAGCGCCGCTGATCCGCGCCTGTTCACCGGAGACTCCGATGTCCGATCTGCCTGCGTTGCCCGCACTCGCGCCCGGCCGCTACCGCCACTACAAGGGCCGCGATTACGACGTCATCGGCGTGGCGCGGCACAGCGAGACGCTGGAGCCGGTGGTGGTCTACCGGCCGCTGTACGGCGAGGGCGCGCTGTGGGTGCGGCCCTATGCGATGTTCGTCGAGACCGTCGACGTCGGGGGCGTGGAGGTGCTGCGCTTCGCGCCGGTCCCCGTGTCCACGGCGCACACGTGATGCACGACACGGCGTCGATCACGCTGCGCCAGGTCGCCGTGACCGTGTCCGACGTCGATGCCGCGCTCGGCTTCTATCGGGACGTGCTCGGTCTGACGTTCCTGTTCCGTGCCGGGCCCGGACTCGCATTTCTCGACGCCGCCGGCGTCCGCGTGATGCTGAGCACGCCGCAGGGCGCGGGCGAACCCGGGCGCAACTCGGTGCTGTACTTCGGCGTGCGCGACATCGTCGCCACGTTCGAGGCGTGCGTGACCCGCGGTGCGACTGCGGAACGCGCCCCCGCACTCGCCGCGCAGATGCCCGACCACGCGCTGTGGATCGGTTTCCTGCGTGATCCCGATGGCAACCTCGTCGGGCTGATGGAAGAAGTGCGCGGCGAGGCGGGCGACGCCGGTTGAGCACATCCGGCCGGCGTGCAATATTCGCGCGCAGGCCAGGGAGAGGTTGGACGATGCAAAGCATTCTGTTGCGCGGTGCCGTGCTCGCGGTTTCCTTCACTCTGTTGGCGGCTTGCCGCAGCGAACCGCGGCAGTCTTCGCCGCCGGCAACGCTGCCCGCTGTCTCGCAATCGACGGCCCCGCGCATCGATTCCGGCACGCTCGCAGGTGCGCCCTGGCGTTTCGAGATGCCCACCGACTGGAATGGCGAACTTGTCGTGCTGCTGCACGGCTACGAGCCGCGTGGCGTGCCGCGTGCCGATCCGTGGCCGGCGAACGAGGCGACGCCGCTGTTCCTCGCACGCGGCTATGCGGTGGCCGAAAGCGGCTATGCATCCCAAGGCTGGGCAGTCGTCGAGGCGATCGCGGACAGCGAGCGCCTCCGGGCACACGTCGTGAACCGTCACGCACCGCGACGCACCTGGCTGGTCGGCTTCTCGATGGGCGGGCAGATCGCGGTCGCGAGCCTGGAGCGGCACGGGGCGTCCTACGACGGCGCCCTGTCGCTGTGCGGCGCGAACGTACCGGCCACGCAGGTGTTCGACGACGCGCTGCGCTCGCTGGTGGCGTTCGATTATTTCTTCCCCGACGCGGGGCTTCCGGGCGCCGGCCTGTCCGATCCTAAGGCGGCACCGCTCGACGACCTGCCGGCCGACCAGATCGCATTGATGCAGACCCTCGGCACGGCGCTGGCGACCAATCCCGCGGCCGCGGCTACGCTGGCGCAGGCACTGGAGGTATCCGCCGACGGTCTGGTCGGCGCACTCAGCCTGCATGCGCTGCTGTTGCGGGAGATGACCCTGCGCGCAGGCGGTCTGCCGGTCGACAATCGCGAGACCGTCTACAGCGGGTTCGGTGACGATGCAGCGTTCAACGCCGGCGTGCGCCGGTATCACGCGGATGCGCAGGCCGTGTCGTACCTCGCAGGTGTTGCAGACCTGCGCGGCACGATCGGCAAGCCGCTCGTCCTGCGCTACAACCGCGACGACCCGACGATCCCGCCGCGTTATCACGGCGTCTACCCCGCGCTGGCCGCCGAAGCTGGCCGTGCGGACCGGATTACCGTCATGCCGCCTGCCGGTGAGGGGCACTGCGCGTTCGCCCCGGAACAGATGCTCGAAGCGTTCGACCTGCTGGTCCGGACTGCGGGCTGAGCGCAGACGGGGAGCGCGCGCCCTTCTGGCCGCGATCGATCTGTTCGCCACCGATGTTCGGGCTGCTCACTCGTGGCGTGGGCCTGCTGGCGACGATGACCGACCACGCGCTGCGGACCGCCTTCCTGCGCGATACGGAAGGCAGTCTGGTCGGACTGATGGAAGACATACGCGGGCATGTGCCGTGGGGCGGCTGACCGCGCGCGCCCTGCCAGCGCGCGGTGCGCGCCGGCAGGGCGGTGACGTCAGAAGTCCCAGCGCGCCGACAGGGTGACCGGCACGGAGAACCGGCTGCCGGTGTCGTTGATCGACGCCAGGCCGAGACCACCGATCGCGCTGTCGTCGTCCTTGAGGTCGGCGATGTAGCGCACGCCGCTGGCCAGGGTGACGCTGAAGCGCTCGCTGACCGGCATGATCACGCCGACATCCAGCCCGCCGGTGGCGATCCAACCGGATTCGTAGAACGGCGCGTCGGCGATGGTGATGCCGGCATCGGGAATCTCGAACGTCGCGCGGATCTCGTCGACGCGGACGGCGCCGGCGCGCGCGCCGACGAACGGGCGCGCATAGCCCGGCGTGCCGAAGTAGTAGCGGTAGCCGAGCTCGGCCGACACCGCCATGTAGTCGCTGAAGGTGCCGAAGACCGGGAGCTCGGTCGCCAGCGCCGGCACGAAGGCGCCGCCGACCCGCACCGTTCCTTCGTCGGCCTCGGTGCGGCGCACCTGTCCGAACAGTTCGGAGCGGTCGTCGAACGCGTAGGCGAATTCCACGCCCACCGTGCCCGCCACGTCGTAGATGCGGTCATGTTCGCGTGCGCCGATGCGCAGTTCGGCATCGACGCCGGCCAGTGCGGGGTTCAGCGGGCCGAGGTCCGGCACGGCGGCGATCGCGCCGTCGTGGACGTCGCCGCTGAGCGGGATGTCGATACCGCCGATCAACGACATCGAGAAACGGCCCGCTTCGGGACCGGCCGCGTGGGCGGACGTGGCGAGCAGGGCGGCAAAGGGAGCAGTGAGCCAGATGCGCATGGGTGTGTCTCCGGATGGGCCGGCGGCGGGGGCCGACGGTCGCACCCTGTACGCGCCGCGGCGGCGATCGGATTCCCGGCGCGATGTGTGGCCCCGGGAGGATCCATCCGGCGCTTGGCCACGTAGACAGCCTTGACCCCACCTCTCGCGCCGGCCCTGGACCTCACGCCCCGCTCACTCTCGCCATGACTAGCCTGCCGCGCCCCTCCCCAGCCTCCCAGAAGGTCACGCCCTTGCGCGAGACTGTCCGAATGTCCCCCCTTCCGAGCCAGCCGCGCGATCTGCAGTACTGGTCCGACCAGATGGCGCACGTGGCCGCGACCCAGGACCAGGACAGTTTCCTGCGCATCTACGACCACTTCGCGCCGCGTCTGCATCGGTACCTGCTCGGGCTCGGCGCCCAGCCGTCGAAGGCCGAGGACCTGGTGCAGGACGCGATGCTGCGCGCCTGGCGCAGCGCCCGGCAGTTCGACGCGTCGCGCGCGTGCCTGGCGACCTGGCTGTTCCGCATCACCCGCAACCTCTACATCGACAGCGTGCGCCGCCGCGCCACGGTGGCCTACGGCGACGGGTTGCCGGAGGATTTCGAGATCGCGCTCGACATCGAATCCAGCGAGGCCAGCGCGCCGGAGCGCTACGTCGACGACGTCGGCCTCGGCCGTGCGATCGACGCCCTGCCGGCCACCCAGGCCCGGCTGGTGCGGATGTCCTTCCTCGAAGCGCGCAGCCACAGCGAGATCGCGAGTGAACTCGGCATGCCCCTGGGCTCGGTGAAATCGACATTGCGGCGTGCATTCGCGCGCCTGCGCCGCGGCCTGACGGAGACCGAGGCATGACCGCGCCTCGACACCATCCCGATCCGTCGACCGTGCTGGCCTATGCCGCCGGCTCGCTGCCCACCGCCTTCGCGGTCGTCGTCGCGGCCCATCTCGAAGTCTGCGGGTCCTGCCGCGCGGCCGTGCGGGATGCCGAACGCGCAGGTGCACGCCTGGTCGAGCAGCAGGACGGCGCGCCGCTGTCGCAGGGCGCGCGCGACGCGATGCGCGCGCGGCTGACCGGCATGGCGATGGCGCCGCGACCGCTGTTGCAGGAAGTGTCGCCGGTGCGCGATCCGGATCTGCTGCCTACGCCGCTGCAAGGCTTCTTCGGCCCGCGTTACAGCGCCCTGCGCTGGCGACGTGTGGTGCCCGGCGTGCACTACCTGCGCGCCGAGGCGG
The DNA here is from genome assembly GCF_043187535.1 of Luteimonas sp. WGS1318. GTDB lineage: Bacteria > Pseudomonadota > Gammaproteobacteria > Xanthomonadales > Xanthomonadaceae > Luteimonas. The sequence goes on from NZ_CP171131.1 coordinate 143,614, forward strand.
ACGCCGGCGGCGGCCTGATGCTGCTTCGCATCGCACCGGGCCGGGGCATTCCGCTGCACCGTCATGCGGGCCACGAGCTGACGATGATCCTCGACGGCGCCTACGACGACGCACTGGGCCGGTTCGGCAGCGGCGACGTGGCCGATCTCGGCGAGGACGTCGAGCACCAGCCGGTCACCGTGCCCGGGCGGCCCTGCATCTGTGTCGCGGCCACGGAAGCGCCGATGCGCTTCCACGGCTGGATGGCACGCGCCCTGCAATCGGTGCTGCGCCTCTGAGACCCGATCAGGCCGTGCCCGGCACCGGCGCGTTGTCGGCGAGGATGCCGGCGGCGCGCAGTTCGGCCCAGACGTCGTCCGGAATCGCCACCGACATCGAAGCGACGTTCTCCGCCACCTGGGCCGCATTGCGCGAGCCGGGCACGATCGCCGAGACGACGTCCGGCGCGTTGGCGAACTGCAGCGACACCGTGCGCAGGTCGACGCCGTGGGCGGCGACGATGCGCTGCGCGGTCGCGCGCTTGTCTTCCGCATCCGGCGGCACCGGCTGCGCGCCGTAGAGGTAGCGGTCGCGTCCGGCGAGAAACCCCGCCAGCAGCGGCGAGCCGACGATGACCGAGATGTCGCGTTCGGCCAGCTTCGGGAACGTGGCGTCGAGCGCGCGCTGGTGGTCGAGCAGCGAGTACTGGCAGGCGAGCAGGAAGATGTCGGGATCGGCCACCTCGATCGCGCGCAGCGCCGGGTCGGGCGTGTTGACGCCCATGCCCCAGGCCTTGATCAGGCCTTCGTCGCGCATCTTCGTCAGTTCGACGAATGCGCCGGTGCGGGCCTGTTCGAAATACTCGGTCCAGCGCTCGCCCATGTCGGCGTTGTCGGGCGAGAGGTCGTGGATCAGCACGATGTCGATCGAATCCAGGCCCATGCGCTGCAGGCTGTCCTCGATCGAGCGGCGGGTGCCGGCCGCGCTGTAGTCGTAGTGGTAGTCGAACGGCGGCGGATCCTTCCAGCTGACCTTCGGCGTCTCCCGGGTCGCGGTGAGCAGGCGGCCGACCTTGCTCGACACCACGTATTCGTCGCGCGGCTTCTGGCCCAGCACGTGGCCCAGGCGACGCTCCGAGCGGCCGAGGCCGTACCAGGGCGAGGTGTCGAACAGGCGCATGCCGCCGTCCCAGGCGGCCTCGATCGTCGCCTGCGCGTCCTCTTCGGTGACCACCGCCCAGTTGTTGCCGATCGGCGCACAGCCCAGCCCGACGCGCGACGTCGGCCGGTAGCGCGGTCCACGCGCGGGATTGGTCGGCAGTGCGGTCGGTCGCGTCGTGCCGCGGGTCGGCAGGACATCGCCGGGCGTGGTCTGCGCGCGGGCGAGCATCGGTGCGGCCGCCAGCGTGGCGGCGCCGAGTGCGGCGGCTGAAAGGAACGTGCGGCGTGAATGCATGGCGGATCTCCGTCGGTCAGGGCTGCGACCACCGCCTGCCGGCCGGACCTGGCCGCGCTGCGTCGATGCCCGCGATTCCACACCCTGTCATCCGGCATGGCGCGATGCCGTGAATCGCGCCGTCACACCGCATGACGGGCCGTGTCGCGCGTGGTCTTCGGGCGGCGTAGGCGATGCGTTGAACGACGTTCCCGAGCTGTCGGGTCGCGGTAGCGATGTTCGCCGTGAGTCCGGGCCGCGCAGGTCCATGTGGCTGACGTTGACCGCGCGCGAACCGGAGCCTCGGGGCGGGTATTCGCGACGGTGTTCCATGTCGTCAGTGGTGCAGTTGGCATGCACGCGCGACCGTGTGCGGGTTCATCGCCCCTGTAGGAGCGCGCTGGCGCGCGATGGAGGGTCGGTAAAGCCACATCGCGCGCGAGCGCGCTCCTACAAGAGCGATCGGCGCGACGAGAGCGTCCGTCGTCCGGCGCGGAGAGCGTGTCCGTCGTCGTCGGCGATGCAAATCCGACGCACGTGTGAAGGCGTCCGAAATCGTCGCATCCCGTAGGAGCGCGCTCGCGCGCGATGGGGGATCGGTGAAGCCACATCGCGTGCGAGCGCGCTCCTACAAAAGCAGTCGGTTTGGCGAGAGCGTCCATCGCCCGGCGCGGCGAGCGTGTCCGTCGTCGTCGGTGATGCGAATCCGACGCGTGCGTGAAGGCGTCCGACATCGTCGCATCCTGTAGGAGCGCGCTGGCGCGCGATGGAGGGTCGGCAAAGCCAAATCGTGCGCGAGCGCGCTCCTACAAGAGCGATCGGTTCGGCGAGCGTGTCCGTCGTCCGTCGTCCGTCGCGGCCAGCATGCCTGTCGTCGTCCGCGATGCGAATCCAACGCGCGCGTAATGGCGTCCGACATCGTCGCATCCTGTAGGAGCGCGCTCGCGCGCGATGGGCGGGCGTGAATGTTTGATCGCGCGGGCGATGGCCCGGTTGTTGCACGGGATCGGCACTCGAGCCGCGTGCAGGCGCTAGCGCAGCGTGACCGCCAGGTCGCGATTCGCCTGGGCGGTATTGCCGGCCGCGTCGCGCGCGGTGATGCGCACGATGTAGTCGCCCGGCGGCAGCGTGTCCACCTGCCACAGGCCGGTCTCGAGGCCGCCGTCGCGCACGGTGTTGGTGACGACGTAGCGGAACCGCGTGCGCGCCGCGCCGTGCACGGTGATGCCGCTGTCGCCGGCATAGGCCACGCGCACGGCCTCGCGGTGCGGCGGCATGCGGTCGAAGTCGAGCGTCATCCGCGGCGTGCCCGAGCCCGGCAGCGTGCGGCCGTCGGCATGCAGGATCTGCCAGCCCAGTGCGTGCAGGCCGAGCCGGCGCCGCGCGAGATTGCCGTCGACCTGGTCCCAGGCCTCGACGACGATCTGCACGCCGCCCACGCTGCGCGGCACGACGACGCGGCCGGCCTCGCGCGCGGTCAGCGGCACGTCCAGCGCATCGCGCAGTTCGATGGCGTCGATCCGCGGCGCCACCGTGTCGACGAAGTTGACGAAGCCCAGACCCACCGCGTTGCGCTGGTAGCCGGCCGGGCCGACGATCAGGTGCACGTGCGCCTGCGGATTGACCGAGCCGACCGCATCGCCGGCGGCGATGCGCGTGCCGCGCGCGATGCGCACACGTGCGGGGCGGCCATCGGGACCGGACAGCAGGTTGAAGCGCGGATCCAGCGATCGCCCCTGTGCGCTGCGGCCGACGCGGATGTGCATGTAGGTCATGGCGTCGATCGCGACGTTCTCGGCCTGGTCGCCGAAGCGGCCCGCCGCCAGCGGACTGGACACCTTGGCGTCGGCGATCGCCAGCACCGGCGTGCCGACGTCGGCGCGGATGTCGAAGCCGTCGTGCAGGTGGCTGCGGCTCTCGCCGCTGAAGTTGCCGCGCACTTCGCCCATCGTGCCGACGACCTCGTGCCAGCCGTCCTGCGGTGCGAACGGCCAGCGGCCGCGCGTGTCCGGCAGCGGTGCGTCGGGCGCGGGCCCGACGACCGCATTGCGCAGGTTCTGCTTCGTGCCGGTACGCGGCACGTGGGTGATGCGATGCACGCGGTGCGCGGCGGCATCGGCGATCCAGGCATCACCGCGGGCGTCGAGTGCGATGCCGCTCGGGCGCGCGAGCCGCTGGGCCATGTCGCGCCCGGTGAGCACGTGCACGCGGCCATCCGCCGCGCGCTGCAGCACGCGGCCGCGCGCCAGTTCGGTGATGTAGAGCGTGCCGTCGTCCGCCATCGCCAGCGCCAGCGGCGCGCGTGGCAGATCGTCGGGGTCGGCGGCGTGCAGTGCCGGGGTATGCACGCCGGCCGCATCGAGCACGCGCACCGCGCCGTTGCCGGTGTCGGCGATCCACAGCCGGCCATCGCCGTCGAGGGCCAGGCCGGTCGGCGTGTCGAAGCGTGCGTCGGCACCGCCGCCGTCGAGGAAACCGGGCCCGTCGCCACCGGCCAGCGTCGAGACCACGCCATCGCGGATCGCGCGAATGCGGTCGTTGTGGCTGTCGGCGACATAGACCGTGCCGTCGCCGCCGACCGCGATGCCGATCGGCGCATCGAAGCGCGCCATCAGCGCCGGCCCGTCGACGAAGCCGCCGCCGCCGCCGGCCAACGTGGTCACCTCGCCCTGCGGCGTGATCCGGCGGATCGCATGGTTGCCGGTGTCGGCGACGTAGAGCACGCCGCCTGCATCGATCGCCATCCCCGACGGCGTGTGCAGGCGCGCCGCCGCACCCACACCGTCGGCGAAGCCCTCGTCCCCGCCGGCCAGCGTGTCGACGCGGCCGTCGAGGTGCACGCGACGGATGCGGTTGCCGTCGCCGCCTTCGGCGACATAGGCCAGGCCTGCGGCATCGAGCACCAGGCCGAAGGGATCGTCGAACCGGGCCTGCGCGCGCGCGCCATCGACATGGCCGCGGATGCCGTCACCGGCGACGCGGTCGATGCGTGCAGGTTGGCCGAACGGCGGCGGTGGCGGCGCGGCCGCATCGGGCGGCGCGCGGAACTCGAACACGAACGTCGCCGCCAGCGCCAGCAGCACCAGCGCCGCGACCGCCCACATCGCGCGGCGGGCGGCGGGACGCAAACGGCCACTCATGCGCAGTCGCGCGGTGCGGCCCTGGCAGCGCGCATGTGGCGGCGCGCGCTGTCGGGCGACATCAGTCCAGCACGCGGCAGAACACCGCCTTGAGATAACGCGATTCCTGCACGTTCGCCAGGAACGGATGGTCCGGGCCGGCGCCGGCCACGCGCAGCACCTGGATCGTGCGGCCCGAGTAGAACGAGGCGCGGCGCAGCATGTCGAGGAACTGCTCCTCGCTGACCAGGCCGGTGCACGAGAACGTCGCGAACAGGCCGCCCGGCTTGACCACGCCCAGCGCCAGCCGGTTCATGTCGAGGTATTTCTTCAACGCCGGGATCACCTGTTCGCGGTCGCGGGTCATCTTCGCCGGGTCCAGCACGACGACGTCATAGCGCTCGCCGGCGTTCGCCGCGTCGCGCAGCCAGGGGAAGATGTCGGCCTGCACGAAGCGGATGCGCGCGTCGTTGAGGCGCGCATTGCCCTTGGCGATCTCGATCACGTCGGCGTCGATGTCCACGCCGACCACCTCGGCTGCGCCGCGCGCGGCGGCATACACGCCGAAGCCGCCGGTGTTGCAGCACAGGTCGAGCACGCGCTTGCCGGCGACCTGGCGGCTCAGCCATTCGCGGTTCTCGCGCTGGTCGGCGAAGAAACCGGTCTTGTGCGCGCCGGCCGGATCGGCACGGAAGCGGATGCCGTGCTCGGTGATGATCGCCGGCTCGGCCGGTGTGCTGCCGCGGAAGTCGAAGCTCTCCTGCTTCTGCACGTGTTCGTCGGCGAAGCTGTGGAAGCGGCAGCCGGGGAACTGCTCGCGCAGCGCCTCGTAGATCCATTCGCGATGACGGAACGCACCGGCGCTGAAGAACTCGACCACCAGCAGGTCCGCATAGCGGTCCACGACCAGGCCGCTGATGCCGTCGCCCTCGCTGTGCACGACGCGCCAGGCATCGGACACCGCGTCCAGGCCCAGCACCTCGCGGCGCAGCGCGACCGCGTCGGCGATCTTGCGCGAGAACCAGCCCGCGTCGACCGGAATGTCCGGATTGGTCTCGAGTATGCGCACGGCGATGCGCGAATGGCCGTTGTAGAAGCCGCGGCCGATCCAGTCGCCTTCGACGCCGAGGACATCGACGATGCTGCCGGGCTTGGGCCGCTGGGCCGGTTTTTCGACCAGGCGCTGGAAGATCCACGGATGGCTGGAACGCCAGGCGTTCTTCAGGTGTACGGTCGGGTTAGGTGCGTTCATCGGCGCATTTTACCCGGCCACTTGATCGCGCCGTGCGACCTGCGCACAATCCGCCCCCGAAGGGGAGTAGCTCCCGACGTGCAGGCCGTCATTTCGAGCAGCAATGCTCCGGTCGCACGGCAGCCTACCGGGCTGTGAGCAAGACCTTCGCCGCAATGGCGAAGGCGTGTTCCCGGTTCCGATTGCCCGGTTCCCGAGACGTCCGCGCGTGCGGTCGTCCTCCACATGTCCGGGAACTTCGATGCAAACGATTGGCAATCTCTGGTTATGGGCCGGCTTCGGCGGCCTGGTCGTGGTCGCGCTGCTGGTCGACCTGGTGCTGATGCGCCACGGCGGCGCGCACAAGGTCACCTTCAAGGAAGCCCTGTGGTGGAGCCTGGGCTGGGTGGCGCTGGCGCTGCTGTTCAACGCCGGCCTGTGGTGGTACCTGCACGAGACCGCCGGCGCGGCGCTCGCCAACCGCGTGGGCCTGGAATTTCTGACCGGCTATCTGGTCGAGAAGGCGCTCGCGGTCGACAACATCTTCGTGTTCCTGATGCTGATGACCTACTTCGCGGTGCCCGAGGAACAGCGCCAGCGCGTGCTGATCATCGGCATCCTGCTGGCGATCGCGTTGCGCGCCATCCTCATCTTTGCCGGCGCGGCGCTGCTGGCGCACTTCCACTGGCTGCTCTACGTGTTCGGCGCGTTCCTACTGCTGACCGGCGTCAAGATGTGGTTCGCCGCCGGCAATGAACCCGATCTCGAGCACAACCCGCTGCTGCGCTGGATGACCGCGCACGTGCCCTTCGTGCGGCGCTACCACGGCAGCGCGCTGTGGCTCGGCCGGCCGGGACGGCGCAAGTTCACTCCGCTGTTCATCGTGCTGGTGATGATCGGCATCACCGATGTGATCTTCGCCGTGGATTCGATTCCGGCGATCTTCGCCATCACCACCGATCCCTTCATCGTGCTGACGTCCAACGTGTTCGCGGTGCTGGGCCTGCGCGCGATGTTCTTCCTGCTGGCGGGGCTGGCCGACCGCTTCCATCTGCTTCCCTACGGACTGGCGATCGTGCTGGGCTTCATCGGCACCAAGATGCTGCTGCTCGATCTCTACAAGATTCCGGTGCTATGGTCGCTGGGCGTGGTGGCGGCGATCCTGGCGATGACCGTCGCGCTGAGCCTGGCGCGGCCGCCGAAGCCGATGCCGGGCACCTGACCCCGACCGCGCCGGACAACCGGGCGGTCGGCGGCGCCGGCATCACGCACGCGTCGGCAGTTCGACCTCGATGTCGCGATCGATCACGCGGTCGCGTCCGGCGCGCTTGGCCAGGTACAGGCGCCGGTCGGCGGTGGCCAGCAGACCGTCGAGATCGGCGTCGCGGCCCTGGCGGGCATGGGCGATGCCGATCGACAGCGTGACCGGCACCTGCAGGCCGTCCACCCGCACCGGATGCGCGGCCACCGCGGCGCGCAGACGCTCGGCGCGGCGACCGGCCTCGCCGGGCGAGACGTCCACCAGCAGCAGACAGAACTCGTCACCGCCGAAGCGCCCGGCGATGTCGTCGCCCTGCAGTGCCGCGCGCAGGGCGCCGGCCACCACGCCCAGCACCCGGTCGCCGACCGCGTGCCCGTGGCGGTCGTTGACCGGCTTGAAGCCGTCGACGTCGATCATCAGCAGGGCCGCCAAGGCATCGTCGTGTGGCGAGACGGCCAGTCGACGCGTCACCCGCTCGAAGAACGCGCGCCGGTTGTCGAGGCCGGTCAGCGGATCGGCGGCCGCCAGGCCTTCGAGCAGACGCTGCTGGCGCTCGAGCTGGGCCAGCACGAAGGCGAACGTCGCGAACACCGGCGCCAGCAGGAAATACGCCAGCGCCAGCTGCTGGGCCGGCGTGATGCCGGCATCGAAGGCCGGTCCGGATTGCGGCTGCTGCCACTGTTCCAGCAGCCGCAGCACGCAGACCACGCCCGCGCCGACGTAGATGCCGATGACCACGCGCTCCGCGCCGCTGCGCGGTTGGGTGCGTCCGCGCAGGCCGATCGCCCACAGGCCCAGTACGAGGGACAGCAGCGCCGCGGCCCAGAACATCGCGATGTGCTGCTGCGCGTGCGTGCCCGGCCACAGCATCGCCAGCGGCAGGATCACCGCCGGCAGATAGACCGCGAGCGACGGCGTGGTGGCGCCGCGATCGTGCAGCCCGCGCGCCAGTGCCCGCAGCAGCGCCGCATGGCCGGCCACCAGCAAGCCGCAGGCGAGCGCCTGCACGCCGCCGCCGAGCACCGACGGCGGCACTGCGAACAGCGGCCAGGCGAACATCTGCAGGGCCAGGCCGAAGCCCCACTCGCGCAGGCCCGGGCGCTCGCGGACGCGCTCGCCGCGCCGCACCAGCCAGACCAGCGCTGCCAATGCCGCGCACAGCAGCACGAACAGCGCCAGGAATGTCACACGCCACGGATCCATCGAAGGTCCTGAACACGCCAGGGCGCAAAGTCGCGCACCCTAGCATCCGCACAGTGGCCGGACCGTCCCATCGCGCGGCGTGTGTTCAGGCTGGGACCGCGGTCTCACTGTGGTCGCCGCCTTGCATCACGCGCAGGCGTCGCCATTGTTGTCGGATGCATCTCGACAGCCCAGACGCGCCCGCCGACCCCGAGGCCCAGCGCCGCCACGACCGCCAGCGCCTGTCCGGCGCGCTCAAGGCCAGCATCGCCTTCGTGCTGCTGCTGGTCATTGCCTTCGGCCTGCAGGCCGCGTTCGACTGGCGCCCGCTGGCGGTGCGGCCGGGCGAATGGGCCGGCCTGCTCGGCCTGCTGACCGCGCCGCTGCTGCACGGCTCGCCCGAGCATCTGATCGCCAACGCCAGCGCGTTGCTGCTGCTCGGCTCGCTGGCGGCGGCGGTGTATCCGCGGGCCACGCTGCGTGGCCTGCCGCTGATGTGGCTGGGCTCGGGCCTCGGTGCGTGGCTGCTGGGCAATCCCGGCTCGCACCATCTCGGCGCCAGCGGCGTCACCCACGGCCTGATGTTCCTGGTGTTCGTGCTCGGCCTGCTGCGCCGCGACCGGCCGTCGATCGCGGCCGGCATGATCGCCTTCCTGTTCTACGGCGGCATGCTGCTGACGATCCTGCCGCAGGAGCCGGGCGTGTCCTGGCAGTCGCACATGGGCGGCGCGATCGGTGGCGTGCTCGCCGCGTTCTGGTTCCGGTATGCCGACCCGCTGCCGCCGCGCAAGCGCTACAGCTGGGAGATCGAGGAAGAGGAGGCCGCACGCGCCGCGCTCGAAGCGCACGAGACCTTCGAGCCGCCGGCGCCGACGCGTGTGCCGGTGCTGTGGGACCGGCCGCAGGACAGCCGCGGCGTGGTGCTCGCGTTTCCGCACCGCGACGGACCGCACGCGCGCGCGCCCGGCCACGCCGATCCCCGGCCGGGCATCGCGCACCGCGACGATGACGACGCGCCATCCCGATGAGCCGCACTGACGCGGCGGTGGTGCCGAATCCCTACGCTGCGCCGGCGTCGTCGGTGCAGGGCCCGTCGGCGACGGACACACCTGCGTTCTTCGTCGTCTCGCCGACCAAACTCGTCGTGCTCTACGTCGCCACCCTCGGCCTGTACCCGGTGTTCTGGTTCTACATGCACTGGGCGCGCATCCGTGCCGCATCCGGCACGCGGTTGTGGCCGGTGCCACGTGCGGTGTTCGCGGTGGTGTTCGTGCACGCACTGGCGCGGCGGATCGACGGCGCACTGCGGGGCGCAGGCGTCGCGCGGCGCTGGTGGCCGATGTCACTCGCGAGCGCATTCGTCGCGCTCGAACTGCTGAACTACGGCAGCGCGATCGCGTGGCCCTGGCTGGTGTTCCACCTGCCCAATGGCTGGTTGTGGCTGGAATGGCTGAGCCTGCTGGTGATGCCGCTCAGCTGTGCCTGCCTGGTGCGGCTGCAGATCGCGGCCAACGCCGCCTGCGGCGACCCCCGGGCGCAGGCCAACCGGCATTTCACGGTGTTCAATCTCGCGTGGATCGTGCTCGGCGTCGTGGCGATCGGGTGGGTGCTGTACGGCATCGCCACCGGCATCGTGTAGCTGCGGCGCGCGCTGACGTGGCGTCAGTGCCGCGCCGCGAGCCGCAGGCCGCGTGGCGTGAGTCCGCGCTCGACCGCTTCGAACAGGCCCTGCACCGCCAGCGCGAGCAGCGCCGCCGGCACCGCGCCTTCGAGGATCAGGCCGAGATCGTCGAGGCGGATGCCGGTGAGGATCGGCTGGCCGTAGCCGCCGGCGCCAATCAGTGCGCCCAGCGTCGCGGTGCCGACGTTGATCACCGCGGCGGTCTTGATGCCGGCCAGGATCGTGCGCAGCGCCAGCGGCAGCTCCACGCGGAACAGGCGCGTCGCCGGCGGCAGGCCGATCGCCGCCGCGGTTTCGCGCAGGTCGCGCGGAATGCCGGTCAGGCCGGCATGCGTATTGCGCACGATCGGCAGCAGGCTGTAGAGGAACAGCGCGGCGATCGCGGGCCCGGCGCCGATGCCGAACAGCGGAATCATGAAGACGAACACCGCCAGCGACGGCAGGGTCTGCAACAGGCCGGTCAGGGTCAGCACCGCCTGGCCCAGGCGCGGCCGGCGCGCCGCCACGATGCCGAGCGGCAGCGCGACCAGCAACGCCGCGCCCAGCGAGAGCCCGACCAGGGCCAGGTGTTCGCGCGTGCGTCGCCAGACACGCGCCGCGCGGCCGTCGCTGGCGTCCGCGTCCAGCCCCAGCCAGTCGGCGGCGACCGCGGCCTCGGTCTCGCGGTCCAGCTTCACCCGGCCGTTGAGGCGCTGCATCGTCGCCGCGTCGATGCGGCCTTCGAGACCGCTCAGCGCGGTGACCGCGGCCGGCGCGCGCGTCGCCAGATCCGCGCGGTACAGCAGCACCGCGGCATAGGACGGGAAATAGCCGCGGTCGTCGTCGAGCACCACCAGGTCGTAGTACGGAATCTCGGCGTCGGTCGCGTACAGGTCGGTCGCGTCGATCGCGCCCGAGGCCAGTGCGCGGTAGGCGAGATCGTGATCCAGCCCGTCGGGCCGATGCGGCAGCGCGTAGGCGCTGCGCAGGCCGGGCCAGCCGTCGGCACGCGACACGAACTCGTTGCTCAGGCCCAGGCGCAGCTGCGGATGCGCGGCGAGATCGGACAGCCGCGTGATGCCCAGCGCCTCGGCGCGGTCGCGGCGCATGCCGATCGCGTAGCGGTTGTCGAAGCCCAGCGGCGCGGTCATCGCCAGGCCGTCGCGCGCCAGCGCAGCCTCGAGCGCGGCCAGGTCGGCGCCGGGCATGCGCAGCAGCTCCTCGGCCAGCGTGCCGCTGTATTCGGCGTAGGCGTCGATGTCGCCTTCGAGCAGCGCACGCCACAAAATGCGGGTGCCGCCCAGCTGCCGGCGATGGTCCGCGTCCACGCCGGCCTCGCGCACCGTGCGGGTGGCGATCTCGCCCAGCAGCACGCCTTCGGTGAAGTTCTTCGAGCCGATGGTCACGCTGTCCGCTGCACGGGCCGCGCCCGCGGCGAGCAGCAGGCACAACACGAGTGTGCAGCTTCGCCAGATGCTCATCGGGCGGCCTCGTCGACGCTGCGCTGCGCATGCATGAAGGCGGCGACGAAATCGTCGGCCGGCGTGTCGAGCAGCGCGCGCGCGGGGCCTTGCTGCACGATCGCGCCGTCGCGCATCAACACCACGGTGTCGGCGAACCACGCGGCCTCGGCGACATCGTGGGTGACCAGCACCACGGTCTTGCCGAGGCGCTCGAACAGCGCGCGCATCTGGGTCTGCAGGTCGTGGCGGACGATCGGGTCCAGTGCGCCCAGCGGCTCGTCGAGCAGCAGCACGTCCGGGTCGAGCATCAGCGCGCGGATCAGGCCGACACGCTGGCGCTGGCCGCCCGAGAGTTCCGCCGGATAGCGGCGCAGCGCATCGGCCGGCAGCTGGCACAGCGCGGCCAGCTCGGCGACGCGCGCGTCGATCCGCGCCCGCGACCAGCCCAGCGTGCGTGCCAGCAACGCGATGTTGCCGGTGGCATCGAGATGCGGAAACAGGCCGCCTTCCTGGATCACGTAGCCGATGCGCCGGCGCAGTGCCGGCAGCTGCGCGCGCTGCAGCAGGGCACCTTCGAACCGCACCTCGCCGCGGTCTGGCCATTCCAGGCCGACCAGCATGCGCAGCAGCGTCGACTTGCCCGCACCGCTGGGCCCGATCAGCGCGGTCGTGCGTCCGGGCGCGATGTGCAGGTCCACACCGGCGAGGCCGGTCGCGGGGCCGAACCGGCGGTGGACCTGGTGCAGATCGAACATGGCCGCACCTTAGCAGCGCACATCGCGGCCCGGCATCCTGGCAGCCTGGCGCGTGATCGCGTCGCTGCGGGACCCCCGACCGCAAGGACGTGCATGGACGCGACGCCGCACAATCTCTACGCACCGCCTGCCGCCGTGGGCCAGCCGATCAAGGCGGACGCCGCCACGCGCAGCGCCCCGTTCTACGTCGTCTCGCCGGGCAAGTTCCATCGGCTGTTCTTCGCGACGTTCGGCCTCTACGGCGTGTTCGGGTTCTACACCCACTGGCAGCGCGATCGGCAGGGGCGTGCGGAGACGATCTGGCCGGTGCCGCGGGCGATCGTCTCGATCTTCTTCGTGCATGCGCTGGTGCGGCACATCGATGCCTCGCTGACCGCGCAGCGACTGCGCCATGCGTGGTCGCCGGCTGCGCTGGCGACGGCGTACATCGTGCTCGAGATCGGCAGCAACGCGCTGAGCCGGCTCGACGGCCGCGGCATCGGTTCGCCGGCGACCGGCCTGCTCGCGCTGGCGTCGCGGGTGCCCGCGGCCTGGGTGCTGATGTGCATCCAGACGGCGGCCAACCTGGCCTGCGGCGATCCGGCGGGCGCAGGCAACCGGCGGCTGGGCTGGGCCAACGGCGTCTGGCTTGCGATCGGCGTCGTCGGCTGGTCGCTGGTGGTCGCCGGGCTGCGGCTGCCGGCCTGAGCGCTCCGGCCGCGCGTGCTACCGTCGCCGCCTCGCGCTCCGGAGCCCGCCATGTCCCGCGTCGTCCTGTCCGTCTGTGCCGCGCTGCTGCTGGTGGCCTGCGACCGTGAACCCGTCGCGCCCGCGGCCGGCGCGCCGATGCCCGAGGCACCGGCGGTCGCCAACGACACCCCGGCCGGCCAGCGGATCGAAGCCGATGTGCGCACGCTCGCCGACGACCGCATGGAAGGCCGGCTGACCGGCAGCGCCGGCTACGACCTCGCCAGCCGCCACGTCGCCGCGCGCTTCGAGGCGATCGGCCTGGAGCCGGCCGGCGACGACGGCGACTGGTTCCAGCGCGTGCCGCTGACGCGCGCGGTGGTGGTGCGCGACGGCGCGCGCCTGGACATCGCCCGCAACGGCCGCACGATCCGGCTGCGCTTCGGCGAGCAGTTCCTGCCGCTGCCCAACTTCAACACCACCGACAGCACGGTCACCGCGCCGGCGGTGTTCGTCGGCCAGGCGATCGATGCGCCGGAGCTGGGCCACGACGATTTCCGCGGCGTCGACCTGCGCGGGCGGATCGCCGTGGTCTTTGGCGGTGCGCCCGAGACGTTCCCCGCGACCCAACGTGCCCACTACAGCTCCAGCCGGGCCAAGGCCGAGGCGGTGGCCGCACGCGGCGCGATCGGCCTGTTGATGGTCAACACCGCCGCCGACGAGGCCGGCCAGCCGTGGTCGCGCGTGGCCGGACGCTGGAACCAGCCGTCGATGCGCCTGCGCGGCACCAACGGCGCCGCGGTCGACGGGTTCCCGCAACTGCGCGCGACCTCGATCGTGGCCGCCGCCGCGGCCGACCTGGTGTTCGCCGACGGCCCGCGGACCGCCGCCGAGCTGTTCGACGCCGCGCGCGACGGCACGCTGGCGCCGTTCGCATTGCCGGGACGCATGACCCTCGCCAACCGCACCCGGATCGACCGCCTGGAATCGCGCAACGTGCTGGCGCGCATTCCCGGCCGCGATCCCGCGCTGGCCGGCGAGAGCATCGTGCACACCGCGCACCTCGACCACATCGGCATCGGCCCGGACGTCGACGGCGACACGCTCTACAACGGCGCGATCGACAACGCGCTGGGCGTGGCGATCATGCTCGAGGCCGCGCACGAACTGCGCCAGGCCGACCAGGCGCCGCGGCGCTCGGTGGTCTTCGCCGCGCTCACCGGCGAGGAGCAGGGGCTGCTCGGCGCGACCTGGCTGGCGCGGTATCCCACCGCCGGCGCGGGGCGCGCGGTCGCCAATATCAACATCGACATGCCGGTGCTGACCGCGCCGACCCGCGACGTGGTCGCGATCGGCGTCGAACATTCCACGCTGCAGGCGGCGGTCGACCGCGCCGCGGCGGAGATCGGCGTCGAGGTCTCGCCCGATCCGTTCCCGGAAGAGGTCGCCTTCGTGCGCAGCGACCAGTACGCCTTCGTGCGCGCCGGCATTCCCGCGGTGTATCTCGATGCCGGCGTCGCGCCGGCCAACGACGCCCAGGACCCGAAGGTCGCCGCGACCTGGTTCCTGCGCAACTGCTATCACCGGCCCTGCGACCAGGTGGACCTCCCGATCCAGTACGCCGATGCCGCGCGGCTGGCCCGCATGAGCGCCGCACTCAGTCGCGTGATCGGAGACGATGCGGCCGCGCCGCGCTGGAACGCCGGGGATTTCTTCGGTACCCGCTTCGGCGGGGGCGACGCCACGCCGCGCTGAGCGCGCGGCCTCAGGTCGCGTCGTGCGCCGCGTCCGCGTCCGCGTCGTCGGCGCCCGGTTCGCCGATGAAGGCCGGCAGCTCGATGATGAAGCGCGCGCCGCCGCCTTCGCGGTCCTCGTACCAGAGCTGACCGCCGAGGTTGACGATGATCTGCTTGGCCAGTGACAGGCCCAGGCCGCTGGAGCGGCCGTCGTCGGTGTCGGCGTGGGCCAGGCGCTGGAACGGCCGGAACAGCGCGTGTTGCAGGTCGCGGGCGATGCCCGGGCCGCGGTCCTCGATCAACAGTTGCCAGAAGCCGGCACCGCCGCCGCGCAGCGAGATGTCCACGTTGCTCTGCGGGGCGTACTTGATCGCGTTGGTGATCAGGTTCTCGGCCACCTGGCGCAGCACCAGCGTGTCGACCGCCACCATCGCCGGCACGTCCGGCGCCCGCGCCTGCAGCAGCACGCCGCGGTCCTCGAACTGCAGCGCGTAGCGGTCGACCAGCCATTCGACGACCTCGCGCAGCGCGCTCGCCTGGCGGGGCTGGTCGGCGTGGCGCGAGGTGTCCTGGGTTTCGAGATAGCGGCGGATGTAGCCCAGCGCGTCTTCGGCGCTCTCGTGGATCATCCGGTGGTAGCGCGGCACGCGCTCGGGCTTGGTTTCGCCCTTCATCAGCATGTCGCTGGCGAACCAGATGCTCGACAGCGGGTTCTTCAGGTCGTGCGCGACCAGGTTCACCAGCTCCTGGCGCTCGCGCGCGATGCGCTCGAGGCGGTCACGGGTCTGCTTGAGGCCGACGTGCGCATTGACGCGCGCGAGCAGCTCTTCGGGCATGAAGGGCTTGGTCACGTAGTCGACCGCGCCCGAATCGAACGCGCGCAGCAGCAGTTCGCGGTCCTGGGCCACGGTGAGGAACACCACCGGCAGGCGCAGCAGGTCCGGGTTCTGCTTGATCTCACCGAGCAGGGTGAAGCCGTCCATGTTCGGCATCAGCATGTCGAGCAGGACCAGATCCGGACGCAGCTCCGGCAGCATCGCCAGCGCTTCTGCGCCGTCGGCCGCGGTGATGACCTCGTAGCCGTGCCGGCTCAGCAGCGAACTGACCACCCGCAGGTTTGCGGGCTGGTCATCGACGACGAGGATACGGCCGCTGGCATTGACTTGGTTCGGCATGGGGTCCAGGTAGACGGCCGTCAGGAGGCCGCGACGCGACAGCGCGACACATGCGCGCCGCAGACGTTAACAGAAATGAACAGCCGCGCGCCGTGCGGCGTCGCGCGCGGCTCACGCCGCCAACGTGCGCCAAGTGCCGGGGGCCAGATCGTCGAGCCGCCACGGGCCGATCGCCACCCGCACGAGGCGCAGCGTCGGCAGTCCGACCGCCGCGGTCATGCGCCGGACCTGGCGGTTGCGACCCTCGTGGATCGTCAGTTCCAGCCACGCATCGGGCACGGTCTTGCGCACGCGCACCGGCGGATCGCGCGGCCACAGCGCCGGCGCGGGCTCGAGTTGCGATACCCGGGCCGGGCGGGTGGGCCCGTCCTTGAGCACCACACCCTCGCGCAGCTGCTGCAGCTGCGCCGGGGCCGGCACGCCTTCGACCTGCACGCGGTAGGTCTTGGGCAGTTTGTGGCGTGGATCGGTGATGCGGTGGGCCAGCGGCCCGTCGTCGGTCAGCAGCAACAGGCCTTCGCTGTCGTGGTCGAGCCGGCCGGCCGCATACACGCCCGCCGGCAACCCGAACCCGGCGAGCGTCGGCCGCGGCGGCGTGCTGCGGTCGGTGAACTGGCACAGCACGCCGTGGGGTTTGTTGAAGGCAACGAGCATGGGATTCGGGATTGGGGATTGGGGATTCGGACAAGCGGGCGCGCCGCGTACTTCAAACATTCAGGGACGACAGAGTTGCGGCCGCGCGACGACATCGACGCGCGCGGCCAACCGCTCTTGCAAATCCCCTATCCCGAATCCCGAATCCCGGCCCGTCAGGGCTTCACAAACCGCAGCGTCATCCGGTCGCTCTCGCCGATCGCGGTGTAGCGCGCGGCGTCCTGCGGTTCGTGGCGGTTGGTCGGAGGCAGCGTCCACACGCCATTGGGATGGTCACGGGTGTCGGCGGGATTGGCGTTGATCTCGCTGCTGCCGTCGACGCGGAAACCCGCGGCCTGGGCGAGTGCGATCACCTGGGCCTGGCCGACGTAGCCGCTGCGGTCGCCGTCGGGCACGTCGCCGCGCGCACGGTGTTCGACCACGCCGAGCACGCCGCCCGGGCGCAGCACGTCGTAGAAGCCCTTGAACATCGCCTCGGCCTGGCCCGACATGCGCCAGTTGTGCACGTTGCGGAACGTCAGCACGACATCGGCCGAGTTCGCCGGGCCGAAACGCGGCGCCGCCGGATCGTAGGCGACCATGCGCGCGCGGCCGAACTGTGCCGGCGCGGCGTCGAAACGCGCCTGCAGGCCGTCGCGCTGCGCCTGCTGGTAGTCGCGCGCCCGGCCTTCGGCCGCGGCCGCCGGGTCGACCATCGCGGCGACGTACTGGCCGTCGTCGTTGAGGTACGGCGCGAGGATCTCGGCATACCAGGCGCCGCTGCCGGGCGTGATCTCGATGACCGTCTGCCCCGGGCGCACGCCGAAGAAGCGCAGCGTTTCGGCCGGGTGGCGCGCGGCGTCGCGGGCGCGGTTCTCGGGGCTGCGCCACTCGCCGGCGAGCACGGTGTCGAGCCGGGCGGCATGGCCGGCATCCAGATCGGCGGCGGTGTCGGCGCGGGTCTGCGGGCCGCTGCATGCGGTGAGGGCGATCAGGACGGCGCCGAGCAGGAGGCTGCGTTGCATGAGCGGAAACTCCGGGTTCCAGGGTGGCGCAAGGGTGCCACAAGCCGCGCCGCCGCGCGGCTGCACGTCGCGGCGTGATCGGGGAGAAGCGCGCGGAACACTGTTTTGCGCGCCGGCTGCACGCGACCCCTGCAACGCGCTGCCTATGCTGGTCGCCCCTTCGCGACAGGAACCGACCATGGCCGAACGTGCACTCGGACGCTCCGGGCTGACGGTCTCGCCGCTGGCGTTCGGCGGCAACGTCTTCGGCTGGAGCGCCGATGCGGCGACGAGCTACGCGCTGCTCGACGAATGCGTCGCCCTCGGCCTGCAGCTCGTCGACACCGCCGATGTCTATTCGGCGTGGGCGGCCGGCAATGCGGGCGGCGAGTCGGAAACCCTGATCGGCCAGTGGCTCGCGCGCAGCGGCAAGCGCGACCGCGTGGTGATCGCCACCAAGGTGGGCAAGTGGGGCCCGCGCAAGGGGCTGTCGCCGGCCACCATCCAGGCCGCGTGCGAGGATTCGCTGCGCCGTCTGCAGACCGATGTCATCGATCTCTATCAGGCCCACGAGGACGATCCCTCGGTGCCGCTGGCCGACACGCTCGGCGCGTTCTCGCGGCTGATCGAACAGGGCAAGGTGCGCGCGATCGGCGCGTCGAACTACTCCGCCGCGCGCCTGGCCGAAGCGCTGGAGATCGCGCGCCGGCACGGACTGCCGCGGTACGAGACGCTGCAGCCCGAGTACAACCTGGTCGACCGCGCCGGCTACGAGGCCGCACTGGAGCCGCTGGTGCGCGAGCACGATCTCGGCGTGATCGGCTACTACGCGCTGGCCAGCGGCTTCCTGACCGGCAAATACCGCAGCGAGGCCGACGCGGCGAAAAGTCCGGCACGTGGCGCCCGGGTGGTCGAGCGCTATCTCAATCCGCGCGGCAAGCGCATCCTCGCCGCGCTCGACGACGTCGCCTGCCGGCATGCGGCCTCGGTCGCCCAGGTCGCGCTGGCCTGGCTGATCGCGCGCCCGGGCATCACCGCGCCGATCGTCAGCGCGACCAGCGTCGCCCAGCTGCGCGAGCTCGCCGCGGCGCGCACGCTGCTGCTGTCGAAAGCCGACATCGCCGCGCTCGACGGCGCCAGCGGCGGCGGCTGAGCCTGCACACCCGCCTAGCGCGCGCAGGCGCATGCTTGCGCGCCCAACGTTTCGAGGGAGTTCGCCCATGACGCCCGACCGCATCACCCGCATCGTGCTCGCCGCCCGCCCGGAAGGTGCCCCGGTCGCCTCGGATTTCCGCGTCGAACACGCGCCGATGCCGACCCCGCGCAACGGCCAGGTGCTGCTGCGCAACCGCTGGCTCTCGCTCGATCCCTACATGCGCGGGCGCATGAACGCAGGCCGCTCGTATGTGGCGCCGGTGGAGATCGGCGAGGTCATGGATGGCGGCACGGTGTCGGAAGTGCTGCAGTCGCTGCATCCCGCGTGGTCGCCCGGCGACCTCGTGCTCGCCCACGCCGGCTGGCAGAGCCACACCGTCGTCGACGGCGAAACCCTGCGCCGCAAGCTCGACCCGGCCGGTCTGCCGCCGCAGACCGCGCTCGGCGTGCACGGCATGCCGGGCTTCACCGCCTACGCCGGCCTGCACGAGATCGGCAAGCCGCAGCACGGCGAAACCGTCGTCGTCGCCGCGGCCAGTGGCCCGGTGGGCGCCACGGTCGGCCAGATCGCCCGCTTGCGCGGTGCACGCGTGGTCGGCATCGCCGGCGGCCCGGACAAGATCGCGCACGTCAAGAACGACCTCGGCTTCGACGTCGCACTCGACCACCGCGCCGACGATTTCGCCGAGCAGCTGGCCACGGCCTGCCCGGACGGCATCGACGTGTATTTCGAGAACGTCGGCGGCCAGGTCTTCGACGCGGTGCTGCCGTTGCTCAACGATTTCGCGCGCATTCCGGTGTGTGGCCTGGTCGCCCACTACAACGCCACCGGTCCGGCGCCGGGCCCGGACCGCGTGCCGCAGCTGATGTCGCTGATCCTCACCCGGCATCTGACGGTGCGCGGTTTCATCCAGCACGATTTCATCGCGCTGTATCCGGAGTTCGTGCGGGAGATGGGCCAGTGGCTGCGCGACGGGCGCATCCGCTATCGCGAGGATGTCGTCGAGGGGCTGGAGCGCGCGCCGGAGGCGTTCATCGGCATGCTCGAGGGGAAGAACTTCGGCAAGTTGCTGGTGAAGATCGCGGACTGAGCGCCAGTGCGGTCTGTCGGCCGGACGCGTGGTGCGCAAACGATTCGAAGTGTGCGCCCCTTGCAGATCTGCATCGTTGCGCAGGATTGCGCGTTCCGTGAGGTCTCGTGCTGACGAAGCGAACATGCGGACGGCGGCGTCATTGCAGTTGCAGTTGCCGTTTCCGTTGCCTCGTCGGAGCAATGACTCGCCGGCACACCATCAAGACCCGTAGGGCGCCGCCCATGGATGGGCGGCGTTTTTCGACCGAGCCAGGATGGCGAGTCGAAAAATCCCGGAACGAATGAAGGGCCGGGTGAGCTTTGTCGGGGAATCGTTTTTCTTTGGTTCGGCGGATTCAATACCGAAGTGCATCTTCGATGGAAAATTCCACAGGACGCTTGAGCAGCTTTTCCAGGAACACCTCCGAGGGGAACCGCCATTTCAGCGTTTTGCGCGGCCGCATGTTCAATCGCATCGCGATCCGGTCCAGGTCCTGCTGACTGAATTCCGACAGATCCTCGCCTTTGGGCAGGTACTGGCGCAGCAGGCCGTTGGTGTTCTCGCAGATGCCGCGTTGCCACGGACTGCGCGGGTCGGCGAAATACACATCCAGCCCCGTCTCGGCCGACAGCATCCGATGCAGTGCCATTTCCTTGCCCTGGTCGTAGGTCAGTGTTTTCAGCAAATCCGGCGGCAAGGGTAAGAACGTGCGCGTGAATCCTTCCAGCACGCCACGTGCGGTGTGACGCTCCAATCGGGCCAGCATCACGAACAGGCTGTGTCGACAGACCACGACACCGACGGCAGAGCGGTTGCGCGCGCCCATGATCAGATCGCCTTCCCAGTGACCGGGCACGAGCCGGGCGTCCACCTCCGGCGGGCGCGAGTGGATGCTGGGCATATCCGGCAGTTTCCCGCGGGTTTCCGCACTGCGGCGCAACGGACGGCGCGCGCCGCGGGCCTGACGCAGCAGGGCGACATGCTGGCGACGCAGTTCGCCGCGGGGCATGGCGTAGATGGCCGCGTAGATCGTCTCGTGGCTCACGTGCAGCTCGGGCTGGTCGGGATGACGTTCCCGCAGTTTGGACGCCGTCTGTTGTGGCGACCAACCGGCCGTCAGCAACGTCCAGACCTGCGGCCAGAGCACGCCGTCGGGCCGCAGTTTGCGCTGTGTCCGGGGTATTCGAAGCAATCTGCGTGCACGCTCCCCTGCGCGTGTTGCGTCGTAACCGCCGGCGATCGCCGGCCGACCTCGCAAGCGACGTGGCGGCGGAGGCGTGTATCCGTTGCGCTGCAGTTCGCGAACAATGGTGCTCTGCGCACGTTGCAGGGCAGCGGCAATCGCGTGGGTGCTGGCGCCCGTGCGCTTCATCGCCATGATCGTGCCGCGCTCTTCTGCGCCCAGGTGTCGATAGTGCTGTCCCATGGTGGCTCGGCCGCTCGAAGGTGATGCGCTTCACTTTAGAGTCCGCCTTCCGTTTCTTTTGTCGATTGACAAAAGAAATGAACTCGGCCGCGTCAGCGGACGAAAGCGTTTGATGTTGCCTTGAATTTTTTACCTGAAAACAAGTGCAGTGCTTCCACTCGCCTACCGGCGAGCGGCTCACTTTTCTTTGTTGGCCCAAAGAAAAGTAAGCAAAAGAAAGGGCCTCCCCGACGAAGCTCACCCGGTGCGTCATTCGTTCCGGGATTTTCCGACTCGCCATCCTGGCTCGGTCGGAAAACGCCGCCCATCCATGGGCGGCGCCCTACGGGTCTGGCGATTGCGCAGACACATCATTTCTCAGCGAAGCCAAAGCCGAGGCCGAAGCACGCCAGAGCCGAAGCAAGCCAAATCCGGAGCTAAGCCAAAGTCCAGTGTCGCGTGCTGGAGCCGTGAGCGATGACACCCGTCTACACCGGAAAACGAAGGGTGCCGGCCTCGCGAACGACAAGCCACGCCCGGCGCAAGCGCCCGACCCCCACACCACACCGTCTGCGCGAACCCGCCCCCCACAACGCAACAGGCCCGCCGAAGCGGGCCTGTCGACACATTGAAACGGACGTCTTACTGCTTGAGCGAATCGATCGCCGCATTGAGCGTCTTGCTCGGGCGCATCGCCTCGACCACCTTGGCCAGATCCGGATGGTAGTAACCCCCGATCTCCACCGGCTTCCCCTGCGCGCCGTTGAGTTCGGACAGGATCGCCGCTTCGCCGTCGGTCAGCGCCTTCGCCACCGGTGCGAACGTCGCCTTCAGGTCCGCGTCGTCGTTCTGGTCGGCCAGCGCCTGCGCCCAGTACTGGGCGAGGTAGAAGTGGCTGCCGCGGTTGTCCAGTTCGCCGACCTTGCGCGCCGGTGAGCGGTTCTCGTCGAGGATGCGGCCGTTGGCGACGTCGAGCGCGGCGGCCAGCACCTTGGCCTTCGGGTTGTCGTAGGCGTTGCCGAGATGCTCGAGTGACGCGGCGAGTGCAAGGAACTCGCCGAGCGAATCCCAGCGCAGGTAGTTCTCTTCGACGAACTGCTGCACATGCTTGGGCGCGCTGCCGCCGGCGCCGGTTTCGAACAGGCCGCCACCGGCCATCAGCGGCACGATCGACAGCATCTTGGCGCTGGTGCCCAGTTCCATGATCGGGAACAGATCGGTCAGGTAGTCGCGCAGCACGTTGCCGGTGACCGAGATCGTGTCTTCGCCCTTGCGGATGCGCGCGAGCGAGAACGTCGTCGCCTCGACCGGCGGCAGCACGCGCAGGTCGAGACCGGCGGTGTCGTGATCCTTCAGATACGTCTCGACCTTGGCGATCACCTGCGCATCGTGCGCGCGCGACTTGTCGAGCCAGAACACGGCCGGCGTCTCCGACAGGCGCGCGCGGTTCACGGCGAGCTTCACCCAGTCCTGGATCGGCGCGTCCTTGGTCTGGCACATGCGCCAGATATCACCGCTTTCGACGGCTTGCTCGAACACCACGTTGCCGTCGGCGTCGGTGACGCGCACGGTGCCGTCGCCGGGGATCTGGAAGGTCTTGTCGTGGCTGCCGTATTCCTCGGCCTTCTGCGCCATCAGGCCGACGTTGGGCACCGAGCCCATCGTCGTCGGGTCGAGTGCGCCGTGGGTCTTGCAGTCGTCGATGACCGCCTGGAACACGTCGGCATAGCAGCGGTCCGGGATCACGGCCTTGGCGTCCTGCAGCTTGCCGTCGGCGTTCCACATGCCGCCCGAGTCGCGGATCATCGCCGGCATCGAGGCGTCGACGATGACGTCGCTCGGCACGTGCAGGTTGGTGATGCCCTTGTCGGAATTGACCATCGCCAGCGCGGGGCGCGTGGCGTAGAGCGCGTCGATGTCGGCGCGGATCGCGTCCTGCTGGTCCTGCGGCAGCGACGTGATGCGCGCGTACAGGTCACCAATGCCGTTGTTGGCATCGAAGCCGACCTGGGCCAGTGCATCGGCGTACTTCGTCAGCACGTCACGGTAGAACGCCTGCACGACGATGCCGAACATGATCGGGTCGGAGACCTTCATCATCGTGGCTTTCAGGTGCAGCGAGAACAGCACCCCCTGCGCCTTCGCGTCTTCGATCTGCGCTTCGATGAAGCTGGCGAGCGCCTTGCGCGACATCACCGCGGCATCGACGATCTCGCCGGCCTGCACCTTCACCGCGTCCTTGAGCACGGTCGTCGCGCCGTCGCTGCCGACGAGCTCGATCTTCAGTTCGCCGGCCTTCTCCAAGGTCGCGGAGCGCTCGCTGCCGTAGAAATCGCCTTCGCTCATGTGCGCGACGTGCGACTTCGAATCGCTGGCCCACTTGCCCATGCGGTGCGGATGCTTGCGCGCGAACGCCTTCACCGACTTCGGTGCGCGGCGGTCCGAGTTGCCTTCGCGCAGCACCGGGTTCACCGCGCTGCCCTTCGTGCGGTCGAAGCGCGCCTTGATCTCGGTCTCTTCGTCGGACTTCGGTGTGTCCGGGTAATCCGGCAGCGCATAGCCCTGGCCCTGCAGTTCCTTGATCGCCGCTTTGAGCTGCGGCACCGAAGCGCTGATGTTCGGCAGCTTGATGATGTTGGCTTCGGGCGTGGTCGCCAGCTGGCCGAGTTCGGCGAGGTGATCGCCGATCTTCTGCGCGTCGGTCAGGCGTTCCGGGAACTGCGCCAGGATGCGGCCGGCCAGCGAGATGTCGCGCGTTTCGACCGCGATGCCCGCCGGTTTGGTGAAGGCCTCGACGATCGGCAGCAGCGACTGCGTCGCCAGGTACGGGGCTTCGTCGGTGAGCGTGTAGAGGATCTTGGGCGTATCGGACATGCGGTCGTGTCTCGTCGGTGGCGGGGGCGCGGCATCTCGGGCGCGGCGCGGGCCTGGCATCCAGTGGCCAGGCGGTGGCCTCGCGGCCGGACCGTGATCGGTGGCCGTGAGCAAGGCGTCGGCGCGACGCAGCGCCCCGTATTGTCGCGCGTTTGCCGGCAGCGGGGAACGCGGCCGGTTGTCACGCGGGACATACGGGACAGCATGGGCCTTGCGCCGCACTGCACGTGCGATGGCGCGACGCCTGCGGATGGCACACGCGTGGCGCGATACGCCTCAGCGCACGGTGAACTCGCGTGTCTCGACCGTGGTGCCGTCGAGCTGCACCTCGAGTCTGTAGGTGCCGGTGGGCCAGCCGTCGGGATGCTGGATGTCGAAAGCGACGACCTGCGGACCGGCGAGCACGTCGGCATCGGTGCTGCGCACCAGTTGGCCTGCGTCGCCGTAGGTCCAGCGGGCGGTCAGGCGCGCGGCGCTGCCGCCGTCGGTGCCGACCGAGGCGTAGAGGGTGTCGGTGGTCGCGAACTCAGACGCCGGCGTGGCGACCCGGTTTTCGGCATCGACGGCATTGCCCAGTTCGACACTGGTGACGGTGGCCGGTGTCGGCGCCGGTGGCTCGGGCGCCGGTTGCGGCGCGGGCTGCGCGGCCGGCGGCGCGGCCGCAGGCGCCGGTGCATCGCGGTTGCAGGCGGCCAGCAGCAGCGTGGCCGCGAGCGCGGTGGTCAGCGGGAGAATCGCGGATCGGGTCATGGAAGGCTCCGGAACAGGCGGGAAGACGGGAGGTGGGGCCGCGCGTGATCGGCTCACACGGCCGGCAGTTGCAGCACCTGGCCGGCGTGGATGCAGTCGGGATCGTCGAGCACGTGGCGGTTCGCGGCGTAGATGTCGGTCCACCGGCCCGCCTGGCCGTAGACCTGCTCGGCGATCGTCGACAGGCTGTCGCCCGTCTGCACGACATGCGTGCGCACGGACGGCGCGGCGTCGGGCGCGGCTGTGTCCCCGTCGCGCGCGCTGGCGGTCACGCCTGAGACATCGGGGGCATCGTGGCCCTGGGGGCTGGAACCGGTCATCGGGAGACAGTCCGCGGTGGATCGAGGCGGCAGGCTCCCACCCGCGGCGTTAAGAAACCATCGCGCCTACTGGCGCAGTTCACGTCGCACCGGATCCTGCGCATGGCCGGGCGTCGCACGCCACGGATTGATGTCCAGCCCGCCGCGACGCGTGTAGCGTGCTTCCACCGACAGCGCAGCCGGCGCGCCTACCCGCAGCAGGTCGAGGAAGATGCCTTCGACGCACTGTTCGTGGAAGCCGGCGTGGTCGCGGTACGAGACCAGATACCGCAGCAGGCCGGCGGGGTCGAGGCGCGGCCCGTGCCAGTCGATGTGCACGCTGGCCCAGTCGGGCTGGCCGGTGACCGGGCAGTTGGACTTCAGCAGCTGCGAGACCAGGCGTTCGCGCACCGGGGCAGCGTCGGCCACGCGCAGATGGGCGGGATTCGGCGGGCCGTAGTCGTCGACGTCGATGTCGAGGGCGTCGAGATCGACGACGTCCTGCGGCCGGTCCGCGGCGAACGCGGGCAGCCCGAACCGGACCTCGACCGTCGCGCCGGCCGCGGCCGAGACGTCGTCGACGATGCGCGCGCGCGCGGCCTCGGCGTCGTCGAAGCGGCTGCTATTGAGCGAGTTGAGGTAGAGCTTCAGTGATTTCGACTCGACCAGATGCGGCGATTCCGCCGGCACGGTCAGCGTCGCGGTCGCGACGACCGGCTTGCCGCGGCCGTCGAGCCAGCCCAGCTCATAGGCGTGCCAGCGGTCGTGGCCGGCGAACGGCAGCGGGGTGTCGGCGTCGAGGCCGAGTTCGGCACGCGCCGGTGCGCGTGGGATCGGGAACAGCAGCGACGCGTCGTAGTGATCCGGATAGGCGACGCTGCGGCCGAGGCTGGAATCCTGGGGAGTGCTCATGCGCGCATTCTAGTCGCCGCGCGCACGGCATCTCACGGCGCGGGTTCGACGGTCAGGCCGATGTCGAAGGTGCCGGTGGTCATCCGCGCCGGCGCGCCCGGCCGCAGCAACATCGCGAAGGGCTCGGGCGCGAGATCCTCGCGTCCGGGGCGGGACAGGGTGCCCTCGACGCGGATGACCTCGCCCTCGGGCTGCACCACGAGCGTCAACGCGTAGCCGTCGTCGCCGTCCACCTGCAGGCGGCCGGGCGCACCGGCGTCCAGCACGACGGTGGTGCTGCCGAGCGCGTGCCCCTGGTGATGCAGGTCGGCATCCAGGCGGTAGGACGCACCGCCGGCGAGGGCGGGCAGTGCCGCGCACAGGCCGAGACAGGCGAGCGCGGCGCGGAATCGGATCGTCATTGCAAACCCCTCCGTGGCGTGCCGGCTCAACCGGCCGGCGTGTCGAGATAGTCGAGCGTCGCCTGCAGCATCGCGCGCAGGCCGAGGTCGAGTGCGGATTCGTCGACGTCGAACTTCGGCGAATGGTTGCTCGGCGCTGTGCCGGCGTCCTGGCCCACGGGCGTCGCGCCGACGAAGAAGAACAGCCCCGGCACCTCGCGCGCGTACAGCGAAAAATCCTCCGCGCCCATGATCAGCGGCATGTCGACCACCGGCTCGGCGCCCGACGCGGCCTGCAGGCTCGCGCGCATGCGCTCGGTCAGCGCCTCGTTGTTGAAGGTCACCGGATTGCCGTCCTCGGCCGGGATCTGGGTCTCCACCGTCGCGCCGTTGGCGGCGGCCACGTGTTCGGCGATCGAGGTCAGCCGCTTGAAGACATCGGCGCGCATGTCCTCGTCGAAGGTGCGGATGGTGCCGACCAGCTCCACCGAATCGGGAATGATGTTGTAGCGGATGCCGCCGTTGATCGCGCCGAAGGTCACCACCACCGGCTGCTTGCTGATGTCCATCTGCCGGCTGACGATCGTCTGCGACTGGTTGATGATCTGCGCCGCGGCGACGATCGGGTCCACGCCGCCCCAGGGCCGCGAGCCGTGGGTCTGGCGGCCGACGACGGTCATGCCGAAGCGGTCGGACGCGGCCATCGTCGGCCCGGCGCGCACGCCGATCTGGTTGGCGTTGAGCGTGCTGAAGACGTGCAGGCCGAACACCGCATCCGGCTTGAAGTCGGCGAACACGCCTTCCTTCAGCATCAGGCCCGCGCCGCCTTCCTCGCCCTCGGGCGCGCCTTCTTCGGCCGGCTGGAACACGAACAGAATCTCGCCGGCCAGTTGCTCGCGCATGCCCACCAGCGCCTCGGCCACGCCCATCAGGATCGCGGTGTGCGCGTCGTGGCCGCAGGCGTGCATCACGCCGGTGGTCTGGCCGCGGTAGGTGTCGGTGACCTGCGAGGCGAACGGCAGCCCGGTCTCTTCGGTCACCGGCAGCGCGTCCATGTCCGCGCGCAGGGCCAGTCGCGGGCCGGGCCGCCCGCCCTTGAGCACCGCGGTCACGCCGTGATGGGCGATGCCGGTGCGCGGTTCCAGACCCAGCCCGCGCAGATGCTCGGCCACCTTGGCCGCGGTGCGGGTCTCGCGGTTGGACAGCTCGGGGTGCTGGTGGATGTCGCGTCGCCAGTCGACGACCTTGGCCTGCAGCGCGGCCGCGGCCGCGGTGACTTCGCCGCGCTGCGCCTCCTGCGCGATCGCGGCGGCGGGCAGGGTGAGACAGGCGCACATCAGCGCGGCGGCGAGACGATTCATCGGTGGATTCCCCGGCAGGACGAGGGTCCGATGCTATGAGGAATCGCGCGACGATGCGCGGTCGGGCCGATGCCGCTCTGTAGACGCGACCTGGGACGCGATGCGGTTGGCCCGGCCGTGCCAGGGGTTCGCGCGCGAGCGCGCTCCTACAGACGCGGGGCCAGTGACGGCTCGTGCGAAGCGCAGCAGACGTGCGCCCTGTAGGAGCGACCTTGGTCGCGATGCGGTTGGCCCGACCGTGCAAGGAGGTTCACGCGCGAGCGCGCTCCTACAGCGCCGTCGGGAAGTGACGTCCCTTGCGACGCGCAGCAGCCGCATTCCCTGTAAGAGCGACCTCGGTCGCGATGCGGTTGGCCCGACCGAGCGTGCAGGGCGTCCCGCAATCGCGCGCGAGCGCGCGCCGACAGGGCGATGACGGGTGACGCGCGCGCCTCCGCTACTCGCGCTGTCCCAGCAGATCCAGCGTCGCGCGCAGCATCGTGCGCACGCCGACGTCCAGCGCGGCCTCGTCGGGCGCGTAGTGCGGCGAATGGTTGATCGGCATCGTCGCCGGATCCTGGCCAGGCGCCGTGGTGCCGACGAAGAAGTACGCGCCGGGCACGACGTTGGCGAACTGCGAGAAATCCTCGGCGATGGTCTGCAGCGGCATCTCGACCACGTTGTCCGCGCCCACTGCGGTCTGCAGCGACGGCAGCACGCGGCGCGCGAGGTCGGGATCGTTGACCGTCGCCGGCGCGTTGTTGACCACCGACAGGTCCGCCTTCGCGCCGGCCGCCTCGGCGTAGCCGCGGGCGATGCGTTCGAAGCGAGCGATGACGTCCTCGCGCACGTCGGCGTCGTAGGTGCGCAGCGTGCCGACCAGGCGCGCGTCGTCGGGAATGATGTTGAAGCGCACGCCGCTCTGGAACTGGCCGGCGGTCAGCACCACCGGCGAGTCGACGATGTTGACCTGGCGCGCGAGCATGCTCTGCGTCGCCAGCAGGATCTGCGCGCCGACGGTGATCGGGTCCACGCCGTCCCAGGGCCGCGAGCCGTGGGTCTGCTTGCCGGTGACGGTCAGCGACCACTCGTCGGCGCTGGCCAGCGACGGGCCGCTGCGGAAGCCGATCTGGCCGGTGTGCAGCCCCGCCCACACGTGCAGGCCGAGAATCGCATCCGGCTTGGCGTCATCGAACACGCCTTCGTCGAGCATGCGCTTCGCACCGAACACCTCGCCCGGCTCCGGCGGCCCTTCCTCTGCGGGCTGGAAGATGAAGACCACCTCGCCGGCCAGCTGTTCGCGCATGCCGGCCAGCGCCTCGGCCACGCCCATCAGGATCGCCACGTGCATGTCGTGGCCGCAGGCGTGCATCACGCCGACCTCCTGACCGCGGTAGGTCGCGCGCGCGGTCGAGGCGAAGGGCAGCCCGGTCTGTTCGGTGACCGGCAGCGCGTCCATGTCGGCGCGCAGCGCGATGCGCGGGCCGGGCCGGGCGCCCTTCAGCACCGCGACCACGCCGGTCGGGCCGATGCCGGTGCGCGGTTCCAGGCCGAGGCCGCGCAGATGCCCGGCGACCTTGGCCGCGGTGCGCGTCTCCTGGTTGCCGAGTTCGGGATGCACGTGCAGGTCACGGCGCCAGTCCACGAGCTTCTGCGCGAGCGCGGGGTCGAGCGCATCGGTCGCGGCGGACGCCGGCGCGGCGGCACAGGCGAGCGCGAGGGCAAGGCAGGCGGACAGCGGCAGCAAACGGCGCATCGGCGATTCCAGGCGTTGGGGCACTGCATGCTAGCGCCGCGACGTCGGAGGCCGACGCCAGCCAGCGGAACGCTGGGCCGCAACGGGTGCAACGCACGCGCCCGGCTGCGCGGCGCCACGGTCGTCCGGACCGACCTGAGGCGCGATTCCGGCACTGCGCGCGCCCCTGCGCAGGGCGACGGAATGGCCGGCCCGCGGGGCCGCGCAGCCCTCGGACCGCCCCGGGTGGCCCTCGCGCCCGCAGACGCGGACAATGGCCGTCCACATCGGACACGAGACTCCCATGACGGCATCGCCTTCCAAGCTCGATCAACTGCGCGACCTCTCGGTGGTCGTCGCCGACACCGGCGATGCCGACGCGATCGCCCGGCTCAAGCCGGTCGACTGCACCACCAACCCCACGCTGGTGCGCAAGGCGCTGGACCTGCCGGTCTACGCGCCGCTGATCGAACGCGAACTCGAGCGGGCGGCCACGCTGGACGGGGATGTCGAACAGGTCGCGCGCCAGGTCGCCGATCGTCTGACCATCGGCGTCGGCCGCACGCTGGCCGGCCTGGTGCCGGGCCGGGTCTCGACCGAGGTCGACGCCGATCTCGCCTTCGACACCGAGGCCACGATCGCCAAGGCGCGCCAGTTCATCGAGATGTACCAGGATGCCGGCGTCTCGCGCGAGCGCGTGCTGATCAAGATCGCGGCCACGTGGGAAGGCATCCGCGCGGCGAAGGAGCTGCAGCGCGAGGACATCGACTGCAACCTCACGCTGATCTTCAACCGCGCCCAGGCCATCGCCTGCGCCGAGGCCGGCGTGTTCCTGATCTCGCCGTTCGTCGGCCGCATCCTCGACTGGTCGGTGGCGCGCGGTGAAACGCCGGCCACGATCGACGACGACCCGGGCGTGCGCTTCGTGCGCGACGTCTATGCCGAGTTCAAGCGGCGCGGCTCGCCGACGATCGTCATGGGCGCGTCGTTCCGCTCGACCGCGCAGATCGAGGCGCTGGCCGGCTGCGACCGCCTGACGATCTCGCCCGAGCTGCTGGAAGCGCTGGACGCCGAGCACGGCCCGCTGCCGCGCAAGCTGCAGGCGGCCGCCAGCGACGGCGTGGCCTCGACGCCGGTCGATGCCGATGCCTTCGTGCAGGCCATGGCCGCCGATCCGATGGCGACCGAGAAGCTCCAGGGCGGCATCGCCGCGTTCGCCAAGGACCTCGACATGCTGCGCGACACCATCGCGCAGCGGCTGCGCGCACGCTGAGCATGCCGCGCCGCCCGCATCGCGTGCAGGTCGCCATCGTGTCGGCGCTCGCCGGCGTGCTGCTGCTCGCCGGTTGCAGCGGGCTGCCGCGTGCGCCGGCCGATGCGGTCGTCGTACCCGAGCGCAGCCCGGGTGTGTCGATCGGCTATCTCGACGCCGCGGCCTTCGACAGCCGCGCGCTGGTGCCGGCCCCGCCGGCGCCCGGTACGCCGGCCCATGTGCTCGACGACGTCATCGCCGAACGCGCATTGGCGCTGCACGACACCACGCGCTGGAATCAGGCGACGGTGGATGCGGATCTCGATTTCCCGGCCGCCGGGAACCTGTTCGCCTGCGCGCTCGGCGTGCCGGTCGACAGTACGCACACCCCGCACCTCGTACGGCTGCTGCGCCGTTCGCTGGCCGATGCGGCGGTGACCAACCGCGCCGCCAAGGACCAGTGGCAACGGCCGCGCCCGTTCCTGGCCAACGGCGGCGCGGTGTGCACGCCCGGCGACGACGCGCGCCTGCGTGCAAGTGCCGCGTATCCGTCCGGCCATGCCGCGATCGGCTGGACCTGGGCGCTGACCCTGGTCGAAGTGGCGCCCGAACGCACGGATGCATTGCTGCAGCGGGGGCGCAGCTTCGCCGAGAGCCGGCTGGTCTGCAACGTGCACTGGTACAGCGATATCGTGCAGTCGCAGGTGGTCGGTGCGGCGACGGTCGCGCGGCTGCAGGCCGACCCCGATTACACGGCCGATCTCGCCGCCGCGACGCGCGAAGTCGCCGCGCAGCGTGCGCGCGGCGCGCAGCCATCGGGTTGTGATGCGGAAACCATCGCGCTGCGTCGTTCGCCCCTGCCGGCGGCCGACGACCGCCCGTGAGCGACACGCTGCCGCGGGATCCCGATCCACGCCCGCAACCGCCCGAGCCACCGCTGCCCAGCGACTGCTGCGACAGCGGCTGCGCGGTCTGCGTGCACGACACGTATTCCGAAGAGTTGCAGTACTACCGCGAACAGCTCGCGGCGTGGCGCGCGCGGCATCCCGGCGTCGATTGACGCACCCGGTGGGGGTGTGCCCGCATCGCGGTCGGACCCGGCGGCAACGTCGACAACATCCGTGTAGGAGCGCGCTTGCGCGCGATGAGGCCTTCCGGGGAACGCCCGTTCGCGCGCGAGCGCGCTCCTACAGGAATCGCGGATTGTTTCGCCGCGGATTGATGTCGGGTTCTTCGGCCCGGCATCGCACACGTCCTAGGCAGCGCGCCCATCCCGTGTAGGAGCGCGCTTGCGCGCGAAGAGGGCTTCCCGGGAACGCCCGTTCGCGCGCGAGCGCGCTCCTACAGGAGTCGGGGATTGTTTCGCCGCGAATTGATGTTTTGTTCTTCGGCCCGGCATCGCACATCCCCGGCCGGGCGCCCATCCCCTGTAGGAGCGCGCTTGCGCGCGATGAGGTCTTCCCGGGAACGCCCGTTCGCGCGCGAGCGCGCTCCTACAGGAGTCGGGGATTGTTTCGCCGCGGGATCGATGTTGGGTGCTTCGGCCCGGCATCGCACACCCCAGGCCGCGCCCACAACCTCAACGCACCATCAGAACGCCGGAATCACCGCGTCGTCGTACGTCGACTGGATGAAGGCGCGCACGTCCTCGCTGGTCAGCGCGGCGATCAGTTTCTGCACGCGCGGATCGTCGCGCTTGTCGGGGCGGCCGACGAGGAAGTTCACGTACGGCGAATCCTGACCTTCGATCGCCAGCGCGTCCTGGCCCGGGTCGAGGCCGGCGTCGAGCGCGTAGTTGGTGTTGATCAGCGCCAGGTCCACCTGGTCGAGCACGCGCGGCAGCATCGCGGCGTCGAGCTCGCGGAACTTGAGGTTCTTCGGGTTCGCGGTGATGTCGCGCAGCGTCGCCATCGCGTCGCTCGGATCACGCAGCGTGATCACGCCGCTGTTGTGCAACAGGATCAGGGCGCGGCTGTTGTTGCTCGGATCGTTCGGAATCACCACGTCGGCGCCGGCCGGCACCGCGTCCAGCGAGTCGAACCGGCGCGAATACGCGCCGAAGGGTTCGATGTGCACGCCAACGAGCGTGGTCAGGTCGGTGCCGCGGTCGCGGTTGTAGGCGTCGAGGTAGGGCTCGGTCTGGAAATAGTTGACGTCGATCTGGCCCTGCGCGACCTGGTCGTTGGGCTGCACGTAGTCGTTGAAGATGCGCACCTGCAGGTCGACGCCCTGCTCGGCGAGTAGCGGCTTCACCACTTCGAGGATCTCGGCATGCGGCACCGCGGTCGCGGCGATCGTCAGGCGTTCGCCGTTCGCGCCGGATCCGCTGCCACCACAGGCGGCGAGGGCGGACAGCAGCAGGGCGGCGGTGGCGAGACGGGGCAGCAGGGCCATGGCGGATCCGGGGGCGAGGGGTCGACCAGTATCGGGGTGTGGGCGTGGGGATCGAGTGCGGAGGTGGAAATCAGTGTGTGGTGGGGAGCGTATGCACGCGTCATGCCTGCGAACGCGGCGCGTTCAAACGCGCTCGAGAATCACGCGCGAACCCACGCTCGTCATTCCCGCGCAGGCGGGAATCCGGGGACGTTGCTCTTTTCCGGTCCAAGAGCCATGGATGACCAGCCGTGCGGCTGTTGGCAGCACCGAGGTAAAGTCCCTGGATGATCGGACATGCGTCCGTTGAACGCCCCGCCTGCGCGGGAATGACGAGCAGATGCGCCCAGAGAAACCGTCTACCGCCGCGTGAACCGCGCCACCAGCCGGTCGCCGACCATCTGCAGCACCTGCACCATCACCAGCAGCGCGACGACGGTGACCACGGCCACATCCGTGCGCGAGCGCAGGTAGCCGTCGCGATACGCCAGATCGCCCAGGCCGCCCGAGCCGATCGCGCCGCCCATCGCGGTGAAGCCGATCAGTGCGATCGTCGTCACCGTGGCGCCGGCGATCAGGCCGGGCAGCGCTTCGGGCAGCAGCACGCGCAGCACCAGCTGGCGCGTGGTCGCGCCCATCGCCAGGCTCGCTTCGATGACGCCGCGCTCGACTTCGCGCAGCGCGGTTTCCACCAGACGCGCGTAGAACGGCGCCGCGCCGATCACCAGCGGCAGGATCGCGCCGCGCACGCCCAGCGACGTACCCATGGCCTTCAACGTCACCGGGATCAGCACGATCATCAGGATGATGAAGGGCACAGAGCGCAGCAGGTTCACCACCAGCGACAGGCCCGCATACAGCGCCGGGCGCGCGTGCAGCTGGCGCGGGCCGGTGAGGAACAGCAGCACGCCGAGCGGCAGGCCGATCAGCAAGGTCAGCGGCAGCGAGCCGGCGAGCATCAGCAGCGTGTCGACCGTGGCCTGGCCGATCTCGACCCATTTGCCGGCATCCACATTGGGCAGCAGGGGCGTGCTCATCGCGGCAGCTCCTCGACGTGCACGCCGGCCTCGGCGAACGTGCGCGCGGCGGCGTCGAAACGGTCGCCGGTCACCGCCAGCGTCAGCTGGCCGTAGGGCATGCGCTTGATGCGGTCCACGCGGCCCGAGAGGATGGTGTAGTCGATGCCGGTCTCGCGTGCCACGCGGCCCAGCATCGGCTGCCAGGTCGCATCGCCGGTGAACGTGAGTTTCAGCAGGCGGCCCTCCACATGAGCGATGTCGTCG
Organism: Luteimonas sp. WGS1318; assembly: GCF_043187535.1. Lineage (GTDB taxonomy): Bacteria > Pseudomonadota > Gammaproteobacteria > Xanthomonadales > Xanthomonadaceae > Luteimonas. The sequence continues at coordinate 177,743 of NZ_CP171131.1, forward strand.
CGCTGCGCGTCCTCGTCCACGTCCTCGGATTCGGCGACGAAGCGCCACGTCGTCGCGTGCTGCGGATGCAGGAACACCTCGGCCACCGGGCCGCTTTCGACCAGATGCCCGGCATCGAGCACCGCGACGCGGTCGCAGACCCGGCGCACGACATCCATCTCATGGGTGATCAGCACGATGGTCAGGCCCAGCTCGCGGTTGATACCGTCGAGCAGCTGCAGCACCGAGGCCGTGGTCTGCGGATCGAGCGCGCTGGTGGCCTCGTCGCACAGCAGGATCTTCGGTTCGGTGGCGAGCGCACGCGCCACACCGACGCGCTGCTTCTGCCCGCCCGACAGCTGCGCGGGGTACTTGTCGCGATGCGCTTCGAGCCCCACGCGCACCAGCAAGGCCTGTGCACGCGCATGGGCCTGGGCCTTCGCCACGCCGGCCAGGCGCAGCGGAAATGCGATGTTGTCGATGACGGTCTTCGCCGACAGCAGGTTGAAGTGCTGGAAGATCATGCCCACGCGCCGGCGCAGGGTGCGCAGGCCGGCGCCATCGAGCGTGTCGAGGCGTTCGCCGTCCACGGTGAGCCGGCCGCCGCTCGGCGTCTCCAGCCCGTTGATCAGCCGCAGCAGCGTGGACTTGCCCGCGCCGGAATGGCCGACGATGCCGAACACCTCGCCGGCGCGGATCTCCAGGTCGAGCGGATGCAGCGCGACGATCTCGCGCCCGGCGACGGGATAGGACTTGTGGATGCCTTCGAACCGGATCACGTGGGCACTGCGCAGCGGGCGGCCGGGCAGCCTAGCAGGCGCACGCATGTCCACCGTTGCACCGCCGCACGTGCAGCATTCCGGCGCCGGCACGCGCGACGCGTCCACGGCGGCGCCGGCGAGGGGGCGGTATCATCGCCGGCCCGGTCTTCCACCGCTCGCACAGGACTCACGCACGTGGCAGTGAATCAGGAACAGCACAACCGAATCGCCTCCGGCCAGGGCTTCATCGCCGCGCTCGACCAGAGCGGCGGCAGCACGCCCAAGGCGCTCAAGCTCTACGGCATCGAGGAGAACGAGTACGCGGACGACGCGGAAATGTTCGGCCTCGTCCACGCGATGCGCACCCGCATCGTCACCAGCCCGGCGTTCACCGGCGAGCGTGTGCTCGGCGCGATCCTGTTCGAGCGCACGCTCGACGACCAGTTCGACGGCCAGGACGCGGCCACCTATCTGTGGGACGTCAAGGGCGTCGTGCCGTTCCTGAAGATCGACAAGGGGCTCGAGGACGAGGCCGACGGCGTGCAGCTGCTCAAGCCGATCCCGGGCCTTGACGCGCTGCTGGCGCGGGCCAAGGCCAAGGGCGTGTTCGGCACCAAGGAGCGCTCGGTCATCAAGCAGAACAACGCGGGCGGCATCGCGCGCGTGCTCGACCAGCAGTTCGAACTCGGCCGCCAGGTGCTGGCTGCCGGCCTGGTGCCGATCATCGAGCCCGAGGTCGACATCAAGGCCGCCGACAAGGCCGACATCGAAACCACGCTGAAGCAGGGCCTGATCGAACGCCTCGACACGCTGGACCCGGCCACGCCGGTGATCCTCAAGCTCACGCTGCCCAGCGTCGACGGTTTCTTCCGTGAGCTGGTGGAGCATCCGGCCGTGCTCAAGGTCGTCGCGCTGTCGGGCGGCTACAGCCGCGACGACGCGAACGCCAAGCTCGCGAAGAACCCGGGCGTCGTCGCCAGCTTCAGCCGCGCGCTGACCGAAGGCCTCAGCGCGCAGCAGAGCGACGACGCGTTCAACGAAGCGCTCGACACTGCGATCGAATCGATCTACCGCGCGTCGATCGCCTGATACGCCGCGCATCGTGAATCGAAGGCCGGTGCGGATGCACCGGCCTTTTTCATGCCCTCGAGGCAGACCCGCATTCCCGTCGCATGACCGCCGTGCCGAACCACCGGCGCGCACTGTCGTTACGAAACATCAAACGTGCGTGACGCACACGGCGCGACGGCGTGAACGTTCTCCACCGGGATGTTAGTCGGGCGTTCGCCGCTCGTTGGGCGGCCGCGACAATGCCTGCGAACGGGTAAACGCGCGCGGCGTTTCCAGGCGAATTACACCGGCCACTGCGCCGGGCATCGATAGCGTTTGATCCAAGGCCATCGCCCGGAGATCCATCGATGTCACAGCCCGCATTCGTCACCCATTACATGGTGCGCCGCCTCAAGCGTGCCGATCCGCGATCACAGACGGTCCCCCGCACACTGGGGTCCGTGGATCGTGCAGCATCGCAGCGCCTGCTCGAGCGGCGTGGCGCGCGCGTCGATCGGCCTGTCGCCGACCTGCATGCGCAGCCGTCTGTGCGGACGCGCGACGCCGTCTCTGCTCGCCCGGCTCCACGCTGCAATTGATCCTTGCCGGCATTCGCTGCCGTTTGCACGACGCAGCGAGTGCGTGCCTGCGTTCAAAACGAACACGTCATGGATGCGCGTACTCGGCACGCCCGTTGCAGCGACAGGCCGCCCAGTTGAACACGGCGTCGCTCAGCGGCGCGTATCGGCGACGAACGCCGCGAACACCGCCAGCGTCTCCGGGCTGACGTGATGTTCGATGCCCTCGGCATCGCGGCGCGCGATATCCTCCGGCACGCCCAACGCCAGCAGGAAGGCTTCGACCGTCTGGTGCCGCGCGCGGCTGGCCTGCGCCAGGCGTTCGCCTGCATCGGTGAGAAAGGCGCCGCGGTAGGGCTTCTGCAGCACCAGGCCGTCGCGCACCAGCCGCTGCAGCATGCGTTGAACGGTGGGCTGGGCCACGCCGAGACGTTCGGCGATGTCGACCTGGCGCGCCTCGCCGCTGTCGGCGATCAGGTCGGAGATCAGCTCGACGTAGTCCTCGACCAGTTCCGCGCGCCGCGCCTCGCGCACCTGGCGGAAGTTCTCCACGTGCACGCTGGCCTCGGGCAGCCCCGCCTTGGGCAGGGCGCGTTCCGGGCTCTCGTCGGCGGGCAGGGCCTTGCGGGCGGACATCGAATCGGCTCCAGCGGATGAGGCGTCATTGTCGCCGATCGTCGGCGGCCGCGTTCCCGCCGGCGTGTGCCACCGGCCGACGCGCGTACGGGGATCAGCGCTTGCGGTTGAAGAAGGTCAGCACCGCGCCGCAGACGACGCCGATGAACAGGCCCAGCGCGATCCACTGCAGAATCGACAGTTCGTTCATGCCGTATCTCCCGGAAGTTGTGCCACCGGCGCCGGCCGGCCGCGTGCATCGAGTGCAATCATGACGAAGCGGCCGCGCGTGCACAGCTCGCGTTCGCCGCTGAGCAGGTCTTCAGCCACCAGCTCCACTTCCACCTGCATCGACGTGCGGCCCACCTCGACCACGCGCGCGATGGTTTCCACCAGTTGGCCCTGCTTGATCGGCAGCTTGAAATCCACCTGCTCCGAACGCGCGGTCACCACCGTGCGCCGCGCATAGCGCGACGCGGCGATGAACGCGGCCTTGTCCATCCACGCCAGCGCGGTGCCGCCGAACAGCGTGCCCAGATGGTTGGTGTGATCGGGGAACACGATCTCCAGCATGCGGGCTTCGGTCTTGGGGGTGTCCGCGAGCGGCGTCATCAGCTCGCGTCCGCTGTGGCCAGGTGCAGGCCCACGGCCTGGGAGATCTGGCCCGGCGCCTGGAAGCCCGGCAGACGTGCGGCTTCGTTACCGTCCTTGAACAGCGCGAGCGTCGGCGTCTGGCGCAGGCCCAGGTTCCGGAAGAAGTCTTCGCCGATCGTTTCCATCTTCACCTTCAGCAGCGCGAGGCCTGCGGCCCCCTCGCTCGCGGCGAACTTCGCCAGCGACATGTCGAGCATCTTGCAGCCCGGACAATCGTCCTTGTAGTAATCGACGAGCAGGCGCGGATGCGCGGCCAGGGCTGCGGCGTAATCGTCAGGGGTGGAGGCGTGGAGCGTCTGCATGGGGGGTGGTCTCGAACGGTGTGTTGGCTGAAGCAAGAATGGTGTCGGTCCAGCGTTGGATCGTGGCGGCGTCGCGCTCGCCGTGCGGCATCTGTTCGATCTCCAGCCGCGGGTAGGGCGTGTTGAAGAACGCGCCCATGCGCCGGGCCGCACCGCAGTAGTACTCCTCGCCCCACTGCGTCTCGCCGGTGCCGAACACCGCGACGCGATCCGGCTTGCCGACCGCGGCGACGAGGTCTTCGATGAAGCGCTTCATCTCCGGCGGCGTGCGCCCGGCGTTGATGCTCCAGCTGCCGAGGATGTAAAGATCGTGCTCGGCATTGTCGGGGCAGGCCTTCGCCAGCGTCTGGATGTCGGCATCGATCCAGGTGACGGCATGGCCCATCTCCTCGCACCTCGCGCAGATCGCGCGCGCGACATCGCGGGTATTGCCGCTGAGGGATGTGTAGGCGAGGAGGATGCGCATCGGGTCAAGCTTGTGTGATGAATCGGACTAGATCGAGACTCGAGAGAATTACAGCGTAAGCGCGGTTCCCATGATTCGACCAAGCGCAGTATTTAGGAACTATGCGCTGCGCAGCATTCGGTCCGCAGCATGGAGAATCATCTCTGGAATCTCGCGCAAAAGCCTGTAGTCCTCCTCACTTTCGACTAGAAATTTCTCCATGTATGGATTTCTAGTGCTCATCATTAAGAGTTCCTCGAACTCGGAGAACAGCTTTTTCTTCGAAGCGGGCGTCTTCGCTGCCTGCATCTTCGCAACCAGGATATTTCCTTCGTCGTAGATCCATGGCATCTGCTCGCGAAGCAGACTCAGCCCAACTCGGATGCCTAATGCCGGATTCTTTGCTCCAAACAGAAGCTCTTCGAGCATTCCGGGGTGGAAGCGTCGACGGCGCTTCATCGGTCGGCCTGCTTCGCTGCGATCTATGCGAGAAGGCAGATCTTGAAACATAATTTTTATTTCTTCGAACAGCTTCGCAGAAGAGTTTTCAATCTCGTCTGTCTTTTGACGCTTGCTCGGCGAGATATTGTTCTCGGCGATGGTCAGCTTCTCGAGTATTTCTTCGACATTTTTCTTAAATTTTCCAACCTGAAATCGAATCGTGTCTCTATCCGGCTCCGATCCAGGAATGCGGTCGACAAGCTGGAAAACCAGTTTCGTCAGGGAGTCTTCGTCATCAGCGCAATTCTGGAACTGAGCGAATGGGCCCGTAGATGCCGTCTTTAGCTCGATACCCAGTGCAACCCCAAGAATTGGCGTATCCAGCTTCCCCTTAGCCATCCCTGCTTCGAACAGAATCCAAGGTCTATCTACGCTTCGCTCTGTAAGGAGGCAAACAACATCCGATGCAGACTGGATGTTCTTGATTATTTCTGGGTACCACTCGATCCCATACTCAATGCCCTGATTTCCGCGCCGATCAGATGTCCGGAAAGACTTCAATACGCCAGCACTTACACTCTTTAGAAGGTTGCTGAACGCCTCTGCAAGCTCCGCGTCGCGAGTGTCGTGACTAATGAAAACCATTGGATTCAATGATTTAAGAATTGGATTCTCAGAAATACTCTTCTCGTCTGACACGGCGCCCTCCCTAGTCATTCCTGTGGAACGTCAGAACTTAATCGACGAGGCCGAAGCTCATAATTCGATCGGCCTGCATCCTGCCTATCAAAAAAGTTGAACTAGAGATCATCAAACCCGTTATCCGAATTCGTCTTCTTGTACGACGCATTGCGCATCTCGAAGAAGTCCGTCTTGGTCTCGGTGAAGTTGTCGGCGTAGGCCTTGATCCACGGCATCACGTTGTCGGTGGTGTCGGAATACAGCTTCTCGATGCCCAGCATGCCGGCCATCTTGTTGGCGCGGTACTTCACGTAGCGGACCATCTCGTCGACGTCGATGCCGTCGATGCCGTCGAGGACTTCGGCCGTCCAACGGGTCTCGAGTTCGATCGCGTGTTCGAAGGCGTCGTGCACGTACTGGGTGAGCTGGTCGCCCTGCAGCGACTGGTTCTCGCCGACGATGGCGCGGATCAGTTCGCTGATGAACTTGCTGTGCGCCAGTTCGTCGCGGTTGATGAAGCTGATGATCTTGCCGGTGCCGGTCATCCGGTTCTGGCGGACCAGGTTGTAGAAGTACGCGAAGCCGGAATAGAAGTTGATGCCTTCGAGGATCGACGACTGCACCAGCGAGCGGATCAGCGTTTCGGCCGAGCGCTCGCGCATGAAGTCATTGTACGAATCCATGATCGGCTGGTTGCGCGCGATGATCGTGGGATGCGTGCGCGCGAGTTCGAACACGCGGTTCTGGTCGGCGAGTCCGGTGATCGAGGCCAGCACGTAGCTGTAGCTCTCGTTGTGGATCACTTCCTGCTGGCCGATGATCGCGGCGTTGGCGTGCGCGGCCGGGTCGGTGATGTATTCGGCGACGTTGTAGATGTAGCGCGTCTGCGGCGAATCCAGCGTGGCCAGCAGGCCGATGATCGAGTCATACGCATTCTTCTCGCGCGCCGAGAGCTCGCCGTACTGCTTGGCGTCGCCCTTCATGTCGACCTCGTCCGGAATCCAGAAGTTGGTCGAGAGTTCCTTGTAGGCGCGATAGAACGACGGATACGGAATGTCGTTCCAGTTGAGGATGCCGCTGGTCTGGCCGTTGATGATGCCGGTGGAGCGGTTGGGGTGACGCGGCTCGAGGATCTTGATGCGGTCGAGCGGGGTAGCAGTGGCGGCCATGGATGTCTGTCTCGTGTTCGAAGTCTCGCGCAGCAATGAAGCGCGCGACGGGGTCGGAGTCACTTTCCGGCACGTAGACGTTCCGGAAAGTCGGTACTGCGGGTCCGGAAAGTGACTCTGACCCCTGCTGTTGGAAGCTCGCGCGATGCGGGATTGCGCGAGTGTCGGTGTTCGAAGCGCGCTCGATGTCACATCGCGCGAACGGGGTCGGAGTCGTGTTTTCGGGGAGCGACCGCGCGCGTATTTGACGCCATCGGCCGAAAAACGACTCCGAGCCCTGTCGGGTGGATCTCCCTCAGCTCGAACACCACTCGCACTCGGCGATATCGATATCGTTCGAACGCACGTAGTACGTGGTCTTCATGCCGAGATTCCACGCGGTCATGTGCAGGTCGAGCAGGGTGCGGGCGGGGATGGTGCTGGGCACGTAGAAGTTGAAGCTGATCGCCTGGTCGACGTGGCGCTGGCGACGCGCGTTCTGGCGCACCGAGGCGAACTGGTCGACCTTGTAGGCGCCCTTCTCGTAGTAGGGCCAGGTCTCGAGCGACAGGCCGGGGGCTGCGACCGGGCGACGGTAGTCCTTCTTCTCCTCGTAATAGAACGCGGAGTAGATCGGGTCGATCGACGCGGTGGAGCCGGCGATCTGCGCGGTGGACATGTTCGGGGCGACCGCCATCAGCCAGCCGTTGCGCATGCCGTTGACGCCGACCTGCGCGGCCAGATCCATCCACTCGGGCGAGTTGTAGCTGCGGTCGCTGAAGTACGCGCCGGTGTGCCAGTCGCTGCCGGCGAACACCGGGTAGGCGCCCTTTTCCTTCGCGAGTTCCATGCTGGCCTGCACGGTGAGGAAGTTGATGCGCTCATACAGCGAGTCGCTGAAGTCCTCGGCCTGCGCGTCGTTCCACTGGATGCCCTTCTGCGCCAGCAGGTGATGCCAGCCGAAGGTGCCCAGACCGATCGCGCGGTACTTCTGGTTGGTGATCGTCGCCTGCGGCACGGGCAGCATGTTGAGGTCGATCACGTTGTCGAGCATGCGCACCTGGATCGGGATCAGGCGCTCGAGCACGTCGGTGATCAGATCGCTCTGGCCGGCCTGCGGCATGACCGCGCGGCCCAGGTTCACCGACGACAGGTTGCAGACGACGAAGTCGCCGGCCTGCTTGGTGGTGACGATCTGATTGCCGGAGATGATCTCCTGCATCATCTTCGTCGGGCTCATGTTCTGCAGGATCTCGGTGCAGAGATTCGACGAGTACACGCGGCCGACGTGCTTGTTCGGGTTCTTCCGGTTCACTTCGTCGCGGTAGAACATGAAGGGGTTGCCGGTCTCGAGCTGGCTCACCATCACGCGCTTGAAGATGTCGATCGCCTTGACGGTCTTGCGCGAGATGCGCTCGTCGGCCACGACTTCCTCGTACTTGCGGCGGAAGCTGCCGTTCGGATCACCCTTCTTCTCGTCGAAGAAATCCTGCAGGTAGAAGCCCTTGATCTTGTGGACCTCGTGCGGGTCGAACAGGTACCAGTCGCCGCGACGGTCGACGGCTTCCATGAAGATGTCGGGGATGCAGATCGAGGTGAACACGTCGTGCGCGCGCAGGCGCTGGTCGCCGTTGTTGAGGCGCAGGTCGAGGAAGTTCTCGATGTCGCGGTGCCAGATGTCGAGGTAGACCGCGACCGCGCCCTTGCGCTGGCCCAGCTGGTCCACCGACACGGCGGTGTTGTTGAGCTGCTTGATCCACGGCACCACGCCGCCGGAGGAGTTCGGCACGCCGCGGATGGCCGAGCCGCTGGAGCGCACATAGCCCATGTACGCGCCCACGCCGCCGCCGCCCTTGGAGACGCGGGCGATGTCGGTGTTGGAGTCGTAGATGCCCTGCAGCGAATCGTCGACGGTGTCGATGAAGCACGACGACAGCTGGCCGCCGACCTTGCCGGCGTTCTGCAGCGTCGGCGTGGCGACCGTCATGTACAGGTTCGACAGCGCCCAGTAGGCCTCGCCGACGAGCTGCATGCGGCGCTCGCGGCCGCCCTTGGTCTCGTTCTGCATCAGGTACAGGGCGATGGTCAGCCAACGCTCCTGCGGCAGCTCGAACACGGCGCGCGAGGTGTCGGTGGCGAGGTAGCGCGTGGCCAGCAGGTACAGGCCGTTGTAGGCGAACAGTTTGTCGCGCTCGGGCTCGATCATGCGGCCGGCTTCCTGCAGTTCTTCCTTGGAGTAGGCGCGCAGGATGTCGTTGGAATAGATGTTGCGGTCGGCCAGCGATTCCTGCAGGCCGACGTAGGAGCCGTACTTCTGCTCGGCGTCGTAGAAGCGGTTGCGGCTGGCGCGCTTGTACAGGCGGTGCAGGTACAGGCGGGCGGCGAAGAATTCCCACTCCGGCGCGGTGACATCGACGCGGGCTTCGGCCTCGCGGATCAGATGGTCGGTGAGGTCGTCGGCGTTGACCGCGTCCTTGCGCTCGACGAAGCCGAACACGCTGCGCTTGTAGTCGACGATGTCGAGCTGCGGGAACTCGGCATGGGTGCGGTCGATGCTGCGCTCCAGGCGCGCACGGTCGTAGGGAATACGGCGGTTGCCGGCTTCCTTGGTGATCCAGTTGGAGACGCCGGCGTCGGCGTCGGTCATTTCAGCAATCGCGGTGTTCATGGCGGCACTCGGGGGTGGCGGCACCACGTCGTCGGGTTCGACGGCAGGCGGCGCAACGGAACTGGTGGGTGGAGCGGTGACGGGCGTCGGTGCGGCGTCTGCGGCGGCCGGTGTGCGGGCCGTGGCGGTGTCCTGGCTGGTCATGTGGTCTCTCTTCCTGTCCATGCATTCGCGCACACCCCCGGCCCGCCCGCGTCGGGGTCCGGCGGCTGCGTACGGTCCAAGGGTCGGTGGGCGGCGTCGCAGGGATCGCGATCGGACGCCGTGCGTCATCGCCCCCGCTCCGCAAGCCCACCCCCCACGGAGCGACTGCAGCCAGCACCGCGCGTCGTGCTTTCGCGCGGCTGTCGGCAGGTCTTCGGACTCATGGGCGCGAAGGCGGTGCCTTCTCCTTGCCCACCGCTTCCCGGATCGCTCCAGTGCGTATGGCGGGCTCGTTCCCAATGACCGCTGCGGGGCAGTGCCGGAGTGGCCTCGAAGGCGTCACCGGCTTCCCGTTTTAATCCGGCGCCTTGGGGGCGCCGGAACCGACTGGCCCAAGATAGTGGGGTGGTCCAGCGGGGTCAACGCTAAATGTTGTGAAGGTGTGGCAAGGCCGATGGTGACCGCATTTCCCGTTCGTCAAGTCCCTGGCGCCTCCCCGGGCATGCCGATCCGGCTGCGCGATGCAAGCCCCGACGGGCCTGTTCAGCCGCGCCCGCCTCACCGCGCGAGGCCCCGGACGGCTCCGCGGACCCGGGCCCGACGCACCCTGCGCCGACACATCAGATACGCAATCCGCCAGCGCCCTGTAGGAGCGCGCTCGCGCGCGAACAGGCGTTCCCGGCAAGGCCTCTTCGCGCGCGAGCGCGCTCCTACGCGGGTGTCGGGGTGTCGGCATCTGCGCGCGCTGTGCGTGTCCGGCCCGATGCGCCGACGAACCGAATACGCAACGCGGCCACCGCCCTGTAGGAGCGCGCTTGCGCGCGAAGAGGCGTCGCCGGCAAGTCAGCCCGGCGCGGGCGCGTCGGGTGCGGGCGGCGTATAGACCGTCCCCGCGCCGTGGGCCAGCCCGATGCCGCGGCCGAGCAGCCCGTCGTAGATGCCCGCGACCAGTGCGCTGCGGATCGCGCCGGCGTCCTCGTACTCATGGGTCCAGGCGCGCACGACGAACTCCATCGCCACCGTGCCCAGGCCGTCGAACAGCACCACCGGGGCCGGCGAAGTCGCGACGCCCGGCGTGGCCCGCGCCACCTCGGCCAGCACCGCCTCGACGTCGCCCGGCGTGCTGCCGTAAGCCACGCCGACGCGCACTTCCAGTCGCCGGCTGCGGTCACGCAGGGTCCAGTTGACCAGTTGCTGCGAGATCAGCTGGCCGTTGGGCACCACCACGCTGGCACCGTCGAACGTCGACACGCGCGTGGCGCGCATGCCGATGTCGACCACGCGCCCGGTGGTGCCGCCCACCTCGACGACGTCGCCGGGCTGGAAGGGCCGCTCGAAGATCAGCACCAGGCCCGAGACGAAATTGTTGACCACGTTCTGCAGGCCCAGGCCGATGCCCACACCCAGCGCGCCGAGCACGAAGGTCAGCTGGCTGGCCTTGAACCCGGCCGCCGACAGCGCGCCGACCAGCCCGAGCAGCAGCACCGCGTAATAGCTCAGCGACGCCACGCTGTTGGCGACGCCGTGCGGCAGCGCCATCCGCGGCAGCACCTCGCCGTCGAGCACCAGGCGCACCGTCTTCGCCAGCCAGAACGCGATCACCACCGTCAGCACGAACAGCAGCACGTGGCCCAGGCTCAGGCGCAGGTCGCCGAGCGCCCAGCTGTAGCCCAGCACCGCCGACAGCGACGCGTGCACCGGTGACAGCACGCGGAAGCGATCGAGCGTGTAGACGATCCAGCCCACGACCGCCGCGATCACCAGCAGGTTCAGCACCATCTGCACCGCAGGGCCCGCGTGCTCGGGCGCGAGCCGGAAGCGCGACACCCCGGGGCGCCGCAACAGCAGCTGGGTCCAGGTGGCGACCACGGTGAGCCCGGCGCCGAGCAGCAGCGCGAAGTACAGGCTGTCGATCGTGCCGCCGGTCAGGGTCTCGGCCAGCGACACGTTGCCCAGGACATTGGCCACCAGCGCGATCGCGAGCAGCCCCGCGCCGATATGCACCGCGGCGCGCAGGGCCCGGCCCAGACGCCCGGCGTGGGCCGCGTGCCCGTGGCGGTGTGCGCGCCACAGCAGCCAGCCCGCCGCCGCGAGGCCGAGCACGGCCAGCGCCAGGATGTAGAGCCGGTAGGCGGCGGCGCTGGTCAGGAACACGAAGCCCAGGCGCAGCAGCAGGAACAACCCGCTGGCGACATAGGGCGCCGGGCCGAGCAGGTGCCGCGACGACGCCGGCAGCAGCCGCAACACCGGCACGACGGCGGCCAGCAGCGCGATCTGGTGGGTCAGCATCGGCGCATCGGGCTGGAAGGCGAAGACGCCGATCACCACCAGCAGCAGCCAGCACGAGATCGGACGCGACAGCACGGTGGCCTCGGTGCGGCTGACCTGGCCGGCGGCGATCGGGCCGCGGCTGCGCCAGGCCAGCCACAGCAGCAGCGGCAGCGTGCAGGCCAGCAGGGTCTGCAGGGCGCGCAGCCCGCCGCCGGCATCGCCCTGTGCGTATTCGGTGGCGAAGCGCGATTCGATCGCCAGGCCGCTGCGGATCACGTCGCCGGGCCCGGTGCCGGGCGACGCGGGCGTCGAAGCCAGCCGCCACAGCGGCACGGCATCGGTGCGCAGCAGCCGGGCGTCGTAGGCGCCGACCGCGTCGATGACCCGGCCATGGGCGGCCTGGATGCGCGCATCGACCGCGTTGCCGCGCCGGCCCAGCGCGATCAGCCGGGCGAGCGGATCCGACAGCGCGGCCTCGGCCCGCGCGAGCTGGGCCGTGACCTCGTCGACGCGCTGACGCAGCGCGGCGGGCATCTCCTGGCCGGCTGCCGCGGTGGCCTCCCAGGCTTCGCGGCGCGTGGCCAACCCGGCGGCGTCGCCGGCCTGGCGGGTCGTGGCCCGGCCCAGGTCCGCCTGCCACTGCGCGAGCCGCCGCGCCTGGAAGCGCCAGTGCCGCGACAGGCTTTCGAGCCGCGGCACCGGCAGGGTCTGCAGTTCGGCGCTGCTGAAGCGCCAGAACGGATCCTCGACCGCGGTCTCGATCGCCGCCAGCCGCTCGGCGAATGCGGTCGCCGGCGACGCGGCGCCGGCACTCGTGGTCGCGGCCAGCACGCGTTCGGCCAGGCGCTGGTCGACATCGGCCTGGGCCGGGATGTCGGCGACGTCGACCGCGCCGGGCGTGGCGGGCGTAGCAGGCTCAGCGGCCGCGGCCGCGTCGGCGCCCGAGCCGGTTCCCGGCAGCGGGGTTTGCGCCGTGGCGGCACCCGCCAGCAAGGCCAGACCCGTGAACAGCAGCACGTGCATGAGGCGCAGAGCAGGGCGCATGGGCAGTTCCGTCGCGGCCAGGCGGATGTCCGCATGCTAACCGGCCGGCGCGCGGCTTCGCCGTGATCCGGTACATGGTCTGGGCTGCCCCGGGCGAACCGGTCCGGCCGTTGCCGCGAGCGCCGGAGGGCGCGGCATGCAGGCCGGCGTCAACCGCGGTGTTCGCGGGTCAGGTAGTCGGTGCTGCGCATTTCGATCAGGCGCGAGGCGGTGCGCTCGAAGGCGCCGGCCAGGCGCTCGCCGGCATACAGCGACGGCGGTTCGACCGCCGCGGTGCAGACCAGGTTGACGTGGCGGTCGTAGAGCTCGTCGACGAGGGTGACGAAGCGGCGCGCGGCGTCGTCGCGGGTGCCGTCGAAGTGCGGAATGTCGCCCAGCAGCACGGTGTGGAATTCGGTCGCGATCTCGATGTAGTCGCTGGCGCCGCGTGGGCCTTCGCACAGCGCCGCGAAGTCGAACCACGCCATGCCGGTGCAGCGCGCGCGCACCGCGATGCGGCGGCCGTCGATCTCGATGCCGGCGTCGCGGTGGTCGTCGTCGCCGCCGAGTTCGTGCCAGCGCGTCTCCAGCCACGCGTCGCTGCCGGCGTCGAGCGGCGTGCGGTAGACCGGCGAGCGGGTCAGGGCGCGCATGCGGTAGTCGGTGTCGCTCTCGAGGAACACGACGTGGCAGTGGCGCTGGATCAGCGCGATCGCCGGCAGGAAGCGCACGCGCTGCAGGCCGTCCTTGTACAGGTCCTTTGGGTCGACGTTGGAGCTGGTCACCAGCACGATGCCGTCGGCGAACATGCGTTCGAGCAGGCGCGCGAGCAGCATCGCATCGCCGATGTCGCTGACGAAGAATTCGTCGAGCACCAGCACGCGCAGGCCGGCGTCGCGCCAGCCGCGCACGATCGCCGCCAGCGGGTCGCGCTCGCCGGCATGCGCGCGCAGCGCGTCGTGGACCTCGCGCATGAAGCGGTGGAAGTGGGTGCGGCGCTTGCGGCCGAGTTTCGGGTCGGGCGCGGCGTGGCGCGCGGCGCGCGTGGGTGCTGCCACCGCGGGCGTACCGGCCTCGGCCGGGCGTTCGGCACGCAGCACCGCCATCGGCAGGCCGTCGTGGAACAGGTCGATCATGAAGGTCTTGCCGCGGCCCACGCCGCCCCACAGGTAGAGGCCGGGCGGCGCGTCGCCGGCGGCCTCGCGGCCGAACAGACGGCCCAGCAGACCGCCGCGCGCCGGCGGCACGAGCAGCGCGCGATGCAGCCGGTCGAGTTCGACCAGGGCGGGACGCTGGGCCGGATCGTCCTGCCAGTCGCCGCGTGCCACGCCCTCGGCGTAGCGCTGCGACGGCAACGCGACGTCGCTCATCGCGCGGGTGTCCGCAGACCGCGTGCGCGCGGCACCGCGCCGGCCGCGGCCGGACGACGACAGGCCGCGTGCATCAGGCGACCGGATCCGGCAGCGAGGCGCGCACGCCGTTCTTGATCGCGCCGCGCAGGTCCATCAGCTTGCGGTGGAAGAAGTGGCTGGTGTCGGGCATGCGCACCAGCTCGGCGTCGGCGCCGCTGTCTTCGAGCCAGCGGTAGACGGCCTCGGGATCAACGATCTCGTCGGCCTCGCCCTGGATCACCAGCCACGGGCAGCGCGGCAGCACGATGGCGTCGAAATCCCAGCGCCCGGCCGGCGGCGCGATCGAGATCAGCACGTCGGGCTGCAGCGCATCGCACGCGCGCAGCGAGACGTAGGCGCCGAAGCTGAAACCGGCCAGCCACAGCGCGTGACCCGGGCGCTCGCGCCGGACCCATTCGACCACCGCGGCCAGGTCGGCGGTTTCGCCTTCGCCGTGGTCGTAGGTGCCGGCGGAGTCACCGGTGCCGCGGAAGTTGAAGCGCACGGTGGTCGCGCCGAGTTCGCGCAGCGCGCGCGCGGCCATGGTCACGACCTTGTTGTGCATCGTGCCGCCCTCAGTGGGCAGCGGATGGCAGACGACGGCGACCAGCGGGCGCGCGCCGGTCTCGGCATCGGGCAGGTCGACGATGGCCTCGAGGACGCCGGCGGGACCGGCGAGTGTCAGCGGGCCGGATTCGGTGGGAAACGTGGGGGACGTCATGCGCACATGATACCGGGGCGTCCGCGACGGAGCCGTGCAATGCGGATGCCGCGCGCGCCGTACGGTCCGCGGCGCTCAGCGCCCGCGCAGTCGCAGCCCCACCACCAGCGGGTCGTGATCCGAGCTGCGCCAGGGGCCGGCCGCTTCGCGTTCGCGCATGTCCACCGGCTCGTCGGCATTGATGTGCCACTTCGCCGCGCCGGCCACGCGATCGGCCAGCGCCGGACTCAGCAGCGCGTGGTCCAGGCGTCCGGCCTGACCGTCGAAGACGAAGCTGTGCGGCGGCTCGGCGGCGCCGGCGAACGGGTCGCGCCAACCCGCGCTGTAGAAGAGTTGCAGGGGATCTTCGCGGGCATAGGCGTTGAAGTCGCCGACCACCGCCACGCGCTCGCTGGACCCGGTGGGCGCCGTCGCCAGCCAGTCGAGCAGACGGCGCGCCGATTCGGTGCGCGTGGCGTTCCAGCAGGCCTGGCCGTCGCCGCGGTCCGCATCGGCGCCGTCGGCGCTGCCGCAGCCTTTGGACTTGAAGTGCACGGCGACGACGCTGAAATCCGCGCCGTCGGGCCGGTCGCCCTGCACCGGCACGAAGGCCTGGGCCAGCGGCACGCGGCTCAGGCTGTCGAAGGGGCCGCCGTCGAGCGTGGCCGGCGCGCCCTGCGGACGCACGCGTGTGGCGCGGTAGATCAGGCCGACGCGGATCGCATCGGTGCCCGGCCCCTCGCCGGTGCGCACGAAGCGCCAGTCACGCGCCGGACCGGCGGCGTTGAGGGTCTCGACCAGATGGACGATGCTCGAATCCGGGTCGTAGCCGTCGTTTTCCAGTTCCATCAGCGCCGCCACGTCGACATCGAGCGCGCTGATCGTCGCCACCAGCCCTTCGAGCTGGCGCGCGTACGCCGCCGGCGTCTCCGCGCCACGCGGCGTGGGAAACCCGCCGCCGCGGCCGTCGCCGTTGAACAGGTTTTCGAGGTTGAACGCGGCGATGCGCACGTCGCCCTCCACCTGCGGCGGCGCTGGACGCGGTGCCGGCTGTACCTGCACGGGCGCGGTGAGTTGCAGCCGCCAGGCGCCGTGACGGTAATCGACGATGCCCTCCGCGCCGGTCAGCACGCTGCCGCTGCGCAGCGCGCGTGCGGTTTCGGGCAGGTACCAGGGCGCGCCGTCCGCCGGTGCGTCGTCGCGGCCGTCGTCGAGCAGGATGCGGCGATCGGCATTGGCGGCCGCGATCTTCGCGGCCTGCGCGCCGGGCGCGCCGATTTCGCTCGGCACGTACAGGCGGCCGTCGAAGCTGGCGACCAGCGTGCCGCGACGCGCGCGTTCGTGCTGGCCACTGACCGTCAGCGGGGCGTCGATCCGCACCCAGCGCCCCGCCAGCTTCGACCAGTCGGATGGCGCGCCGCCCAGGCGCAGCGGCTCCAGCGGACGGGCCGGCGGCGGCAGCATGTCCATGCGCACTGGACGCATGCTGCGCCGGCCGTCGACGCCGTAGATCGGGCCGGTGACACGCACCTGCGCGCCCGCAGGCGGGGTCGGTTGGCCCGGGACGGCCTCGACGAACAGACCGATGTCCCGGCTGCGCTCCGGCGCCGTGAGCCCCATGAACCAGCCACCCAGGCCGTCGGCAAAGGCACCTGTCACCTGGCCGTCCACGACCAGTTGGGGGTCGGTGAACACGATCGGCGAGGTGTCGACGACGGGCGAGGCGCCGTCCCCCGGCGGCGTGGCGGGTGCAGGCGCCGTCGCGCGACAGGCGGTGACCAGCACGCAGACGAGCAGGCACGACAGCAGGCGGGTGAGGGGGTTAGGCAGCGGCATGGGGTGAATCTCCATCGGCCTCGGCGGCCTGACGCGACGACGCCGCCCGGAGGCGGCGTCTGGGACGGGCACGGAACCCGGCGAACGTTACTTGAGGTTGTCGACCATCCAGTCGACCGCGGCGTGCATCTGCTCGTCGTTGAGCGCCGGGTTGCCGCCGCGCGCGGGCATCACGCCGGCAGCGCCGGTGAAGCCCTCGATCGAGTGGCGGTACAGGGTTTCGGTGCCCTGGGCCAGGCGCGCATCCCAGTGCTGGTGATCCAGCGTCGGTGCGCCGCCGGCGCCCGAGGTGTGGCAGCCCGCGCAGAGGTTCTGGTAGATCACCGACCCGTCGAGCGTGCCGCCGTAGGCGGACTGCGCGGCGGCCGCGGCCGCCGCAGCCGCTGTGGCGGCGGCCTGCGACGCGGCACCGGTGGCGCCGGCGTACACCGCACCGACCGGCGCGATCCGCGCCTCGGTGCGCTTGGCGACATTCGGCGGCGTTTCGGTGGGCACCGACCTGTGCAGGAACCAGGCGCCGATGATCAGGCCCAGGGTGACGACGGTCAGGAACACGAGCACCAGCGAAAAACGCTTGAGGAATTCGAGATCGTAATTACGCACGAAACACCCTTGGCGGCATGGCCCTCGGCCACAGCTGCGGCCGAGTATACGGGCAGGGTTTCAAGATTGCTGCGCCCGGGCGGGGGCGGCCCGTGGTGCGGACGCATGTTCGCGTCTGGCCGGCGCACGCAACCGCGCGCGTGAGTGCGTGCGGAACGGGCGGAGGCGGCAAGGCCGCATCGCGCGCACGCGTTCGCCTGCAGGGCGGGATGCGGTCGGTCGCGCGTCGACGGCGCGAGGCATCGCAGACGCGCGTTCGATCACGAGGCACCGGGTCGGGCAAAGTCCATCGCGCGCGAGCGCGCTCCTACGGTGCAGCGCATCCCAACCCCGCCCCTTTTGCAGGAGCGCGCGTGCGCGCGCTGGAGCATTCGGCAGAGACGCGCCCCGTAGGCGCACGGCTCACATCCCGGCGTAGTTCGGACCGCCGCCGCCCTGCGGCGCGACCCAGACGATGTTCTGGGTCGGGTCCTTGATGTCGCAGGTCTTGCAGTGCACGCAGTTCTGCGCGTTGATCCGCAGGAACGGACCGTCGGGGCCGTCGAGGAATTCGTAGACCGCCGCCGGGCAGTAGCGCGCTTCCGGACCGGCGTAGGTCGCCAGGTTCACGTCCACAGGCACCGAGGCATCCTTGAGCGTCAGATGCGCGGGCTGGTCTTCGGCGTGATTGGTGCTGCTCAGATACACCGAACTCAAGCGGTCGAAGGTCAACGTGCCGTCGGGCTTGGGATAGACGATCTTCTCGTGCTGCGCCGCGGGTTCCAGACAGGCGTGGTCGGGGCGGTCGCGATGGATCGTCCACGGCGGCGTGCGGATGCCGAGCTTCGGCAGCAGCCACTGTTCGATACCGGTCATCAGCGTGGCGGTGTTGCGGCCCTTCTTGAACCACTGCTTGAAGTTCTTGGCCTGCGCCAGTTCGGCGTGCAGCCAGCTCGCCTCGAACGCGGTGGGGTAGGCCGTGAGTTCGTCGCCCGAACGGCCCTCGCCCAGCGCTGCGAACGCCGCATCGGCGGCGAGCATGCCGGTCTTGATCGCGGCGTGGCTGCCCTTGATGCGGCTGGCGTTGAGCGTGCCGGCCTCGCAGCCGACGAACGCGCCGCCGGGGAACACCAGCTTCGGAATCGACAGCAGGCCGCCGGCGGTGATCGACCGCGCGCCGTAGCCGATGCGCTTGCCGCCCTCGAGATACTTGCGGATCGACGGATGGGTCTTGAAGCGCTGGAATTCCTCGAACGGGCTCAGCCACGGGTTCGTGTAATCCAGACCCACCACCAGGCCGATCGCGACCTTGCCGTCCTCGGCGTGGTACAGGAACGAGCCGCCGTAGGTGTCGTCGCTCAGCGGCCAGCCGGCGGTGTGCACCACCAGGCCCGGCTCGTGCACGGCGGGATCCACCTGCCACAGCTCCTTGATGCCGAGGCCGTAGCTCTGCGGGTCGCGGCCCGCGTCGAGTGCGAACTTCGCGATCAGTTCGCGGCCGAGCTGGCCGCGCGAGCCTTCGGCGAAGACCGTGTACTTCGCATGCAACTCCATGCCGAGCTGGAATTCACCCGTCGGCTGGCCGTCCTTGCCGATGCCGAGATTGCCGGTGGCGACGCCGCGTACGGCGCCGGCCTCGGTGTACAGCACTTCGGCCGCGGCGAAGCCGGGGAAGATCTCGACGCCCAGAGCTTCGGCCTGGCTGGCCAGCCAGCGCGTCACCGCGCCGAGGCTGACGATGTAGTTGCCGTGGTTCTTGAAGCAGTCGGGGAGGAAGAACTCCGGCGTAGACTTCGCGCCGGTCTCGTCGAGGAACAGGAACTCGTCGCGGGTGACGGCCTGGGTCAGCGGCGCGCCTTTGTCCTTCCAGTCCGGGATCAGTTCGGTCAGCGCGCGCGGATCGATGATCGCGCCCGACAGGATGTGCGCGCCCGGCTCGGAGCCCTTCTCCAGCACACAGACCGAGACCTCGCGTCCCGCCTCGGCGGCCAGCTGCTTGAGCCGGATCGCGGTCGCCAGACCGCCGGGGCCTGCGCCGACGACGACGACGTCGTACTCCATCGATTCGCGTGGGCCGTGGGTGTCGAGCAGTTCCTGGGGTGTCGTCATCGTTGCCTTGGGCGCTGTGCCTGGGTGACGGAGCGGTCGGCCAGCATCGCAATCTCGACGCGACGGCCGCGTGGGCGTCGGAGTTTAACGCGGGCGTCCGGCCCGGCGGTTCAGCGCGGCCGGGCGGGCAGCGGGAACGGCGTGACCACCTTCTCGCCGGACTCCGCGTCACGGATCGCCGACTGGCCCTTCTTCTCCACGTCCTCGATGCGCAGCACGCTCTGCATCGGCAGGTGCAGCGTGCGCGTATTGCGGAACTCGTCGCGCAGCCGTTCCTCGGTCGGGTCGACGACGAGGCCGTCGTGCACGTCGAAGACGAGCTCGGACACCTCGACGAAGCCCCACAACCGCCCGCTCTCCACGCGCTGCGCGTACAGCTCGTAGACCTTGCCGTGGCTGAGGAAGGTGACTTTGTGCAGGGTCTTCGGGGTCATGGGGAGGATTGTAGGAGCCGGGATTGGGGATGCGGGAGGCGGGATTCGAAAAAGCCGGATGGAGTCGCTGTTGCGAATCCCCAATCCCGACTCCCGAATCACGGCCCTCAATACCCCTTCAGCCGCCGCAGCCGCTGGCTGATCGCGTGCCGCGACAGCAGGGCGAAGACCACGCCGAACAGGAAGCCGGCCACGTGCGCGGCCCAGGCCACGGTGCCGTAGGCCGGGCCGATGTAGGCGAAGAACACCTGCAGCACCGCCCAGATGCCGATCAGCAGCGAGGCCGGCGCGCGCACGAATTCCAGGAACAGGCCCAGCGGCACCACCACGCCGAGACGCGCCCTTGGGAACAGCGCGAGATAGGCGCCGATCAGTGCCGACACCGCGCCGCTCGCGCCGATGATCAGCCGGTCGGGCGCGCCGATCACCAGCACCGCCGCCAGGTTCGCCAGCGCCCCGCCGACCAGGAACAGCAACAGCAGGCGCCACGCGCCCATCAACCGCTCGGCAGGCAGGCCGAAGATCAGCAGGAACACCAGGTTGCCGAGCAGATGGGCCCAGTCGGCATGCAGGAACAGCGCCGTGAACAGGCGCAGCCACGGGCCCGGGTCGAGCCAGTTCACCAGTACGCCGTCGGCGCCGACGGGCTCGCCGTACAGCGCGCCCCAGTCCAGCAACAGCGCGTACTGGTCGGTGGCCGAGCGCGTCATCGCCCACAGGAACGCTGCCCACAACAGCGCACACAGCATCGGCACCGCCCAGCGGAGCGGGGCCTGGTCGCGGCGTCGGGGTACTGAAATGAACATCGGCAGGGCCATTGTCGGGGCCGGCGCGCACGGCGGTAAAGCGCATCGCCGGTGGCGTCGCGGAATGCCGCAGCGCAGCACGGGTCCAGACGGCAACGTACGGTATCATCCGCACCGCTGCGCGCGTTCGGGAGGGGATTTCCGACAGGTGACGACGACGAAAGGGGGCTTTGTCTCGTCCGGCGGAGCATCCACATCGAAGCATCACTCGGAGAGAACGCGACACATGGCTACCACCCCCCGCTATATGCAGAACACCCTTCTGGCCGTCGGCATCGCCGGCGCGCTGGCATTCGCTGGCCAGGTCCAGGCGGCCGGTTTCCAGCTCAAGGAAAACAGCGTCAAGTCGCAGGGCTCGTCCTTCGCCGGCACCGCCGCGAAGACCGGCGACAGCTCGGTCGTGACCAACAACCCGGCGGTGATGACCCAGTTCGAAGGCACCACGGTGCAGGCCGACCTGACCGTCATCGACCTCAACTATGAATTCCAGGGCAGCGGCCGCGACGCGCTCGGCCGTCCGCTGACCGGCAGCAACGGCGGCAACGCCGGCGACGTCACCCCGGTGCCGGCGCTGTCGGTCGTGCACAAGCTCGACAACGGCGTCGCGCTCGGCGCGATGATCAGCGCCCCGTTCGGCCTGAAGACCGAATACGACGCGGGCTGGGTCGGCCGCTATGCCGCACAGACCTCGGACGTGAAGGTCGTCGACCTGACCCTGTCGGGCGCGATCGACATCAGCGACCGCTTCTCGGTCGGCCTGGGCGTCATCGCCTCGCGCGCCGACGTGACCCTGTCGCGCGCGGTCGATTTCGGCGCGCTGCTGGCGCAGTCGGGCGTGCCCGGCTTCCTGCCGCAGAACGCGGACGGCCTGGCCGAGATCCAGGGCGACGACAACGGCTTCGGCTGGCTGGTCGGCGCGCACTTCCGTCCGACCGACACCGTCGCCATCGGCGTGAGCTACCGCTCCGAGATCGATTACGAACTGCGCGGCACCGCCGACTGGACCGTGCCGGGCAACGCCGCCGCGGTGCTGAACGTCGCCCGCCCGGGCCTGTTCCTCGATGGCGGCGCGTCCGCCGATCTGACCACGCCGTCGATCCTCAACGTCGGCGCGACGTGGCAGATCACCGATGCGCTGATGCTGTCGGCCACGTACGCCGAGACCAACTGGTCGTCGCTGCGCGAGGTCCGCATCAACTTCGACAACCCGGATCCGGATTCGGTCGAGCCCTTCGAATGGCGTGACACGTACTTCGCCGCCCTCGGCGCCGAGTACGCGCTCAACGAATCGTGGAAGATCCGTGGCGGCGTCGCGTACGACGAAACCCCGACCAGCCTCGAGCACCGCACCCCGCGCCTGCCCGATGCGAACCGCATCTTCTATTCGGTCGGCGCAACGTGGGCCATGAGCGACGCGTTCGACGTCAACTTCGCCTACACCCGCATCGAACCGCGCAGCCCGCGCATCGACACCACCAGCGGCGGCAGCCGCGTCGCCGGTGGCTTCGACGGCAACGCCAACCTGTTCGGCGTGTCGGCGCAGTACCGCTTCTGATCCGGGCGGTCCTGATTCCGAGGACCGTGTGAGACGAAAAAGCCCCGCTTCGGCGGGGCTTTTTTTTGTGCGTGTTTGCATGGGCGCTTTCCTGCGCGTGATCGCGCGTCATCGGGCCGCCTGCGCCCGCACCCCATCGCAGCTGTTAGGAGCGCGCTCGCGCGCGAACGGGCATTACCGGCACAGCGCCATCGCGCGCGAGCGCGCTCCTACACAGGGCGCCGTTGATGGCCGCCGGGGCGCCGCCGCCGTTTGGCGTTTCGCCCAGGCATAGCGTCAGGGCCCGGAGACCTGGCATGCGCGGAACGAACGTCTGCCAGCCAGCGATGTCCTTCTCAAGCCGTCGTCGCTTTTGTAGGAGCGCGCTCGCGCGCGAACGGGCCTCACCAGGACAGCCCCATCGCGCGCAAGCGCGCTCCTACATGGGGCGCGGACGTGAGAGCGCACAGCCAAGGCGACGCCGGACCGTTCGGCGTGACGCGTGACCCAGCGTCCGAGCCTATTCGGATGCACGGTCTACCCAAGACGAACACGCCCCGGCCCGCGATGCCCGTCCCCGGTCGTTGCTGCTCGTGTAGGAGCGCGCTCGCGCGCGAACGGGCATTACCGGCACAGCGCCATCGCGCGCAAGCGCGCTCCTACACAGAGCGCCGTTGATTGCCGCCGGGGCGACGCCGGGCCGTTTGGCGTTTCGCCCAGGCATAGCGTCAGAGCCCGGAGACCTGGCATACGCGGAACGAACATCTGCCAGCCAGCGATGTCCTTCTCAAGCCGTCGTCGCCTTTGTAGGAGCGCGCTCGCGCGCGAACCGGCATCACCGGAACAGCCTCATCGCGCACCGACACGGGCGCGGGCCTAAGCGAGCCGCCCAAGCAGCCAGGCCCAGGCCGGCAATGTCGCCAGCGACAGCAGGATGCCGTAGCCCACCAGGGCGGCGGCCAGCCGCGGCGCGAGGCCGGCGGCGATCGCCAGCGCGGCGGCGGTGATCATGCTCGGCATCGCGGCTTCGAGCACGTTCGCCTGCAGCATCGTGCCGGTCATGCCGAACGCCCAGGACAGCGGCAACGCGATCGCCGGCATCACCAGCAGTTTCAGCAGCAGCCCGGTCGCGAGCGGACGGAGTTCGTCGCGCGGCATGCGCAGCCGGATCGACAGGCCGACCGCCAGCATCACCAGCGGCAGCATCGCGCCGGCGACGGTGCGCAGGCCGTCGTCGATCCACACCGGCGGCCGCGCCGGCATCAGGGTCAGCGCGAACGCCAGCGCCCACAGCGGCGGAAACCGCAGCATGCGGCCGAGGATCTGCCGCGCGGACGGTGGCGTGTCGCCGGCATACCGCGCGATCACGGTCAGGCCGAAGGTCGACAGCAGCACGAAGGTGCCGAACTGGTCGTAGACCACCGCATAGGCCACGGCGTCCTGGCCCAGCAGTGCGCCGATCATCGGGTAGCCGATGAAGCTGCTGTTGCACAGCGCCACGCACAGCAGCACGACGGCGGTCTCGTCGCGGCGGAAGCGCAGCAGCCGCGCGAGCGGCCAGACCAGCAGCACCGTCGCCGCAGCCAGCAGCCAAGGCGTCGCTGCCAGGCCGATCAGCGCCGGGTCGAACTGCAGAGACGGCACGTGCACCAGCACCGCGGCCGGCAGGCAGACCAGCAGCACGACGCGGTTGAGCACTTCGGCGGCGCTGCCCGGCAGCACGCCGAAACGTGCGAACAGCATGCCCAGCGCGAGCATCGCGAGAATCAGGGCGAAGGCGTCGAAAGCCACGGGCGTCAGGCACTCGAAGGAAACGGGGCGGCCGATCACGGCCACGACATCACCGCAGCGGCGGCAATGCGCGGGCGGACGGCACGCGGCCGTCCGCCCGCGGGTGCGTCAGTCGACCAAGGTCAGCAGCGACGCGTTGCCGCCGGCGGCCGTGGTGTTGATGGTCACGGTCTTCTCGGTGGTGAAGCGCGGCAGATAGTGCGAGCCGCCGGCCTTCGGGCCGGTGCCCGACAGGCGCTGGCCACCGAAGGGCTGCACGCCGACCACGGCGCCGATCTGGTTGCGGTTGACGTAGACGTTGCCGACCCGCGCGCGCGACGTGATCGTCTCGACGGTCTCGTCGATGCGCGAGTGGATGCCCAGCGTGAGGCCGTAGCCGGTGTTGTTGATCGCGTCGATCACCGCGTCGAGCTCGTTGGCCTTCCAGCGGATCACGTGCAGCGCCGGGCCGAAGTTCTCGCGTTGCAGCTGGGACAGCGACTGCAGTTCCCACGCGCGCGGCGCGAAGAACGTCCCGTGCGCGGTGGCCTCGCCGACCGGCGTGGTCGCGATCAGCCGCGCTTCGCTGGCCATGCGTTCGGCGTGCATGTCGAGCATGCGCAGCGCATCGGCGTCGATCACCGGGCCGACGTCGGTCGACAGCAGCGCCGGATCGCCGACGGTGAGCTCCTGCATCGCGCCGGCCAGCATCTCGAGCACCTTGTCGGCGATGTCGTCCTGCACGAACAGCACGCGCGCGGCCGAGCAGCGCTGGCCGGCCGAGGTGAATGCCGAACCCAGCGCGTCCTTGACCAGTTGCTCGGGCAGCGCGGAGGAATCGGCGATCAGCGCGTTCTGGCCGCCGGTCTCGGCGATCAGCGTGCCGATCGCGCCGTCGCGCGCGGCGAGCGCGCGGTTGATCGCCAGCGCGGTCGCGTTCGATCCGGTGAACACCACGCCGGCCACGCGCGCATCCGAGGTCAGCGCGGCGCCGACGCTGGCGCCATCGCCGGGCACGTACTGCAGCACGGCGTCCGGCACGCCGGCTTCGTGGAGCAGCTTGACCGCGGCATGGCCGACCAGCGTGGTCTGCTCGGCGGCCTTGGCGATGACGGTATTGCCGGCCGCGAGCGCGGCGGCGATCTGGCCGGCGAAGATCGCCAGCGGGAAGTTCCACGGGCTGATGCACACGAACACGCCGCGGCCCGAGAGCTGCAGGCTGTTGGATTCGCCGGTCGGGCCGGGCAGCGCCTCGACGATGAACAGACGGCGCGCCTCGCCGGCGTAGTAGCGCAGGAAATCCACGGCCTCGCGCACTTCGGCCACGCCGTCGGGAATCGTCTTGCCGGCTTCGCGCGTGCACATCGCGATGTATTCGGGCGTGCGCGCTTCCAGCAGGTCGGCGGCGTGCTCGAGGATCGCCGCGCGCGAGGCGGCGGGCATCGCGTTCCAGTCGGCGTGGGCGTCGGTCGCGTTGCGCAGCGCCTGCTCGACGGTCGCGGTGTCGGCAGCCTGCCACTGGCCCACGCGCACGCGGCGGTCGGCGGGGCTGGTGACCTCGATCGTCTCGCCGCTGCTGGTCGCACCCGGCACCAGTGGACCCGCGGTCCACGGGCCGGCATGGGCCTGGATCTGTTCGGCGAGTGCGGCGAGCTGCGCGTCGTTGGCGAGATTGACGCCCATTGAATTGCTCCTGTCGTGCGACTGGCTGCGGTAGAGGTCGACCGGCAGCGGAATGCGGGGGTGGGGAATGGATTCGAAACCGGACACGACCTCGACCGGATCGCGGATCAGGTCGTCGATGGCGACCTCCTCGTCGCTGATCCGGTTGACGAAGCTGGAGTTGGCGCCGTTCTCGAGCAGGCGGCGCACCAGGTACGGCAGCAGGTCCTCGTGCGAGCCGACCGGCGCATAGACCCGGCAGGGCACGTCGAGACGGTCGGCCGGAATGACCTCGGCGTAGAGGTCGTCGCCCATGCCGTGCAGCTTCTGGAACTCGAACGGATGGCCACCGGCCCGGGCGCCGAGCAGGCGCGCACCCATGCGGTGCACGGCGGCGATGGTGTGCGCGTTGTGGGTGGCGAACATCGGATAGATCGCATCGGTGGCCGACAGCAGGCGACGCGCATTGGCGAGATAGCTGACGTCGGTGTTGGGCTTGCGCGTGAACACCGGATAGCCCGGATGGCCTTCGACCTGGGCGCGCTTGATCTCGCTGTCCCAGTAGGCGCCCTTGACCAGGCGCACCGGAATGCGGCGGCCATGCGCGCGGGCCAGCGCTGCGATCCAGTCGATCACGAACGGCGCGCGCTTCTGGTAGGCCTGCACGACGATGCCGAAGCCGTCCCAGCCGGCCAGCGAGGCAGCGGACCAGGCAGCCTCGATCACGTCGAGCGACAGCTCCAGCCGGTCGGCTTCCTCGGCGTCGACGGTCAGGCCGATGCGATAGCCCTTCGCGCGCTGCGCCAGATCGCGCAGGCGCGGCGCCAGCTCGGCCAGCACGCGTTCGCGTTTGGCGTGCTCGTAGCGCGGGTGCAGCGCGGACAGCTTGACCGAGATCGACGGTGCGGTGATCGCGTCCTCGAACGGCCCCGTGCGGCCGATCGCGTCGATCGCATCGCGGTAGGCCTTCAGATAACGGTCCGCATCGGCCTGGGTCAGCGCGGCCTCGCCGAGCATGTCGAACGAATAGCGGTACGCCGCGTTGGCGCCCTTGCGGCTGCGCGTCAGCGCCTCGCCGATCGTGCGGCCCATGACGAACTGATGGCCCATGATCCGCATCGCCTGGCGCACCGCGAGCCGGATCACCGGCTCGCCGACGCGGCCGATCAGGCGCTGGAAGGCATTGTGGACGTTGCGCTTGGTGTCGTCGGCCAGATCGACCAGGTGGCCGGTCAGCATCAGGCCCCAGGTCGAGGCGTTGACCAGCACCGAGTCCGACTGGCCCATGTGCTTGCGCCAGTTGGCCTCACCGAGCTTGTCGCGGATCAGCGCGTCGGCCGTGTCCTGGTCCGGAATGCGCAGCAGCGCCTCGGCCACGCACATCAGCAGCACGCCTTCCTCGCTGCCGAGGTCGTACTGCTGCATGAAGGCCTCGATCGCGCCCTGGTGCTGGGCCCGGGTGCGCACCCGACGTACCAGATCGGCGGCCGTGGTCTGGATCGCAGCGCGATCGGCCTCGCTCCAGTCGGCGCAGGGCTGGCGCGCCTGGCCGAGGAGTTCGCGCACATGGGCGGTTTCGTCCCGCGTCCATGCCGCGGTGACCGCTGCGCGCAGCGACGGGAGGGAGGCCGCCTGGGGGGCGGGCGACAGACTGGCGTTCAAGGCGGGCGACCGGCAGGGACAGAAGCGGAATTCTAGCCTGCGGACCGGGTCCGGACTGTGCCCGTCGCGGCCTCTGCGCGGCGCCGGGGAGCGTCATCGGACACCACGTTCCTGTTCATGGCGCGGTGCAGCACGGCGCTGTCAAGAGGGTTGATCGCCACGCGGCTTGCCCCTGCCGATCACCGACAGCTACCATTCATTGGTTATTCGCAGTACGCCGCCGCTCCTGCGTATGCCGTTTCCGGTCCCGTACCGGGTATGGACGGACCGGACGCGTTCCCGCCAGACAACGCCAGCTCAGGCATGGGGTCCGATGTGAAGCAAGCCGGTCGTTTCAAGCAGTGGGTGGGGGGCGTCGCCGCACTGGTGCTGTCCGCGAACGTCGCGGCGCAGTCCGCCGACCCGCATCGGTGGCAGCTCAACATGGGCAAGGGCGTCACCGCCTCGTCCCAGCACGCCTACGACGCGCACATGCTCGCGCTGTGGATCTGCGTGGCGATCGGCGCGCTGGTCTTCGGCGCGATGGCGATCGCGATGTTCCGCTTCCGCAAGTCGCGCGGCGTGACCCCGGCCACGTTCACCCACAACACGACGGCCGAGATCATCTGGACCGTGGTGCCGATCATCCTGCTGGTGATCATGGCGGTGCCGGCGACGCGCAAGCTGATCGCGATGTACGACACCCGCGACGCGGCGATGACCGTCAAGGTCACCGGCGTGCAGTGGATGTGGCATTACGAGTACATGGGCGAGAACGTCACCCTGAGCAGCCGCCTCGACCGCGAGAGCGACCGCCTGCGCCAGGGCCGCGACACCACCCGCGCCGAACTCGATGCGCACGGCCACTACCTGCTCGACGTCGACAACCCGCTGGTGCTGCCCACCGACACCAAGATCCGCTTCGTGGTCACCGCCGACGACGTGATCCACTCCTGGTGGGTGCCGGCCTTCGGCTGGAAGCAGGATGCGATTCCGGGCTTGGTCAACGAGGCCTGGACCGAGATTCTCGAGCCCGGCGTCTACCGCGGCCAGTGCGCGGAACTGTGCGGCAAGGACCACGGCTTCATGCCGATCGTCGTGCGCGCGGTGCCGCCGGCCGAGTTCGCGCAATGGCTCGCCGCCGAGAAGGCGAAGAACGCTCCGGCCGAGCCGGCGCCCGCCGCGCCAGCGCCGACCGCCGCACCGGCGGCCGATGACGCTACCGTGCAGTCTCCTACCGCCCCCGCCGCGCCCGCGGCCGGCTGATCGCTTCGAGGTTCACCGCCCATGTCGACGACGACCGTTTCAGCCGACACGCACCACGACGATCACGCCCATACGCAGGGTTTCGTGCAGCGCTGGTTCTTCTCCACGAACCACAAGGACATCGGCACGCTGTACCTGCTGTTCTCGTTCGTGATGTTCATCATCGGCGCCGCGATGAGCGTGATCATCCGCACCGAGCTCGCCGCGCCCGGCCTGCAGCACGTCAGCCCGGCGTTCTTCAACCAGATGACCACCATGCATGCGCTGGTGATGATCTTCGGTGGCGTGATGCCGGCCTTCGTCGGCCTGGCCAACTGGATGATCCCGCTGCAGATCGGCGCGCCGGACATGGCGCTGCCGCGCATGAACAACTGGTCGTTCTGGATTCTGCCGTTCGCGTTCACCCTGCTGCTGGCGACGCTGTTCCTGCCCGGCGGCGGCCCGGCCGGCGGCTGGACGCTGTACCCGCCGCTGTCGCTGCAGGGCGGCAGCAGCGTGTCGCTGACGATCTTCGCCATCCACATGATGGGCATCAGCTCGATCATGGGCGCGATCAACGTCATCGCGACCATCCTCAACATGCGCGCCCCGGGCGTGGACCTGTTGAAGATGCCGATCTTCTGCTGGACCTGGCTGATCACCGCGTTCCTGCTGATCGCGGTGATGCCGGTGCTGGCCGGCGCGGTCACGATGCTGCTGACCGACAAGTTCTTCATGACCTCGTTCTTCAACGCGGCCGGCGGCGGCGACCCGGTGATGTACCAGCATATCTTCTGGTTCTTCGGGCACCCCGAGGTCTACATCATGATCCTGCCGGCGTTCGGCATCGTCTCGGAGATCATCCCGACCTTCAGCCGCAAGCCGCTGTTCGGTTACCAGGCGATGGTCTACGCGACCGCGGCGATCGCGTTCCTGAGCTTCATCGTCTGGGCCCACCACATGTTCACCGTGGGCATGCCGCTGGGCGGCGAGATCTACTTCATGTTCGCGACGATGCTGATCTCCATTCCCACGGGCGTGAAGATCTTCAACTGGGTGTCGACGATGTGGCGCGGCGCGATGACGTTCGAGGCGCCGATGCTGTGGGCGGTCGCGTTCGTGATCCTGTTCACCATCGGCGGCTTCTCGGGCCTGATGCTCGCGATCGTGCCGGCCGACTTCCAGTACCACGACACCTACTTCGTCGTCGCGCATTTCCACTACGTGCTGGTGACCGGCGCGCTGTTCTCGATCATCGCGGCGGTCTACTACTGGTGGCCGAAGTGGACCGGGCGCATGTACAGCGAGTTCTGGGCGAAGGTGCAGTTCTGGTGGACGATCGTGTTCGTCAACCTGCTGTTCTTCCCGCAGCACTTCCTCGGCCTGGCCGGCATGCCGCGGCGCATTCCCGACTACAACGTCGTGTTCGCCGACTGGAACCTGATCAGCTCGGTCGGCGCGTTCGGCATGTTCGTCACGCCGTTCATGATGTTCGCGATCCTGCTGCACTCGAAGCTGCGCGGCGCGCCCGCCGCGGCGCGCTCGTGGGAAGGCGCCAAGGGCCTGGAGTGGACGGTGCCGTCGCCGGCCCCGCACCACACCTTCGCCAAGCCGCCGATCCTCAAGCCCGGCGATCTCGCCCACGACGACATCAGCCACTGAGTCCGCGGATACGATGCAGGCCACGATGCCCAGCCCCGATGCCAATGACGATCTCGTCGCCCGCCGCCGGCGCGCGCGCCGCACGGCGATCGTCGTCGCGGTGATCGCGGGCTCGGTCTACGTCGGCTTCATCCTGCGCGGCGTGCTGCTGTCGTGAGCGACGCGCCGCGCATGCAGGAGGAACGGGTCGACACCCGCCCGGCGTCGAAGACCTTCGGCATCGGCAAGCTGGTCGGCATCTCGATCGCCGCGTTCGCGTTCACGTTCTCACTGGTGCCGCTGTACCGCATCGCCTGCGAGAAGGTGTTCGGCATCCGCCTGGAGAACAGCGCGGTCAGCGCGCCGGCCACCAGCGCCACGCCGGCCGAGCGCTGGGTGACGGTGGAGTTCGACGCCACCGTGAACTCGCGCCTGCCGTGGTCGTTCCGCCCCAACGAGACCCGCATGCGCGTGCAGGTGGGCGAGCAGTACGAGACCACGTACTACGCGCACAACGACAGCACCGCGCCGGTCGTCGGCAGTGCCACCCCGTCGGTGGCGCCGGCGCGCGCATCCGGCTTCTTCCAGAAGACCGAATGCTTCTGCTTCACCGCGCAGACGCTCGAGGCCGGCGAAACCCGCGACATGCCGGTGCGCTTCATCATCGATCCGTCGTTGCCGCCCGACGTCAACACGGTCACGCTGTCGTATACCTTCTTCAAGAACGATGTGCTGACCTCGCGCCTGGCCGCGCAGGCCGCGGCCGCCCCCGGGCGTGCCGGCCCGGCGGCGGCCCCGTGAGCTGCACGTCTTCCCTTTGAACCGAGCCCGACACACGGACATCGCCATGGCCCATGCCAAGCCCGCCCCGCACGACCCCGACGTCTATTTCGTGCCGCACGACAGCAAGTGGCCGTTGTTCGCGTCGGTCGCGCTGTTCGTCACGATGCTGGGACTGGCCAGCTGGTTCAACGAGGCGAGCTGGGGCCGGCCGATGTTCTTCGTCGGCGCGGCGGTGCTGTCGCTGATCCTGTTCAAGTGGTTCGCCGACGTGATCCTCGAATCGGTCTCGGGCTACTACAACCGGCAGGTCGACCTGTCGTTCCGCATGGGGATGGTGTGGTTCATCTTCTCGGAGATCATGTTCTTCGCCGCGTTCTTCGGCGCGCTGTTCTACGCGCGCACGCTGTCGCTGCCCTGGCTCGGCGGCGAAGGCAGTGGTGCGATGACCAATGCAGTGCTGTGGGACGGCTACAGCGCGGCCTGGCCGACGTCGGGGCCGGGCGCGGTCGGCGGCGCCTTCCAGACGATTCCGGCCTGGGGCCTGCCGCTGCTCAACACGCTGATCCTGCTGGCCTCGGGTGTGACGATCACGATCGCCCACCACGCGCTGCGCGCCGCGCGCCGCACCCAGCTGCTGGTGTTCCTCGGCGCGACGATCCTGCTCGGCTGCGTGTTCCTGTTCTTCCAGATCGAGGAATACGTCCACGCCTACCGCGACCTCAACCTGACGATGGGCTCGGGCATCTACGGCTCGACCTTCTTCATGCTGACCGGCTTCCACGGCGCGCACGTGACGCTGGGCACGATCATGCTGATCGTGATCTGGCTGCGCTGCTACAAGGGCCACTTCACGAAGGAAAACCACTTCGCGTTCGAGGCGGTGGCCTGGTACTGGCACTTCGTCGACGTGGTGTGGCTGATCCTCTTTCTGTTCGTCTACGTCGTCTGACGACGACGTAGACGAACGTGATTCGTGATTGCTGATTCGAAAGAGCAAACGCTCGCGCGATCCGCCTGTCCCAATCACGAATCACCAATCACAGCCACACGGAATCCGGACGGCGGCGTCAGCCGTAGACTCCATGCGGCCGGATCCATCCCATCGCGACCGCCAGCAGCACCAGGGCGATCAGGGCGACCGACAGACCGATGCGGCGCGTCAGCGCCTTCACGGTCCGGTCGCTCTGCCCCTTGTCGGTCAGCATGTAGTAGAGGCCGGCCCCGAGGTTCCAGAGAATCAGGAGCACGAAGCCGATGATCAACAGCGTCTTGAGCGAATCGTTCATCACCATGGCGAACTCCGTGGCGCGCGGGACGTGAGCGGAGTATCGCAGTGCACCGGGGGTGATGTGTGAGTCCGCGCGCCGCGCGCGTCGCCGGCTGGATGCTCGCCCTCGTGGTCATCGTGGTGTGCAGTGCACTCGGGCAGTGGCAGCTCACGCGCATGCACGAAAAGCGCGCGATGCTCGACGCGGTCGAGGCGGTACTCGAGGCCCGCGTGCCGGTGCCGCTCGCTCGCGCAGCCGACGCCGGCCGGGCGCGCGACTACGACTGGGCCGAGGGACGCGGGCGCTTCGTCGCCGGCAAGCCCTGGGTGCTCGACAACCAGATCCGCGACGGCCAGGCCGGCCTGCGCATCTACCGGCTGTTCGTTCCCGACGCCGGAACGCCGATGCTGGTGGACCTGGGCTGGACTCCGATCGTCGACCGTGCGGGCCGTCTGCCCGCATCCGACATCGTCGCCGGCGACGGCCTGGCCGGCGAGACCATGGTGCTCCGTGGCCTCCTGCTGCCGCCGCCCTCGAGCGGCCTCGCCCTGGGCCCCGCGGTCAGCGACGGCGATGCGTTCCTGATGACCCGCATCGACATGCAGGCGATCGGTGACGCGGCCGGCATCGCCGCGCCGGCGCCGCGCGTGTTGCGCCCGGATCCCGCGATGCCCCTCGGCCAGGCGCGCGATCTCGACATCCTGCCCAACACGCTGCCGCCCGAGAAACACCTGGGCTATGCGGTGCAGTGGTTCGGCCTCGCGCTGGCCGCGCTGGTCATCGCCCTCGTCCTCACCTTCCGGACCGCCCGCCGATGAGTTCCGATCTTCCCCGCGCCCGGCGCGACCGCAACCGCCTGCTGCTGGTGCTGATCGTCGTGCTGTTCCTCGGCAGCGCGCTGGTCGCCGGTGCGTTGCGGTTTTCCGGCTGGCGGCCGCACGCCATGCAGAACAAGGGCGAACTGCTCGATCCGCCGGCCGACCTGCGCGGCCTGTCGCCCCGCCTGACCGGCGGCGAGCCTTATTCATGGCGTCCGATCGAACGGCGCTGGCGCATTCTCGTGGCGCCGCCCGCGGGCTGTGCGGCCGCCTGCGTCGAACTGGCGCGCGAGCTCGATCTCGTCTGGCAGCTCTTCGGCCGCAACGCCGACCATGTCGACATCCTCTGGCTCGGCGACGTGCCCGAGGACGCGGTGCGCAATCCGGCCTGGCGCGTGCTCGAAGCTGACCCCGCGCTGCGCGCGGCCCTGCCACGCGTCGACGGCGGCCCCGGCGAAGCGGACAATGGCGTTCCCGCCTACGTCGTGGACCCGAACGGGTTCGTGATCCTGCGTTATGCCCCCGGGTTCGACCCCGGGCACCTGCGCACCGACATGGCCCGGCTGCTCAAGCTCAGATGATGACCCAGACCCCCTCCACGCACGGCAGTGCGTTCCGCCCGGCGGTCCACCGCCATTTCCACCGCATCGCCTGGCTGGCCGCGGCGCTGACGCTGTGCGTGATCGTGTTCGGTGCGTTCGTGCGCCTGTCCGATGCCGGCCTCAGCTGCCCGGACTGGCCCACCTGCTACGGACGCGCGGCGTGGCCGCAGGCGGCCGAAGAGGTGGCCGACCACGCGGCCACCGCGATCCGCGTACTCGAAACCGACAAGGCCTGGCGCGAGCAGGTGCACCGCCATCTGGCCGCGGTGCTGGGTGTGTTCGTGCTGGTGCTGGCGCTGATCGCGGCGCGCCGGCGCCGCTACGGCGTCGCCCAGGTGATCGGCGCCTCGCTGCTGGTGGCGCTGGCGATCCCGCTGTACATGGCGGGCCACGTGATGTCGGCGCTGGCGATCGCCGCGCTCGGCGAGGCGATCCTGCTGCTGGCCGCGCTGCGCTGGTCGAACGTCGACCTGGCGCGCGCGGCGGCGCTGACGCTGGCGGTGGTGGTCTTCCAGGCGCTGCTCGGCAAATGGACGGTGACGATGCTGCTCAAGCCGGTCATCGTCATGGGCCATCTGCTCGGCGGCATGCTGACGTTCTCGCTGCTGCTGTGGATGGCGTGGCGGGCGACGGTGCAGCCGATCGTGCTGGCCGATGCCGGCGTGCTGCGGCGCTGGGCGATCGCGGCGATCGCGCTGGTCGGCGTGCAGATCGCGCTCGGTGGCTGGGTCAGCGCGAACTACGCCGCGCTCGCCTGCGGGGCTGGCGGCTGGACCACGGCGGCGCACCACTACATCGATTTCCCGAAGTGCGTCGGCCAGTGGTGGCCCGCGGCCGATTTCCGCGAGGGCTTCGTGCTGTGGCGCGGCGTCGGTGTCGACTACGAGGGGGGCGTGCTCGACGGTGCGGCGCGGATCGCGATCCAGCTCGCGCACCGGGTGATGGGCGTGGTCGTGTTCGTGGGCCTGCTGGCGTTCGCCGCGCGCCTGCTGCGCACGCCGGGCCTGCGCGCCTGGGCGGTCGCGCTCGCGCTGCTGACCTGCGCGCAGGTCGCGCTGGGCATCCTCAACGTCAAGCTGTCGCTGCCGCTGTCGGTCGCGGTCATGCACAACGGCGGTGCGGCGCTGCTGCTGTTCGTGCTTGTGTCGCTGCTGGCGCGACTCAAGCGGCCGGACTGACATGGCGCACATCGCGAGCCAGTACTGGGAGCTGACCAAGCCGCGCGTCGTCGCGCTGATCGTGTTCACCGCATTGGTGGGCATGTTCCTCGCGGTGCCCGGCCTGCCGCCGTGGCAGGAGAGCGTGTTCGGCCTGCTCGGCATCTGGCTGGCCGCGGCATCGGCGGCGGCGATCAACCATCTGATCGACCAGCGCATCGACAAGGTCATGGCCCGCACCGCGAACCGGCCGCTGGCGACGGGCACGTTGCGGCCGGTGCAGGTGCTGGTGTTCGCGCTGGCGCTCGGCGCGGTGTCGATGGCGATCCTGGTGCTGCTGGTCAACGTGCTGACGGCGGCGCTGACGTTCGCCTCGCTGATCGGCTATGCGGTCGTCTACACGGGCTTTCTCAAGCGCGCGACGCCGCAGAACATCGTCATCGGCGGCATCGCCGGCGCGGCGCCGCCGCTGCTCGGCTGGGCCGCGGTGACCAACATGCAGGGCCAGTGGGACTGGGCGCATGCGCTGCTGCTTGTGCTGATCATCTTCGTGTGGACCCCGCCGCATTTCTGGGCGCTGGCGATCTTCCGCCGCGAGGACTACGCGCGCGCGCTGGTGCCGATGCTGCCGGTGACCCACGGCGTGGCGTACACGCGCTGGCAGATCCTGATCTACACCGTGCTACTGGTGCTGATCACGCTGCTGCCGACCGCGATCGGCATGAGCGGCCTGTTCTATCTCGGCGGCGCCGTGGTGCTGGGTCTGGTGTTCCTGTGGTACGCGTGGCGCCTGCTCGATCCGCCGGACGAGTTCTTCGCGATGCGGATGTTCAACTATTCCGTCGTCTACCTGATGGCGCTGTTCGCCTTCCTGCTGGTCGACCACTGGCTGCTGCCGTGGCTGCCCGGCGCCGGCGCGGCGACCGGTGGACTCGACTGGCAGCGGGTGGGCTGAGGAACGACCACCCGGCGGCGATCACGGCCGGGTGCCGGCGCGCCTTTGCGATACGCCGGCCGCCCGATCACATCGCATCGGGTCTGGCGTGGGGCGTGCTCAGCCCTGGACCTCCGCGAGCGCCGCATCAGCGCTCGGCACATGCAGGCATGCCTCCGGATTGCCGTCGAGCCCGGCGGGCATCCGGCAGGCGCGCGGCGCGAAATCGAGCGTGGGCTGCCAGCCGAGCTTGGTGTCCGGACGCAGCGCGACTTCGACGTCGACATCGCGGACGACCACGCGCGCACTGCGGTCCACGTCGCCGGTGTGCAGCCAGCCGTCGAGCGCGGTCGCGAGGGTCGGGTCGAGCAGGCGGTTGTCGTCGAGCAACGCGCGGACGTGCGCCAGCGCGACCGCCTGCTCGCCCGCCGTTCCGCTGGGTTCGATGTTGACGCTCGCCAGCATGCCGTCCTGCTGACGGAAGGCCACGCGTTCGGCCGGCACGGTGACCTGGCGGCCGTTGGGCAGGCGCAGCGTCACCTGCCGCGCCTGGGCGACGGTGTGCTCGGCGGCCAGGGCGCCGCCGCGTTCGGGCCAGGCCAGGTCGACCTGTTCGGCGACCGGCGCCGACAGATCGATGTGCAGCGGTTTGACCAGGGCCGGCGGCGTGTCGATCTTCGCGCAGGCCGAGAACAGGGTGACCGCCAGCGCGGCGGCGAGAACGGGCGTGCGGAACGGGATCGGTGTCATGGCAGAGGACCTGTCGCGAGGGAAGGAAAGGCAGGGCACCGTGCCGGGCACGTCTGTGCGGCCTCGGCGGATCCGGTTTCGGACAGACAGGCAGGCCGGGCCGATGGCCCGTGTGCGATCCCTGTCGATCCCCCTGCGGGCGATCAGACCAGCGCCGAAGTTAAGCGTCCGTCGACGGACGGCGCTGGAACCGGTTCCAGGCCGGAACGATTGGAGCCGATGTGCCGAAGCGTGACAGCGTGCCGGTCGTGCGGCTGAGGCGTGGTGCGGCGCGCCGGACACTCAGCCGGGCGCGATGCCTGCGCCGCGCTGTGCGAGCAGATCGCGCAGTTCCTGCTTGCCGACGGCATCGAGCGTGCCGCCGCGCTGCAGGTCGAGCAGGGCGTCGATGCGCTGCTGCACCACCTGGCGGTCCAGCTGGGCGATGACGTCGTGCAGCTCGGCCTGCCAGATCGTCTCGTCGCCGGGCAGGCTCTGGCTGGCGAGCTTCTGCAGCGCCGGCGCTTCCTCGCGGTCGTCGAAGTGCGCGAGCAGCATGCCGGTGCTGATGTCGGGGCGCACGCTGGCGAGCGCGATCAGTTCGGTCAGCAACTCGACACCGGGCTGGCGCAGGGCCACGAACGGATACGGCGGCGGCAACTGGGCCGCCATGCCGGGCTTCTGCAGCAGCAGCGCGATCGCGTGCCGCACCAGGCTGCGCTTGGGCGCGGGCACCGCGCGCCCGCCGCGCGGCATGCGACTCGGACCCTGGGCCTGCGCGGGTGTGGTTTGACCCAGGCCGGTGATCTCGGACAGGCGCTGGCGCATCAGATCGGCGAACGCCCCGTCGGGAATCTGCGCCAGCATCGGCTTCGCGCGCTCGGCCAGGCGCGCCTTGCCGTCGAGCGTCGACAAGGTGATGCCCTCGCCGAGGGTGTCGAAGAAGAACGTCGACAGCGGCGTGGCCCCGGCCAGGCGCGCCTCGAAGCCTGCCGCACCCTCGGTGCGCACGATGGTGTCGGGATCTTCGCCATCGGGCAGGAACAGGAAGAAGGCCTGGCGGCCGTCGCGCATGCGCGGCAGCACCGATTCCATCGCGCGCGTGGCGGCGCGGCGGCCCGCGGCGTCGCCGTCGAAACAGAAGAAGACGTCCGGCGCATTGCGGAACAGCAGTTCGGCGTGGTCGGGCGTGGTCGCCGTGCCCAGTGTGGCCACGGCCTGGGGCACGCCGAACTGGAACAGCGCGACCACGTCCATGTAGCCCTCGACGACCACCAGCCGCTCGATCTTCTGGTTGGCCTGACGCACCTGCCACAGGCCGTAGAGTTCGCGGCCCTTGTGGAACAGCGGCGTCTCGGGCGAGTTGAGGTACTTGGGTGAATCCTCCGGATCGAGCACCCGGCCGCCGAACGCGATCGGCCGGCCGCGGCGGTCATGGATCGGAAAGATCACCCGGTCGCGGAACTTGTCGTAGCTGTGGCCGCGGTCGTTCTTCGACAGCAGGCCGACCTTCTCCAGCACCGCCACCCGGCGCGTGTCGTCCTTGCCCAGCGCGTCCTTGAGTGCGGAAAAGCCATTGGGTGCGTAGCCGATGGCGAACTGCTCGCGTACCGCGTCACCCACGCCGCGGCGGTCGAGATAATCGCGGGCCTTGTCACTGTCGGCGAGCTGGCGGACGAAGAACCGGGTCGCGGCCTCGAGTGCGTCGTACATGGGCGCGCTGTCGGGGCGCACCTCGCGCTGCTGGCTATCGCGCGGCACCTCCATGCCGGCGCGCTTGGCCAGTTCGTCGACCGCATCGAGGAATTCGAGGCGGTCGTAGTTCATCAGGAAGCTGAGCGCGGTGCCGTGCGCGCCGCAGCCGAAGCAGTGATAGAACTGCTTGGTCGGCGACACCGTGAAGCTGGCCGAGCGCTCGTCGTGGAACGGGCAGCGCGACGCGTATTCCTTGCCCTGGCGCTTCAGCGGCACGCGCGCGTTGATCAGTTCGACGATGTCGGTACGCGCCAGCAGATCGTCGATGAAGGCGTCGGGGATGCGCGCCATCAGTCCGGCCCGCGGCAGGGGCGTGCGTCCCGGGCGACCGCGCCGCGCTCACGCGACCGCGTGCGCGGCTGCACGGAGGAGGGGGCGGCGGTGGTGTCGGGGACGTGGATCATGCGGGCGCTAGAATGCCACGCGCCGCGGAATTTCCCGCCGCTGGATTCAGGCCGGCGGCGTTCCGGCGGGCGGAACCGAAGACGGACGCGCCGGCACCAGGCCCGCCGCCGCCTGACGTTCGGCGCGCTTGCGCAGGGCGCGCTCGACCGAGGCCCGGCGCAGCCGATCGTCGATGACCGCAGTGATCAGCGCGCCGACGAAGAAGATCGTCGCCGCGTAATACATCCAGATCAGCAGGATCACCAGCGTGCCGAACGAGCCGTAGGCGCTGCCCGGCGCGGCCTTGGCGATGTACACGCCGATCGCCCAGCGGCCGAAGACGAACAGACCCGCGGTCACCAGGCCGCCGAAGAACGCCTGTCGCCAGCGCACGCGGCGATCGGGCAGGTAGTGGTACATCAGCGAGAACGCGAACGCGTACAGCACCAGGGCCATCACATTGCCCAGCAGCGGCAACAGCGACGGGACGTTGGCGAACACCACTTCCAGCGCGGTCGTCGCCAGGGTCGAGACCAGCAGCAGGAAGCCCAGCGCGAACACCACGCCGAACGAGAACACGCGCTTGCGCAGGAAGTCGACGATGCCGCCGGGCAGCGCGTCGCCATCGGTATGGAAGATCAGGTTCAACGTCGCCTGCAGCCGTGCGAAGACGACGGTCGCACCGACGAACAGCAGCAGCGTGCTCCAGATGCCGGCCAGCGATCCGATGTCGGGTTGTTCGGTCGCGTTCTGGATCACCGTGCCCGCGACTGCCTGCGCGCCTTCACCCGCGAGGGCGCCGATCTGCGCCAGCAGCGCTTCCTGCGCAGCCGGATACAGCGACGCCGTGACCCACAGCACCAGCACCAGCAACGGTGCCAGCGAGATCAGCATGTAGAACGACAGCGACGCCGCGTGGGTCAGCAGGTCGATCTCGATGAAACGCGTGACCAGCGTCGCCGGCACGCTCTCCTGCACGCGCGACACGCCCTTGTCGAGCTTTCGGCGGGTGCGGTGCCAGCGCGTGCGTGCAACGGGCGCGCTGTCGGCATCAGGTGGCGTGGGGTCGGGGGAGGTCGTGGTCATGCAGGGCGTCGTCGGCGCGTTGAAGCCGGTGCGTCCGGCGAAACGGCCCGGTCCGGCGGTGCCGTCACCTTAGCGACGGCGCGGTTGCGCGGCGTGAGGACGTCAGCGCGGAACGCGTGCGTCCGCAGCCAGCGCGCGCAGCGCATCGCCGTCGAGTCGCTGCACGGTCCAGCCGTCCTGGCCGACGGCGCCGATCGCGCGGTAGAAGCCGATCGCCGGCGCATTCCAGTCGAGCACCGACCACTCGAAGCGGCCGCAGCCGCGCTCGACCGCGAGCGCCGCCAGATGCGTCATCAGGTGCTTGCCGACGCCGTGGCCGCGATGCGCGGGGCGCACGTACAGATCCTCGAGATACAGGCCGCGCCGGCCGAGGAAGGTCGAGAAGTTGTGGAAGAACAGCGCGAAGCCGGCAGCCTCGCCGTCGACCTCGGCGATGACTACCTCGGCATCGGGCCGCGCGCCGAACAGCGCGGCCTCGAACCGCGCCGCGTCGGCGACCACCGCATCCGCCAGGCGCTCGTACTCGGCCAGTTCGCGGACGAATGCCAGGATCAACGGCACGTCCGCGCGCTGCGCCGGGCGCAGGACGATCCGCGGCGGCGCGACCGGGCTCACGACAGGGACTGCTTCACCAGGCGCGACACCTCGCCCATGTCGGCCTTGCCGGCCAGCTGCGGCTTGAGCACGCCCATCAGCTTGCCGATGTCGGCCGGGCCTGCGGCGCCGGTCTCGGCCTTGGCGGCGGCGATCGCCGCCAGGATCTCGGCCTCGCCGAGCTTC
This sequence comes from Luteimonas sp. WGS1318, assembly GCF_043187535.1. Taxonomy (GTDB): domain Bacteria; phylum Pseudomonadota; class Gammaproteobacteria; order Xanthomonadales; family Xanthomonadaceae; genus Luteimonas. Next base: position 218,150 of record NZ_CP171131.1, read on the forward strand.
TCGGGGAGATAGCGCTCGATGACCACGATCTCGTCGCGTTCGATCTGGGCCAGGTCCTCGCGATTGGCGGCCTCGTACTGGCTCACCGAATCGCGGCGCTGCTTGACCATCTTTTCCAGCGCGGCCAGCACGGCGGCGTCATCGAGCTCGATGCGCTCGTCGACTTCGCGCTGCTTGATCGCCGACAGCATCAGGCGCACGACGCCGAGCGTCTGCTTGTCGCCGCTCTTCATCGCGGCCTTCATGTCGTCGGTGAGTCGGAGCTTCAGGGACATGGCGGACTCCATCGGATTGGGAAAAAACGCAGTGAAGCGGCATCGCGGGGACGACAAAAAGCCGGCGGCGCAGGGCGCTGCCGGCTTTCGCGTCATCAAACGTCCGAGCCGGGCACAGGGCCCGGCTCGCGCCGATCAATACAGGCGCTGGCGCTTGGTGACGTCGCGCGACACGCGACGGGCCTGACGCTTCACGGCGGCAGCGGCCTTGCGCTTGCGTTCCTGGGTCGGCTTCTCGTAAAACTCGCGCTTGCGGGTTTCGGCGAGCACGCCGGCCTTCTCGCAGGTGCGCTTGAACCGACGCAGCGCAAACTCGAAGGGCTCGTTTTCGCGGACTTTGACGCTTGGCATGGAATCTCCGGGGATCTGATCGTCCGGCCTTCATTGGCCGGTTCGAATCGAATTTCGAATGCGAATCCACCGGGCTCAGCCCCGGCGAGCCGCGTATCATAGCCGTGTCCCGCGGGGGTGTGCAAGCCGTGGGGCTGCCGCGCCCGGCGCGGCCCTTTCGTTCCGCTTCCCGGCAGCGCCCCGACATGAAAGTCCTCGGCATCGAAACTTCCTGCGACGAAACCGGCGTGGCCGTCTACGACACCGCCACCGGCGGCGCCGACGGCCTGCTGGCCCACGCCGTCTACAGCCAGATCGCCCTGCACGCCGAATACGGCGGCGTGGTGCCGGAACTGGCCAGCCGCGACCACGTGCGCAAGCTGCTGCCGCTGATCCGCCAGACCCTGGCCGAGGCCGGCCTGTCGACCGGCGATCTCGACGGCGTCGCCTATACCGCCGGCCCGGGCCTCGTGGGCGCGCTGCTGGTCGGCGCGGGCGTCGCGCGCGCACTGGGCTGGGCGCTGGATGTGCCGACGATCGGCGTGCACCACATGGAAGGCCATCTGCTGGCGCCGTTGATGGAAGACGATCCGCCGGCCGCTCCGTTCGTCGCGCTGCTGGTCTCGGGCGGGCATACCCAGCTGGTCGCGGTCGACGCGATCGGCAGTTACCGGCTGCTCGGCGAGACGCTCGACGACGCCGCCGGCGAGGCCTTCGACAAGACCGCGAAGATGATGGGCCTGCCGTATCCCGGTGGCCCGCAGCTGGCGGCGCTGGCCGAGCAGGGCACGCCGGGCGTCTACAAGTTCTCGCGGCCGATGACCGACCGGCCGGGGCTCGATTTCAGCTTCAGCGGGCTCAAGACCCAGGTGCTGCTGGCCTGGCAGGGCAGCGACCAGACCGACGCCACCCGCCGCGACATCGCCCGCGGCTTCGAGGACGCGGTGGTCGACACGCTGGCGATCAAGTGCGCCCGCGCGCTGGACGCGTCCGGCTGCGACACGCTGGTGGTCGCCGGCGGCGTCGGCGCCAACAAACGCCTGCGCGCGAAGCTGCAGGCCGACGCGCACCGGCGCGGCGGGCGCGTGTGCTTTCCGCGTCCGGCGCTGTGCACCGACAACGGCGCGATGATCGCCTTCGCCGGCGCACTGCGCCTGCAGGCCGGCCAGCACGACGACGCCACCGTGCGCGCGACCCCGCGCTGGGATATGGCGTCGCTGTCGCCCTTGGCGGCAGCGACGGGAATGGGGATTGGGGATTCGGGATTCGCAAACGCGGTGTGACTGCCGGCGGGGGCTTCACCGGCGTGGCGGTTAAGCTGTTGCCGTTGCTGTTTCCAATCCCACCTCCCCAATCCCGGATCCCGGCGTTTCCCCATGGACCACGTCTTCATCGAAGGCCTCGAGATCGAGGCGCTGATCGGCATCTACGACTGGGAGCGGCGCATCCGCCAGCCGCTGGTGTTCGATCTCGAGATGCGTTTCGACAACCGCGTGCCCGCGGCCAGTGACGACATCGCCGACACGCTGAACTACAAGGCGGTCAGCAAGCGCCTGATCGAGTACGTCTCGGCCTCGGACTTCGGCCTCGTCGAGACGCTCGCCGAGCGCTGCGCGGCGATCGTGATCGAGGAGTTCAACGTCGCTTCGGTACGCTTGAAGCTCAGCAAGCCGGGTGCGGTGCGTGGTGCACGCGCGGTCGGCGTGACCATCGAACGCAGTCGCCAGACCTGATCCACCGGCTCCGGCGCCGTGCCCTCCGGGCGCGCAGACCAGGAGATTCCATCCATGCAGACCCAGCTCGAACGGCTTCGCGACGTCATGGCCCCGTATCCCTGGGCCTATACGCTCACGGTGCTGGCGGGCCTGCTGCTGCTGGCCTGGTTGGCCAATCTGGTGACCAAGCGCGTGCTGCTGCGCGGGCTGCGCAGCGTGCTGCAGCGCACGCCGCTGGGCGGCGCGCAGCACGACCACGAGGTGCGGCTGCGGGTGATTCCGCGCCTGGCCAACGTGGTGCCGGCACTGGTGCTGTCGGCCGGCATCTCGATCGTGCCCGACCTGCCGCCGCAGGTGGTCACCGTGGTCAAGGCGCTGTGCCAGGTGTTCGTCGTGGTGACGATCGCACTGGCCGTGTCGCAGGCGCTCGATGCGATCAACCGCAATTACGAGCGCCGGCCCGAAGCACAGAACAAGCCGATCAAGGGTTACTTCCAGGTCGCTAAGATCATCATGTTCGTGCTGGTCGGCATCTCGGTCGTGGCCACGCTGATCGGCGCCGAGTTCCTGCACATCGTCACCGGCCTCGGCGCGATGACCGCCGTGCTGATGCTGATCTTCCAGGACACCATCCTGTCGCTGGTCGCCAGCGTGCAGATCAGCAACGATGGCCGCGTGCGCATCGGCGACTGGATCGAGATGCCCAGCCAGAACGCCGACGGCGACGTCATCGACATCGCGCTGCACACGGTGACGGTACGCAACTTCGACCGCACCGTGACCACGGTGCCGACCAAGAAGCTGGTCAGTGATGCGTTCAAGAACTGGCGGCACATGTCCGAGGGCGGTGGCCGCCGGATCAAGCGCTCGCTGCTGCTCGACCAGCGCAGCGTGCGCTTCCTCGAGCCCGACGAGATTGCGCGCTTCCGCCGCTTCACCGTGCTCGACGGTTATCTCGACCGCAAGGACGAGGAACTCCGTGCTTGGAACGCGGCCCTGGCAGAACGCGGCGCCGAGCCGGTCAACCATCGCCGGGTGACCAACCTCGGCACGTTCCGCGCCTACATCGAGCACTACCTGCGCAACCACCCCGACATCAACCAGGACCTGACGATGCTGGTCCGCCAGCTGCAGCCGACCGAGACCGGCCTGCCACTGGAGGTCTGGGCGTTCACCTCGAGCACCGCGTGGGGCGTTTACGAGGGCATCCAGTCGGACATCTTCGACCACCTGCTGGCGATCCTGCCGGAATTCGACCTGCGTGTGTTCCAGTCGCACAGCGATGCGCCGGTGGAGGTCAATCTGCGGCGGCTGGACGACACCGGTCCGGCGCCGGCCGCCGATGCGCGACCGCCGCGCGCCGCGCCGCCGCTGCCGGCACCCGACGCCGGCTGAGCCGCACCCCGCGTCTCGCATCGACGCGGGGCAATCGGCGATCATGGCGCCCCCACCGGAGTGCGCCATGGCCATCGCCCTGCTCAGCCTCGGCAGCAACGTCGAGCCCGAGACCCATCTGCGCGCGGCGATCGCCGCGCTGCGCGCGCGCTTCGAGGATGTGGTGATGTCGTCCGTCTACCGCTTTCCGGCGGTCGGCTACACGGGCCCGGACTTCCTCAATGCCTCCGCGACGATCCGCACCGATCTCGCGCCTGCGGCCTTGAACGACTGGCTGCACGCACTTGAAGACGCGCACGGACGCGACCGCAGCGGCCCGCGCTACAGCGACCGCACGCTGGACATCGACATCGTGCTGTTCGACGACGTGGTGCTGAGCGGCGCCGGCAATCTGCGCATTCCGCGCGACGAACTGCGCCATGCGTTCGTGCTCAAGCCGGCGGCGGAGATCGCGCCCGACTGGCGGCATCCCGTCGACGGCACGCCCCTCTCTCAGCTTTGGGACGCGCATGCGGATCGCGACATGGCGTTCGAGCGGGTCGAGGGCGTGAGCGGCGAGACCACCTGAGCCGCGCGGGCGGTTCGCGGTGCCGGGTACGCGCGCACGTGTTCGCGTGCGGCATGCCACCGGGACAGCGGGCGAGGCGACGATCCGCGGCGTTTCCCGACGGGGCGGGAATGACGTCCGTCACTTGGCGCGGGGCGCGGACCGCGCGACCATCGACGCGACGCCATTGTCCCGGCGTCGATCCATGACCGGGGAGTGCGGACCATGTTCGAGACGTTGTCGCGGAGCTGGGGGCTGGTGAAGTCGAGCGCGGCGGTGCTGCGTTCGGACAAGGAGCTGATGCTGTTTCCGGTGCTGTCGGGCCTGGCGTCGATGGTCGTGCTCGCGACCTTCGCGCTGCCGGTGTTCGCCTTGCGCGTGTTCGAGCACGGCATCGGCCTCGCCGGACTCGCGCTGGCCTTCGTGTTCTATTTCTGCCAGTACGCGGTGATCGTGTTCTTCAACGCCGCGCTGGTCGGTGCGGCGATGATCCGGCTCGATGGCGGCGACCCCACGCTGTCCGACGGCCTGGCCGCGGCGCGGCGCCGGTTGCCGGCGATCCTCGGCTACGCGGCGATCGCCGCGACTGTCGGCGTGCTGCTGCAGACGATGAAGCGCCAGGACAACAATTTCCTGGTACGGCTGCTGGGCAGCGGCCTGGGCGTGGCGTGGACGCTCGCGGCCTTCCTCGTCGTGCCCGTGCTGGTGAGCCGCGATGTCGGCCCGATCGACGCGCTCAAGCAGAGCGTCGCGCTGCTCAAGCGCACCTGGGGCGAAAACGCGCTCGGTAGCGTGGGCATCGGCGCGGCGTTCGGGCTGCTGACCGGGCTGGCGGTCGTCGCCGCGGTGGGGCTGAGTGTCATCGCGTTCCAGGGGTCGGTTGCGCTCGGCATCACGGTCGCGGTGGTGTGCGCACTCGCGCTGCTGCTGCTCGCGGTCTACCAGGCCGCGCTGACCGGCATCTATTCCGCGGCGCTGTACCGCTACGCGGTGTCGCACGAGGTGCCCGCGGGCTTCTCGGGCGCCCAGCTCGAGCACGCGTTCGCGCCCAAGCGCTGACCACCCGGCATACAGCGCCCCTGCAGGAGCGCGCGCGCGATGGGCGTTCGCTGGGAGGCCCATTCGCGCGCAAGCGCGCTCCTACACGGGCAACGGTGGCGAGTCGGCGCTGGCGCCGAGGCGCAGCCCTTCGCCGGGTGCCGCTACCGCGCAGCTGCCAACGAAGGCTGTTCGCTGGAACGCTTGCTTGCGCGCGAGCGTCTACGCAGGCATGGGGGCAAGCCGGCGCTAGAGCGAGCGGCCCCCGTCGAGGCGCAGCACTTCGCCCGTGGTGAAGCCGCCGCGCAGCAGCCAGGCCACGGCGTCGGCGATTTCCTCCGCGCTGCCGAGCCTGGCCAGCGGGGTCGCGTCGAGGATGCGCGCCTGCTGCGCGGTGTCCGCGCCGTCTTCCGGCCACAGGATCGCGCCCGGCGACACCGCGTTGACCCGCACCTCCGGGGCCAGCGCGACCGCGAGCCCGCGGGTCAGGCCGAGCAGCGCAGCCTTCGACGCCGCGTAGGCGACCAGGTCCGCGCGCGGGCGTTCGGCATACAGGTCGCCGATGTTGACGATCGCGCCCCGTGCCGCGCGCAGATGCGGCGCCGCAGCCTGCGCCAGCAGGAACGGCGCGCGCGCATTGGTCGCCATCAGCGCGTCGAACGCGGCGGCATCGGTGATCGCGAATGCGGCCGGCGCGAACGCCGCAGCGTTGTTGACCAGCGCATCGAGCCGACCGAAGTGGGCAACGGTCGTGTCGACCAAGTCCGCCAAGACGGCCGCCTCGGCCAGGTCGCCCTGCAGCACGCAGATGCTGCCCGGTCGCTGCGCATCGAGTTCGCCGCCCAGCGCATCGGCGTCGTCGCGCGAGCGGTGGCAGTGCAGGGCGACCGCATACCCATCGGCATGCAGGCGGCGCGCGATCGCCGCGCCGATGCGACGGGCAGCGCCGGTGACGAGGACGACAGGGGCGGAGGTGGGCATGGGGTGGGTGATGTGGCGACGGAATGTCACCTTAAGGCACCGGCGCGCGCACGTCCCGGCGGCTGGGTGCGCGATGCCTCAGGCCGATGCGGCGGGCGCGTTGAGCTCGCGTGCCACCGCCCGCGCTGGCGCACCCCGAGCTGCCACGTGAGCGCCGGGACGCGCAGCAGGTGTGCGACGCAGACGACCGCGCTGCCGTTCCCAGGACAGCACGGCGATCCGAACCCGTGCGCGTCACGACAGGCCCTGTGTTGTGCTCGCGTATCCTGACGCGCGCCTGTTCCGGAAAGTCCTGCATGTCCAGCCAGCCCCCTGTTCCGTCCGACGACGCGCTCGCCCACAGTGCGCGGCTGCGTGACCTGATCCACGCCCAGATCGCCGAGGCCGGCGGGGCGATTCCGTTCTGGAAATTCATGGAGCTGGCGCTGTATGCGCCGGGCCTGGGCTACTACAGCGCGGGCGCGGCGAAGTTCGGCGCGGCCGGTGATTTCGTCACCGCGCCCGAGCTCGGCGCGCTGTTCGCCGAGTGCGTTGCCGAGGCGTTCGCGCCGGTGCTGCGCGAGATCGGCGCCGACGCGCAGTTCCTGGAAATCGGCGGCGGCAGCGGTGCGTTCGCCGGCGATGCGCTGGCGCATCTGGCCGCGCTCGAGGCGGTGCCCGCGCGCTACGCGATCCTCGAGCCCAGTGCCGACCTGCGCGAACGCCAGCGCGCGCATCTGCAGCAGCGCCTGCCGGCGGACCTGTTCACGCGTGTCGATTGGGTCGACGGCCCGATGCCCGGCGACTGGCAGGGCGTGCTGTTCGCCAACGAGGTCGTCGATGCACTGCCCACGCCGCGCTTCGTCATCGGCGAGGGCGAGGTGTTCGAGGAGTACGTCACGCGTGACGGCGACGGGTTCGGTCGCACGCTGCATCCGGCCGATGCGCTGCTGGCCTCGGCGGTGCGCCATGTCGAGCGCCAGCGCGGCGCGCCGCTGGGCGACGGCTACCGCTCCGAACTGCTGCCGCAGCTGCCGTACTGGGTGCAGGCTGTCGCCGGTGGACTGCGTCGCGGCGCGATGCTGTTCGTCGATTACGGCTACGCGCGGCGCGAGTACTACCGCGACGACCGCGATGCCGGCACGCTGCGCGCGTTCCATCGCCATCAGGTGAGTGGGGATGTATTCGCGCTGCCGGGCCTGCAGGACCTGACCGCATCGGTGGACTTCACCGCGCTGGCCGAGGCCGGCACGCACGCCGGATTCGATTTCGCCGGCTACTGCAACCAGACCTCGCTGCTGCTCGGTAACCGGCTCGAACAGCGCCTGGCCGCGCACGAGGCGCACGCCGTCGACGAGGCCGCGCGCTACGCGCTGCGCCAGCAGGCCAAGCGGCTCACGCTGCCGGGCGAGATGGGCGAGGCCTTCCAGGCGATCGGCTTCGCGAAGGATGTCGACTTCGAGCACGCGTTCCTGATCGGCGATCTGAGTCACCGCCTGTGAGCCGCCGTCCGCGGTTCGGCCGTTCGTTCAAGCCGCTGCGTCGCCCGGTGCTGTGGGGCGGGCTGTGGATCGCGGCGATCGCGGTCGTCGTCGTGCTGTCGCTGGCGCCGTCGGTGCCGATGCCCGACGTGCCCGATGGCGACAAGCTCGGCCACTTCCTCGCCTACTTCGCGCTCGCCGCGGCCGCGGTGCAGCTCTATGCGCGCTGGCCGGCGCTGCTGGGTGCCGGCATCGGCCTGGTGCTGCTCGGCATCGGGCTCGAATACGCGCAGGGCGCATTGACCGCCACGCGCATGCAGGATGGCGCCGATGCATTCGCCAACACGCTCGGCGTGATCGTCGGTCTGTCCACGCGGCTCACGCCGTTCCGCGATGTGCTGCTGCAGTTCGATACGCGCGGGCTCGACGGGGTCGGGCGCTGAGCGCGGCATCGATTGCCCGATAATCCCCTCACTTTCGACCTGGTCCATCGCATGTCCGCTGTCCTGCCCTCCACCGCGCCTGCCGCCTATGCCGCGCGCGCCGATGCCCGTCTCACCTGGGCCCGCGAGGCGAGCGGCGACGCGACGCTGACGCTCGTCCGTGCATCGATGGACGCCGGCTTCCGCAGTTACTGGCGCGGCGAGGCGAACGGGCTGTCGCGCATCGTCATGGATTCGCCGCCGGATCTTGAGGACGTGCGCCCGTGGCTGCGCATCCGCGATCTGCTTGAGCACCACGGCGTGCGCGTGCCGCACGTGCTCGCGCGCGAGGTCGAATCGGGTTTCCTGCTGCTCGAGGATCTCGGCGGCGAGACCTGCCTGCAGGCGCTGGCATCGCTGGACGCCGACGCGCTGATGGACGCAGCCTTCGAACAACTGCTGCGTCTGCAGGCGATCGCGCCACCGGACGAATTGCCGGCCTTCGATGCGGCGATGCTGCGCCGCGAACTCGCGTTGTTCGAGGACTGGTTCCTCGGCCGGCATCTCGGCGTGACCCTGTCGGATGACGAGCGCGCGGGTTGGGAATCGGTGCAGGCGCATCTGGTCGGCGCGATGCTCGCGCAGCCCCAGGTGCTGGTGCATCGCGACTACATGTTGCGCAACCTGATGCCGGTCGAAGGCGGCGTCGCGGTGCTGGATTTCCAGGATGCGGTGGCCGGTCCGATCGCCTACGACGTGGCCTGCCTGCTGCGCGATGCCTTCCACAGCTGGCCCGAGGCGCAGGCCGATGCCTGGCTGGCGCGCTATCACGCCCGTGCGCGCGCCGCCGGACTGCCGCTGCCGGCGCACGCACAGTTCGTCCGCGATGCCGCGCTGACCGGCGTGCAGCGGCATCTCAAGGTCATGGGCATCTTCGCGCGTCTGCATCACCGCGACGGCAAGCCGAAGTACCTCGCCGATGCGCCGCGGTTCCTCGCCTATCTCGATGCGGTCGTGCCCACCGATCCGGCGCTCGCACCGCTGGGCGCGCTGCTCGACCGCCATGTGCGTCCGCGTCTCGTCGCGGACTGAGCCGAAGGCCCCAGCGCCATGCAGACCGTGATCCCGCAGCTGCGCATGACCGACGCCGAGCGCAGCCTCGCGTTCTACGCCGCGCTCGGCTTCACCGTCGACTGGGCGCATCGTTTCGATGCGGACATGCCGCTGTTCGCGCAGCTCACCCGCGACGGGCAGACGCTGTTCCTGACCGCCCACGCCGGCGATTGCGCGATCGGCGGCGCGGTGTACTTCAAGGTGGACGACGTCGACGCCTGTGCGCGTGCATTCGCCGCGGCCGGCGTGCCGATCGTGCAGCCGCCCTGGGACACCGACTGGGGCACGCGCGAGATGCTGCTCGTCGATCCCGACCACAACCGCCTGCGGTTCGCGCAGCACGCCGACTGATCGCGCCGCGGCGCGAGGAGATTCCGATGGACGACCTGTTCGCAGACGCCCCCAAGCCCGTCCACGGCATCCGCACCGGCATCGGCGGCTGGACCTTCGCGCCGTGGCGCGACAACTTCTATCCCAAGGGCCTGGTGCAGAAGCGCGAGCTCGAATACGCCAGTCGCCACCTGACCGCGATCGAGATCAACGGCACCTTCTACGGCACCCAGCCGCCCGAGGTCTACGCGCGCTGGCGCGACGAGACGCCCGAGGGCTTCGTGTTCTCGCTGAAGGCGCCGCGCTTCATCGTCGGCGCGCGGTCGCTGGCCGGCACCGGCGCGAAGATCGACGCCTTCGTGCACGGCGGCATCGGCGAACTCGGCAGCCGGCTCGGCCCGGTGCTGTGGCAGTTCGATCCGCGCCGCGCGTTCGACTACGACGACATCGCCGCGTTCCTCGACCTGTTGCCCCGTACGCTCGACGGCGCGCCGCTGCGCCACGTGCTGGAAGTGCGTCACCCGAGTTTCCAGTTGCCGGCCTACCTCGCGCTGATGCGCGAACACGGCCTGCCGTCGGTGTTCACCGATTCCACCGAGTACCCGTCGTTCGCCGACCTCAGCGGCGACATCGTCTATGCGCGTCTGATGGCCAGCCGCGAGCAGCACAAGGACGGCTACCCGGGCCTGCAACTCGACGCCTGGGCAGAGCGCGCCCACCAGTGGGCGCGTGGCGAGGCGCCGGGCGACCTGGCGTACGTCGAGGCCCGCGACGCCGCGCCGGTGACGCCGCGCGAGGTCTTCGTGTTCTTCATCTCGGCGGCGAAGGCGCGCAACCCGGCCGCGGCGATGGCCCTGCAGGCGCGGCTGTAGACGACGCGTCCGCGTCGCGCCGCGTCGATCAGTCGGCGGTACCGGCGCGTTCGGCGTCCAGACGGGCGTCCAACGCCTGCTCGGCCGTATCGGCATAGGCGCGGCAGTCCACCGGGCGGAGGCGTTCCAGCGTCGTGCCGTAGCGCAGACCACTGAACCCGGGGTGCGGCGTCAGCAGCAGGTCGCAGGGCAGGGCGCGGATGCGGGCGAAGCTGGCGCGGTAGTCCTCGACGATCCGCGGATAGCGGGGATTGTCGAGCAGCCGGTAGTCCGGCGCGCTCAGGCTGTCGGCGTAGACCAGCTGCAGCGGCGTGCCGTCCGTCGCCTGGTCCGTCCAGGTCCAGCTCATGCTGCCCGGCGTGTGGCCGGGCGTGAAGTGGACCTGCAGCCGCAGGTCGCCGAGCACGATGACCTCGCCGTCGAGCAGCAGGCGATCGGTAGTGACCGGCGGATAGACGAGGGCGTCGCCGAAGTGGATGTCGCCGCTGCCGCCACGGGCCAGCAGTTGTGCGGACTCGGCATTCGCCGCGACCCGTGCCCCGGTGGCCCGGCGCAGCGCCGCCAGCGGGCCGGCGTGGTCGGCATGGGCGTGGCTGAGCACGATCACCTTCAGATCCGACGGCGCGATGCCGAGTGCGGCCATGTTGGCGAGCAGGTGGTCGGCGGCCTGCGGCATGCCGCCGTCGATGAGGATCGCGCCCTCGCTGCCGACCAGCAGCAGCGCGCTGAGTTCGGCCGTGCCGATCTGCCAGGTGTGCGCGGCGATCTGCACCGGCGCGACCGGCTGCCGCCAAGGCGCGGGCACCTCGTAGGCGCGCAGCTGCGGCAGCGGCTCTGCGGGGTGGCCCTGGGCGTGGCCCGTCGCGGCGACGAGGAGGGCCGCGGCGAGGGTCGGTCGTGTCCAGCTGTGCATCGCGTGTCCTTGGAGTGGGTGACGGACCGATTGTCGGGACCCGGCGCGCGCACGAGAAGCGAGTCGATCTCATCGCAGCCATGAGCTGATCTAATGCCGGCATGGACAATCCGCACCTGCCGCTGACCGGGCTGCGGGCCTTCGAGGCCGCCGCCCGCCATCTCAATTTCACCCGCGCCGCGCTGGAGCTGCGCATCACCCAGGCGGCGCTGAGCCATCGCATCCGCGGGCTGGAGACACGCTTGGGGTGCACGCTGTTCCGCCGCCTGCCGCGCGGCGTAGCGCTGACCGACGAGGGCGCGGCCCTGCTGCCGGCGATCGGCGATGCGTTCTCGCGCATCGATGCCGCACTGGCGCGTTTCGACGGTGCCAGCCCGCGCGAGGTGCTGACGGTCAGCGCGGTCGCCACCTTCGTCACCGGCTGGCTGCTGTCGCGGCTGCCTGCGTTCGAGACCGCACACCCGGGCATCGACCTGCGCCTGCTGACCCACAACAACCGCATCGATCAAGCCGGCGAGGGGCTGGACCTGGCCGTGCGCTTCGGCGACGGCAGCTGGCTGGGCCTGGACGCGGTGCACCTGTGCGCTGCGCCGTTCGCGCCCGTGTGCGCGCCGGCGTTGGCGCGGCGCGTGCGCCGCCGCAGCGATCTGGTCGGCCTGCCGTTGCTGCGGTCCTACCGGCCGGACGAATGGGCGCGCTGGTGCGCGGCCGCGAAACTGCCGATGCCCGCCTTGCGCGGGCCGGTGTTCGATTCCTCGCTGGCGATCGCCAGTGCGGCCGCGGCCGGCGCCGGCGTGGCGCTGCTGCCGGTGGCGATGTTCGAACAGGATCTCGCCAGCGGGCGCCTGGTGCGGCTGTCGCCGGTCGAGGTGAACGTCGGTGGTTACTGGCTGACGCGGCTCAGGTCGCGGGAGGAAACGCCGGCGATGCAGGCGTTCCGCACCTGGGCGGGCGCGAACTGAATCAGCCGCGCGTTCGGGTGGCGGCGATCGCCGCGATCCGTGCCTTGCGCAATGCCTCGCCGACCGCCGGGCCGGTGATGCCGTCGGCGGCGATGTCGCGGGCATTGCGCGCGAGCGCGGCGGCGTGTGCGCGCCGCAGCATGTCGGCCTGCGGATAGGCGTCCTCGGCGCTGCCGAGACGGCCGCGCTTGTCGCATTCGCACACCAGCGCCAGCTGGGCGATGCGCTCGGGCTTGCGGAAGCCGTCGCAGCGCGCGATCAGGTCGTGCAGCGTCTCGTCGCGCAGCTCGGCGATGCGATGCACGTTGAGATGTTCGCGGCAGGCGACGATCGCGAGTTCGCGATGCGCCGCCGGCACCTTCAGCCGCGCGCACAAAGCGTCCAGCGGTTTCAGCCCCGCATGTTCGTGGCCGATGTGGCGGGGCAGCTGGTCCTTCGGCGTCAGCGCCTTGCCGAGATCGTGGGTCAGTGCGGCGAACCCGATCAGCGCATCGCCCGGCGCGAGGCGCGCGGCCATGTCGCTGACCAGCTCCTGGTGCACGCCGGTATCGACTTCGGGATGGTATTCGGCGCGCTGCGGCACGCCGTAGAGCGCGTCGATCTCCGGCAGCACCACCGCGAGCGCGCCGCAGTCGTGCAGCGTGCGCAGGAACGCCGACGGTTGCGCCGAAGCGAGCGCGCGCGACAGCTCCTGCCACACCCGTTCGGGCGTCAACGCCTCGAGTTCACCGGCCTCGACCATGCCCCGCATCAGCGCCATGGTCGCGTCGGCGACGGTGAAGCCGAGCGGCGCGAAGCGGGCCATGAAGCGTGCGGCGCGCAGCACCCGCAACGGGTCTTCGGCGAACGCGGGGCCGACATGTCGCAGCACGCGCGCCTCGATGTCGCGCACGCCGCCGTGGGGGTCGACCAGGGTGCCGTCGGGCGCTTCGGCAATCGCGTTGATCGTGAAGTCGCGACGACCGAGGTCCTGCTCCAGCGTCACCGATGGGTCGGCGTCGACGACGAAGCCGCGATAGCCGCGCCCGGACTTGCGCTCGGTCCGCGCCAGCGCGTACTCCTCGGACGTGTCGGGATGCAGGAACACCGGGAAATCACGGCCGATCGCGCGGAAACCGGCGGCCTCCATCGCCGCCTGCGTTTCGCCGACGACGACCCAGTCGCGGTCGCCGGGCGGGCGTCCCAGCAGACGGTCGCGGACTGCACCGCCGACGAGATAGATGTGCATGGACATGGACGGGTGCCGGATCACGAGAGGAGCATCGCCCGTGCAGCCTAACGGGCTGTGGCCCCGGACGGGCCGAACTCGCGTTCGTAGGTCGCGCGCTCGGCATCGTTCATTCGCGAGCGGACGTCGTGGAAGATCCAGGTCCGGGGTTCGGTGTGCCAGCGGTAATGACGCAGGCGCAGCCCTGCGATCGGCTCGGCCGTTGCGATTTCCAGCCGATGCGGCACGCGGCCGGCTTCGAGGCCCAAGGCGGGTAACGCAGCGGGCGTGCGCCAGTCGCCGGGGATGTCGAGCGAACGCCAGACCATGACCAGCGCGGACGGGATCTCGCGGCCGGCCGCGTCGACCGGCACCGCCGTCGTCCAGCGGCCCTGTCGATCCGCCGGCTGCGAATAGGGCTGGATGAGCGCCGCCCGGTGGGGTGATGTCCATTCGATCCGCGTGTCGCCTGCGTGCATCGTCTGCGCCGGGCGGACGACGGTGTCCGCGCCGTCCCAGCGGTAAACGTTCGCGTCGCCCCTCATCCGGATCGTGTGCGCCGCCGCGAGGGTCTCCGCCGCCACGTCGTGCGGCAGGTGGAACGGGAACATCAGCTGGGTCTCGTCGACGCGCTGGCGGTCCTGCATCGACACGGTCGGGTGCACCAGCGTGGCCTCGGCGCCGGCAAGCGGACGTCCGGCCTGGTCGAGCAACGCGACGTCGCGCACGCGCAGGGTGGAGAATTCGGACAGCGGCGGCCCGGCCTTGCCGATCGCGCGTCCATCGGCCCCGATCGTGATGATGAGGCGGGGACCGTGCGGCTGGCGTTTGAGGCCGAAGACCAGCATCGCGTCGGTTGCGGGCACCTGCCCGGCCGGCATCCAGGGTTCGAGTGCGCCCTCGGGCGTGGGGTGCAGTCTGAAAAGCGCCGGATCGTCGGTCGGTGCCGAGAACGGCGGATGGCCCAGCGCGGCCTCGATCGATTCGACATACGCGTGCGCCTGCTCGGGATCGAGTTCGAGATCGAGCGTGGGCTCCGTCGCCATGTCCACCACGTGCAGGCGATGCGCCTGGGGCGCATCGGCGCCCACGGGGGGGCGCTCGAGATAGAGGCGTGTCTCGAGCGGCTGACCGTCGTGGAGGCGGACCGCCTGCCGGCCGTGGCCCCGCAGGTCGTCGCCGCTGAATTCGAGATCCAGCACCGCGATCGCGTCGTCGATCGTGCGCACCTGCATGCGGGTTTCCAGGGACGCGAAGTCACCGGTGCGGTCGTGGCGGACGATGGCGTGGCCCGTCTGCGGCGCCGTCGGCAGCACGACCGGGCGCAGCGCGAGCGCGGCCAGGCGGGTGGAGACCAGCAGGCCCTCGTCCGGCTGCGACCCGCTCAGCGTCCGCCACGCCGTGGGATCGACCGGCCGCACTGCAACGCCATCGGGCTGCACCCGCAGATCGAAGCCGCTGGTGAGCACCGCGCGCACGGCGCGATCCTCGGCGTGCCGATCGTCGAGCGAGAACGAGTCGATGCCGGGCATGTCCGGCGCGCGCGCCCACAACGGGCGAAGCCGAAGCTGCAGGCCGTCTCCCGTGCCCGTGACCGGCGAGACGGTGGCATACGTCCAGTGCCGCAGGGTCGGTGCGTCCGATGTGTCGCGTGTGATCGCATGGGCGATGAAGACCACGCGGGCGTCGGCCTCAACTGCTGCCTGCACCAGGCCGGCCAACATCCACAGGCACGCGCCTGCCATTACGCCACGCCAACACACCATGGATCGCTTCCTTTCGTTTGCTGGAGGCGCCGTCGGCCGACGCCGGGCGCGGTCCGCCGAAGGCAGCCGCCCATTGTTCCAGATGCGCCCGGTGCGGTGAAGCGCGTTCCATTGCGACGAGCGCTGCGTCTGCGCCTGCGCATGTGCGTCGCACGCAAGGATGGCAGCGCACCAAGCTGCGCGCGACCGGTAGACTGGCGAACCGCCCTTGGAGCGCCGCTGTGCCACGTCCCGCAACCTCGCGCATCGGTCTTGCGCTGCTATTGATAGGGCTGCCGGTCATCGCATTCGCCGCGCCGTTGTCGGTTCCAGGCAGCGGGGATGCCGGGGACATCACGCTGATGCTGGTCTACCTCGGGCTGGCGATCGTGCTGTCGTTCCTGTGCTCGGTCGCCGAGTCGGTGCTGCTGAGCATCACGCCCTCGTTCATCGCCGGCCTGAAGGCTGAGCGTCCCGGGCTCGCCGCGCGGCTGCAGCGGCTGCGCCACGACAGCATCGACCAGTCGCTCGCCGGTATCCTCACACTCAATACAATCGCCCATACCGCCGGTGCAGTGGGCGCAGGCGCGAAGGCCTCCGATGCGTTTGGCAGCGCATGGGTCGGGGTGTTCTCGGCAGTGGCGACGCTGCTGATCCTGTTCCTGTCCGAGATCGTGCCCAAAACGCTGGGCGCGCAGTACTGGCGCCAGCTGGCCGCGCCGACCGCGGTCTTCGTGCGCATGCTGATCGTCGTGCTCTACCCGCTGATCCGTGTGTCCGAAATGCTGACCAGGCTGATCTCGGGCGGCAAACAGGCGCACGTGTTCAACCGCGAGGAATTCATCGCGATGGCCAGCGTCGGTGAGGAAAGTGGCGGCATCCTGCCGCGCGAGTCGCACATCCTGCGCAACCTGTTTCGGATGTCCGAACTGCGCGCGCACGACGTGATGACACCGCGCACCGTGGTCGCCGCGCTGCGCGACACCACGCCGGTGTCCCAGGCGTTGCAAGACGCGCGCACGGCACCGTTCTCGCGGGTGCCGATCTATACCGACGACATCGACGATGCGACGACATTCGTACTGCGCTCGGAGATGCTGCAGGCCGAAGCCCGCGGCGAGGGTGACGTGGCGCTGCGCACGCTGGCCCGCCCGATGCGCAGCGTGCCCGAAAGCATGCCGCTGACCGGCCTGCTGGAGTTCCTGCTCGACCGCCGCCAGCAAATCGCCCTGGTCGTCGACGAGTACGGCTCCACCAGCGGCGTGGTGACGATGGAAGACGTCGTCGAGACGCTGCTGGGCCAGGAGATCATCGACGAGAGCGATCGCGTCTCCGACATGCAGCGCCTGGCCCGCAAGCGCTGGAAAGAACGCGCAGCGGCGCACGGTCTACCGGTCGATGCGCGCGACGAGCGCGACGGGCCAGCCGGCCGCTGAATCGCGCGCCGGCGTGTGCGGTCACTCGATGGATTCGATCCGTCCGAACGACAGCACGTGCGGCACCATGCGCCAGTGGTAGCGACGCAGTTCCACGGCCGCGATCGGCGCCGGCGTGGCGATCTCGGTGCGCTGCGGCGTGTGTCGCCATTCCCAGTCGAGTGCCTCGGCGTCACGCCCACCGCGCATCAGCGAGGCCTGCGGCAGCGGACGGCCGTCGGCGTCCAGCGGCACCGCGATGCTCCACAGCGCTGCCGTCTCGCCGGGACGGGCGCGTGCCTGCTCCAGGCCGACACGACGCGGCGACACCCAGTCGAAACGGGCATCGGGTTGCGACTGCGGCTGCTCGCCGTAGGCGACGGTCTCCACGCCGTCCCAGGCGTAGGTTTCGACCTCCATCTCGAGGTCGATCGTCGCCAGCGCGGCGAGCGCCTCGTCGCGCACGCCCGGCGGCAGACGGAACGGGAAGTCGGCCTCGCCTTCGTCGCTGCGCCACTGACCCACCAGCGCGAGCATCGGCCGCACAGGCACCGCCTCCAGGCCGGGCAGCGGCCGGCCGGCGGCGTCGCGCAGCGTGACCGAGCGCAGACGCCCGAACAGCGGCGGCGGGCCGTCTTCGCGGCCGCTGGCGTCGGACTTGATCTCGGCACCCATCACCAGGCGCGCACGTCCCATGCTGCGCGGCTCGACGCCGAACGCCAGCTGCGCTGCGATCGTCTCCAGGTGTTCCGGAGCGAGCATGTCCTGCAGCAGCACGCCGCGCGGCGGCGGATCGTTGCGATACAGCGTCGGGTCGTCCGATGGCCCGGAGAACGGCGGCGCTGCCAGCCGTTCGGCTTCGTAGCGGATCATGGCGGCGGTCGAATCGGACACGTCGAGCATGGGGATCGTGTCGAGCGCGACCATGCGCAGGCGCTGCTCGGTGGCCGGCAGTCCGTCGGCGGCGTCCATGTCCAGGCGCAGGCGCACCTCGAGCGGCATGCCGTCTGCCAGACGCACCGCCTGACGGCCGTTGCCGCTCAGCGTGTCGCCCTCGATGTGCATCGCCAGCACCGCGACCGCGTCGTCGACCGCGACGACCTCGAGGCGCGTCTCGATCCGGCCGATCGCCGGCGAGCGGGCGTGCTGGTGGATGATCTGACCCGCCTTCAGCCCGTCGGGCAACGCGCGGACCTGCAGGCCGAGCGTCTGCGGTGCATCCACCAGCGCCTGGGCCGCGCGCGGGCGTTGCTTCAACAACCGGGCCCAGGCGCTCTCGTCGACTGCGCGCATCGGACCGGGCGTGCCATCGGCCGAAATCCGCACCTTGAACCCGGCATTGAGCAGCTGGATCAGCGCCGCGTCGATGGCGTCGTCGGGATCGAGATCGTCGGTGGACCGCCACTGCCCGCCGCCGCGCATCTGCGACCACAGGGGCTGCGTGTGCAGGCGCTGCTCACCGGCCGAGTCGTTCTCGAGCGCGAGCCGGTTGAAGCCGAGCGTGCGCATCGTGCCGGCATGGCCGGGGGCGCGGATCGTGTGGTCGACGAAGTACACGGCCGGTCCGGCCTGTACGCCCGTACAGAGCGTCAGGCCCAGCGCCAGCATCAAGGTGCGCAGTGCGCGCATGGCCGCCTCCATGGCAGTTGGGACGTGACTGCACGACGCGCGCTGCCGGCGCGTCGGTGCTGCAGGACGAGCGACCGGGCTCAGCCCGCCGGGCAGGCGAAGGCCGTGGTGCGTGCGTCGCTGGTGCCGCGCATGCGGGCCTCCAGCGGCGCGGCCTTGCCGTACATCCGCCAGTCGTAGATCACGCTGAAGGCCAGCACGCGGGCCACGTATTCGCGCGTCTCGCGGTAGCTGATCGTCTCGATCCAGAAATCCGGGTCCATGTCCGGCCGCTGCGCCAGCCAGCGCCCGGTCGGCGTGGGGCCGGCGTTGTACGCGGCGATGGCGACATACGGCAGGCCGTACATGTCCTTCTTTTCGCGCAGGTAGGCGGTGCCGATGGCGACATTGGTGGCCGGGTCGTACAGGCTCTCGGCACCGCCCCAAGGCATGCCCAGGCGACGCGCGACACCGGCGCCGGTCGACGGCAGCACCTGCATCAGGCCGCGGGCATCGGCGGGCGAGCGCGCATTCGGGTTGAACGTGCTCTCGGCGCGGATCTCCGCCGCCACCCAGGCCGGGTCGAGGCCCTGGCGACGCGATTCGCGTTCGATCAAGGCCTGACTGGTCAGCGGGAAACGCAGTGTGTACAGGCGCGTCTCGTCCGGCTGGCGGCCGAGGCCGAACACGCCGCGGTCGTACCAGCCGTTGTCCTGCGCGACCTGCACCGCGATCCGGCGCTGGTCGTCGTCGAACCGGGCCAGCGCCGCGGTCCACTCGCGGGTGGCCCAGCCCGGCCGATCGATGCGGTACAGCGCCATCGCGCGCACGATGCCGGGGTCGGCGGCGATGCGCCGTTTCGCCGCGTCCGCCGGCGCGAAGTCCCAGGGGCACAGCGCATAGGGCTGGCCGAGGCGGTCGGCGGCGAGGAAGCCGTGGAAATCCGGATTCGTCGCCGCGCGGCGGTACAGCGGCTGGGCGCCGGCGCGGTCGCCGGTGAGTTCCGCCAGCCGCGCCTCGAACCAGATCCAGCGTGATTGCGCGCGCTGGGACTCGCCCATCGCACGGATCGCGGTCAGCGCGGCCGGCCAGTCCCGGCGCGCCATGCCCTCGCGCGCGCGCCACTCGTGCAGGCGTTCGTCGTAGGCGCTGGCCGGCACCTTCGCCAGCAGGCGGGCCGAATCGGGCAGGTAGGATGCCACCGTCCACAGCGCGGCCTGGTAGAGCACGCGGCCGGTGTCGGCCTCGCTGAAGCCGAGCGCCGAAGCGATCGCGGGCAGCTGGGCCTCGGCCGCCAGCGGATCGTCCTTGGCGAAGCGCGCCAGCCCGTGCGAGGCGACGAGCCGGCTGCGCGCGGTCTTCGGCCACTGCGCGGCGCGCGCGTGCGGGGCCTGCATGAACGCGGCGTAGTCGTTGGCGAGCGTCTGTTCGGACGCCGACAGGTTGCGCGCGATCGCGCGCATCATCGTCGCGTCCTGCTCGGCCGTCGCCAGCTCGAAGCGCTCCCAGCGCAGCGCATCGCCCAGTTCGCCGCGCTGGGCGAGCGTCTGCAGCGGCGCATCGCAGGTGTCGGGCAGCGAGGCGCCGCTGCTGCGCCAGATCGCCTGCACGTCGCGGGTCCATTGCGCGTCGATCGCGCCGGTGTTCGCGCGCGCGTCGAGCTCGATGCAGCGCAGTGCGGTGTTGGTGATCGACGGCGACCACGCCGCACGCACGCCCGCCCAGTCGCGACGGGTGGCGAGTGCGCGCAACCAGGCCTCGCGGAACACCTCGGCCACCGGTTGTCCGGCATGCCGGCCCAGGAAGGCCTGGCCGTCGGCCACCGGCAGCGTGGCGACGTTGCGGCGCAGGGTCGCCATTTCCAGCCAGGCCGCGGCCGGATGCGACTGCATCGCCGGGGCCACCGGCTGGCCGCGTTCGGCGGCCTGCATCGCGACGCGGAACGCGCTGTCGTCGCTAACCGCCTGTGCGAACGCAGGCAGTGTGCCGGCGCAGACGAGGGTCGCGGCGAAGGACAACGCGCGCACGCGGCGGACCGCGCGGGCGGCGGCGACGGGTCGGATCGGCATCGGCAGCGGGGTCCTGGAGTCGGGGCCGGGGACTATAACGAAGCCTGTCTGAAGCCCTTGTGGCACGCCGGACCACGCAGCTGCGTGGTCGCGCCGCCGTGCCGGATCGCCCGCCGCGTCCGGGGTCGCAGGGCGCGCGCTTTAGACTTGTCCGGCTGCGCTCCGGTTCGCGCAGGGAAATCTCCCGGATGCTGACGTGGTCGATGTTGCTGTTTCCGCTGCTGGGCGCGCTGGCCGGCGTGCTGGCCGGGCTGCTCGGCATCGGCGGCGGCCTGGTGCTGGTCACCGGTCTGGTCTGGGTGCTGCCGCTGTTCGACGTGCCGCGC
Source organism: Luteimonas sp. WGS1318 (assembly GCF_043187535.1). Classification (GTDB taxonomy): domain Bacteria; phylum Pseudomonadota; class Gammaproteobacteria; order Xanthomonadales; family Xanthomonadaceae; genus Luteimonas. Next base: position 238,873 of record NZ_CP171131.1, read on the forward strand.
GACGCGGCGATGCATGCCGCACTCGCGACCGCGCTGGCCAGCATCATCCTCACCGGTGCCTCGTCGGCGCGCGCGCACCACCTGCGCGGCAGCGTGCTGTGGCGCACCGTCGCGTGGATGGTGCCGGGCGTGCTGGTGGGCGCGTGGCTGGGCAGCAAGCTGGCGATCCTGCTCGATGGCGAGGTGCTGAAATATTGCGTGGTCGCCTACTGCGCGATCGCCGGCACCCAGCTGCTGCTGTCGCGCACACCCGACACCGGCGGCAACGTGATCGTGCCGCGCGGCGTGGGCCTGACCGGCGCGGGGGCGGGCATCGGCGCGCTGTCGTCGGTGGTCGGCATCGGCGGCGGCAGCATGACCGTGCCGCTGCTGGTCTGGCTGGGCGTGTCGCCGGTGCGCGCGGTCGGCACCTCGTCGGCGCTGGGCATCTTCATCGCGCTCTCGGCGGCCGCCGGCTACGCGTTGCAGGCGCCGGCCGGTGTGTTGCCACCGCCGTCGTGGGGCTACGTGTACCTGCCGGGCGCGATCGGCATCGCGCTGGCCTCGGTGCTGGTCGCCCCCTACGGCACGCGGCTGGCCCATGCACTCAGCGGGCGCGCGCTCAAACGCGTGTTCGCGCTGTTCCTGTACGCCATCGGCGCGAGCCTGCTGTTCCTGTAATGCCTTCCCGTTTTCCGCTGGACCTCTCATGACCGTTTCTGCTCCGACCATCCCCGACACCATCGCCGCGCTGGCCCCACAGATGACCGCGTGGCGCCGCGAGATCCACGCCTGGCCGGAACTCGGCTTCGAAGAGGAAAAGACCTCGGCGCTGGTCATCCGAGAACTGCGCGCGCTGGGCCTCGAGGTCCACACGGGCCTGGGCGGCACCGGTGTGGTCGCCGTGGTCGACAGCGGCCAGCCGGGTCTGTCGATCGGCCTGCGCGCCGATATGGACGCGCTGCCGATGGACGAGCAGAGCGACCTGCCGTTCCGTTCGCAGCGCCCGGGCGTGGCGCATACCTGCGGGCACGACGGCCACACGTCGGCCCTGCTCGGCACCGCGCGGCACCTGGTCGCGCATCCGCCGGCCAGCGGCCGCGTCGTGCTGATCTTCCAGCCGGCCGAAGAAGGCGGGCGCGGCGCGATCCGGATGATCGAGGACGGCCTGCTGACGCGCTGGCCCTGCGACGAGGTCTACGCCTTCCACAACATGCCCGCCCTGAAGACCGGCGAGGCCAGCGTGCGCAGTGGCGCCACGCTGCAGTCGCTGGCGGTGTTCGAGATCGCGATCGAGGGTGTCGGTGGCCACGCCGCCGCGCCGCATCGCGCGAACGATCCGCTGCAGGTCGCGGCCCGCCTGGCGGTCGACATCCCGGCGATCGTCGGCCGCCACATCGATCCGATGGAAGCGGCGCTGATCAACGTCGGCTCGCTGCAGGCGGGCACCACGCACAACATCATCCCCTCGACCGCCACGCTCAGCGGCACGGTCCGCTCGCTGTCGAAGGATGTGCACGACGAGCTGCTCAAGCGCCTGCGCGCACTGTGCGAGGGCCATGCGCAGATTTCCGGCTGCAGCGTCCAGCTCGAGATCCCGCATTCCTGCCCGCCGTGCGTCAACGCGCCGGCGCAGGCGGCGCTTGCGGCCGACGCGATCGCCGATGTGCTCGGCGCCGAGCACGTGCAGACCGACCTGCGCGCGTATCCGTTTTCCGATGATTTCTCCTACATGCTCGAACAGTGGCCCGGCGCCTATCTGTTCCTCGGCATGGACAGCGCGATGTGCCACCACCCCACGTTCCGCTTCGACGACGGCCTGTTGCCGGTCGCGGCGGCGGTATTCGACCGCATCGTGCGGCGCCGTCTGGGCTGAGCCGGCGACGGTCGATCCACTGCGTGGTCGTAGGCGCGCGCTTGCGCACGAGAGGCGTCCCATCGAAGCCTCATCGCGCGCAAGCGCGCTCCTACAGGGTTCGGCGCGTCCCTTCGAACATCAGCCTCGCGCGTACGTGTGGCGGCATCGACAGCCCAATATGTCGGGATCGCCGCTGTTCGAGCGCATCGTGCGGCGCCGTCTGGGCTGAGCCGGCGACGGTCGATCCACTGCGTGGTCGTAGGCGCGCGCTTGCGCACGAGAGGCGTCCCATCGAAGCCTCATCGCGCGCAAGCGCGTTCCTACAGGGTTCGGCGCGTCCCTTCGAACGTCGGCCCCGCGCGTACTTGTGGTGGCATCGACAGCCCGATGGGCCGGGATCGTCCGTGTTCGACCACATCGTGCGGCAGTGTCTGGGCTGAGCCAGGTGTGGAGACCTCGCATTCCCGTAGGAGCGCGCTTGCGCGCGAGAGGCGTCCCCATAGAAGCCTCATCGCGCGCAAGCGCGCTCCTACGGGGTCTCTGGCGAGTGCCTTCGAACATCGGCCCCTCATCTACGTGTGGTGACATCGACGGCCCGATGCCGGGATCGTCGGTCTTCGACCGCATCGTGCGGCGCCGTCTGGGCTGAGCCGGCGATGGTCGACCCACCGCGTCGTCGTAGGAGTGCGCTTGCGTGCGATGGGGCTGCGCCGGAACCGCACCCTCGCGCGCAAGCGGGCGCCCACAGAGCGTCGTAAGCTGTGCGCCGCGCCGCAGACCGACTCCGGCGCGTCGACGTCTTTTCGCGAGTGCCCCATGTCCCAGCGCGACTGGGTGGCCCAGGCCATCCGCAAGATCGAGGCCGATTTCAACCGCTCGGCCGACACCCATCTGATCCCGCTGGCGCTGCCGGGCTTTCCTGACATCGACGTCTATCTCAAGGACGAGTCCAGCCACCCGACCGGCAGCCTCAAGCACCGGCTCGCGCGCTCGCTGTTCCTCTATGCGCTCGCCAACGGCTGGCTGCACGCGGGCAGCACGGTGGTCGAGGCGTCGAGCGGTTCGACCGCGGTGTCGGAGGCCTATTTCGCGCGCCTGCTGGGGCTGCCGTTCGTCGCGGTGATGCCGGCCTCGACATCCCCGGAGAAGATCGCCGCGATCGAATTCCACGGCGGCCGCTGCCACCTGGTGCCCAGCGCCTGCGGCATCGCCGCAGAATCCGCGCGACTGGCGCGCGAGACCGGCGGTCATTTCATGGACCAGTTCACCTACGCCGAGCGGGCGACCGACTGGCGCGCGAACAACAACATCGCCGAGTCGATCTTCAAGCAGATGGAGAAGGAGGCGCATCCGGTGCCGGCGTGGATCGTCTGCAGCGCGGGCACCGGCGGCACCAGCGCGACGATCGGCCGCTATGCGCGCTACCGCGGCTTCGAGACCGACGTGCTGTGCGCCGATCCCGAGCATTCGGCGTTCTTCGACCACTACGTGCGCAGCCTCGCGGGCACGCCGGTGCAGGACGACGTGGCGCCCGCACCGCCGTCGCGCATCGAGGGCATCGGCCGGCCGCGGGCCGAGCCGAGTTTCATCCCCGGCTGCGTCGAGGCGATGGTCAAGGTGCCCGATGCGCTGAGCCTGGCGGCGATGCGCTACGTCAATGCGCGGCTCGGCCGTCGGGTCGGAGGCTCGACCGGCACCAACATCGTCGGCGTGCTGCAGGTCGCCGAGGCGATGCGCGCCGCCGGACAGGTCGGCTCGATCGTGACCATCCTGTGCGACGGCGGCGAGCGCTACGCACACAGTTACTACAATCCCGACTGGCTGCAGGCGCAGGGCTTCGACATGGCCGCCGCCGACGCGGCCGTGCGCGCCACCGCGGATACGGGGGCGGCCCTGCCACCGCTGACACTGGCGCGGCGCTCGGCGGGCGAATGAACCGTCAAGCTGGGGTTGACCCCAGGTGCGGACAGGTTAAGGATTCGTTACAAGACATGGACCGGCGACACGGGGACGCCGGCGGTCCCACCTTCCCAGCACGGAGCACCCGCATGACCGCCATTCCCCACCGTCACCGGCTGACCGCCGGTGTGCAGTTGTCCCTGTTGATGCTCGTCGCGCCGGCCGCCGCGGCGCAGGACGCGCCGCCCACCGCGCAGGAGGCGCGCACGCTCGATACCGTCCAGGTCACCGGCACGCGCATCCGCAAGGCCGAGATGGAAACCGCGGTGCCGGTGCAGGTGCTCACGCGCGAGGACATCCAGCGCAGCGGCTTCAGTTCGGTCGCCGACATCGTGCAGAACCTCACGGCCTCCGGCGCCGCGCTCAACACCAAGTTCAATTCCAGCGGCAACTTCGGCTTTCCGCCCGACGGCGGCGGCGTCGGTGCGGGCGCGGCGACGGTCGATCTTCGGCACCTCGGCGCCAAGCGCGTGCTGGTGCTGGTCGACGGCATCCGCTGGGTCAACGAGTCCTCGGGCTCGGGCGTGGGCGCGGCGGTCGACCTCAACACGATCCCGCTGGCGCTGATCGAACGCATCGAGGTGCTGGAGGACGGGGCCTCGTCGATCTACGGGTCCGACGCGATCGCCGGCGTGGTCAACATCATCACCCGGCGCGACGCGCAGGGCGGCAGCCTCGACCTGAACTACGGCGAGTACCAGGACCTCGGTGGCGGCACCTGGGGCGCGGATCTGGGCTGGGGCGGCAGCAACGACCGCGCCCAGTGGTTCGCCGGCGCGTCGTACTTCCGGCAGCGCGAGATCTCCTCCGCGCGCTTCGCCAATGCCAGCGTGCCGGTGCCCGGTACGGGCCTGGCGAACGGCAGCTCGGCGACGCCGGGCGGGCGCTTCGTGTTCGCGCCTCCGGGCGGCAACGACACCCTCGGCGGCCTGTGTCCGCTGGCCAACGACGATGCCGGCGTGCCGATCCCCGGCAGCGCCACCTGCAACATCACCCTGCCCAACGACGCGAGCTTCCCCGGCGGCGCGGCCGTCGGCGACTTCATTCCGTTCACCACGGCCAACCGCTACAACTTCGCGCCCAACAACCTGCTGCTCACGCCGTCGGAGCGCAAGTCGGTGTTCGGCCAGGTCCGCTTCGAGTTCACGCCGCAGGTCTCGGCCTTCGCCCGCGTGCTCTACAACGCACGTACCTCGTCGAACCAGGCCGCGCCCGAGCCGTTCTTCCTCGGCACCGATGCCGGCGTGTACAACCCCTATGCCGAGAGCACGCTGGTGATCTCGGCGCGCAACCCGTTCAATCCCTTCGGCTTCGACCTGACCACGGTGGGCGACGACGCCAACCTGTTCCTGCTCGGCCGGCGCCCGGTCGAGGGCGGACCGCGCCGTTACACCCAGGACGTGAAGACCTGGTACGCCGCCGGCGGGCTGGAAGGCACGTTCGGCGTGGGCGTGCGCACCTGGAACTGGGACGTCAACCTGATGCGCAGCGAAAGCCGCGCCGAGCAGGTCAACACCGGCAGCTACAACATCCGCCGCATCAACGAGGCGCTCGGCGATCCCGACGCCTGCGCGGCGATCGCCGGCTGCACGCCGCTGAACCTGTTCGGCGGGCCCGGCACCATCACCCCGGCGATGCTCGCCTTCATCCAGCCGGTGGTGCGCGATGAGAGCCGCAACACGCTCAGCCTGATCTCGGCCAACGTCACCGGCGACCTGTTCCAGTTGCCCGCCGGTGCGTTCTCGTTCGCCGCCGGCGTCGAGTACCGCAAGTACGAAGGCAGCTACACGCCCGACCCGATCACCGTCGCCGGCGAGTACAACGGCGTGCCGTCCGGCCCGACCCGCGGCGACTACGACGTCAACGAGGCCTACGCCGAAGTCAGCGTGCCGCTGATGCGTGATACCGCGTTCGGCGAGACCCTCGATCTCAGCCTCGCCGGTCGCTACTCCGACTACTCCACCTTCGGCGGCGAAAGCACCGGCAAGATCGGCCTGCGCTGGCAGCCGGTCGACGAACTGCTGCTGCGCATGAGCTATGCCGAGGGCTTCCGCGCGCCGTCGATCGGCGAGCTCTACGGCACGCTGAGCCGCTTCGACGCGACCCTGGTCGATCCCTGTTCCGGCGCTGCCGTGCCTTCGCCGGCCTGCGCCGCCGACGGTGTGCCGGCCGGGTACGAGCAGACCAATTCGCAGATCTCGCTGGTGACCTCGGGCAATGCCGACCTGCAGCCCGAACGCAGCCGCAGCCTGATGGTCGGTTCGGTGTGGAGCCCGTCGTTCGCGGACGAGGTGTCGTGGTCCGACCGGCTCGATCTCGGCGTGACCTTCTATCGGCACCACATCACCGACGCGATCCAGGCGCCCGATGCCCAGGCGATCCTGGAGCGCTGCATCGCGACGCGCGATGCGGCCGCGTGCGCCTCCTACGACCGCAGCGATCGCGGCCAGATCATCCGCTTCGACGCCATCCTGGCCAACCTGGGCACGATCAAGACCGACGGTTGGGACTTCACCGCGGCGTGGACCCTGCCGACCCGCGACTGGGGCCGGCTGCGCTTCGATGCCAAGACCACCTGGGTCACGCGTTACGAGCTGGTCAACGAATCGGGCGATCCCGAGCCGCGGCGGCCGGGCGTGGAGGTCAACAACAGCGCGATTCCCGAATGGACCGGCACCCTGGTCACCGACTGGACCCGTGGTCCGTGGTCGCTGGCCTGGACGCTGCGCTACATCGACCGGCTGACCGAATCCTGCGGCGGCGCGAACGGCTTCGCGATCTGCGACGACAGCGCCAACGACGTCAACGCGCTCGGCTCGACCACCTATCACGACCTGCAACTGGCCTGGCACAACACCGCCTGGCTCAAGGGCACGCGGCTGAGCCTGGGCGTCAACAACATCACCGGCAAGGAACCGCCGGTGTGCCTGAGCTGCAGCCTCAACGGCTACGACGCCTCGACCTACGATCTGCCGGGCCGTTACTGGTACGCCCGCGTGGGCTTCGACTTCTGATCCGGCGGGCTCCGCGCCGGTGGCCCGACAGCCGCCGGCGCGGACTCAGCGCAGCAGCGCGTGTCCGGGAACGACGAGTTCGGTCGACAGCGCGAGGTGATCGGAGAACGCCGCGGGCAACGCCTGCGTGTTCGCGCACTGCAGGTTGCCGGTGACCAGGATGTGGTCGATCGCGCGCTGCGGACGCCAGCTCGGGAAGGTGTGCACCGCGCACTCCGGCGGCTGCAGGCCGGTGCCGCGGTAGAGCACGTCCATCTCGGCGCAGTCGGAGGTGCAGTTGAAGTCGCCCATCAGCACCGCGTTCGGATGGTCCGACAGCACCTCGGCAATGAACGACAGCTGCGAGCGCCGGGACTGCGCGCCCAGCGACAGGTGCGCGACCGCGACAGTGAGTCCGGCATCGCCCTCGCCGAAGCGGCTGATCAGCACCCCACGTCCGCCGATACGGCCGGGCAGGGCATGGTTGATGACCTCGATCGGTTCGAGCCGGCTCAGCAGGCCGTTGGCGCTGGAGGCGACCGCGCCGACGCGCCGGTTGGGCTGGTGGCTCCAGTATTCGAAGCCGCCGCGTTCGGCGAGATAGTGGGTCTGGTTGGTGAAGCCCGAACGCAGGCTGCCCGGGTCCGCCTCCTGCAGGCCGACGATGTCGTGGCGGCCCGCGAGCGCGGCGATCGCGTCGAGCGCGGTGCGCTTGCCGGTCGGCAGCACGTGCGACCAGCTGCGCGTGGCGTAATCGCTGTAGCGGCGCGTGCTCGAGCCGGCCTGGATGTTCGCGCTGAGCAGCTTCAGCCGCCGCGCGCCATCGGCCGCGGCGGTGGGGGAGGGGGACGCGTTCACGACCGGGCGCTTACTGCGCCGCGCGCTCCATCGCGACCAGATGGTCGGTGATGCGCAGCAGGTCCTCCAGCGAGCGGCCGCCGATCACGCGGTACTTGCCGTTGACGACGATCGTCGGCGTCGCGTCGACACCGCTGCGGGTCGCGAACTGGCGCGCACGGCCGAGGTTGGCGTTGACGGCGAAGCTCTGCATCGTGCTGCGCAGGCGATCGGCGTCGACGCCCAGGCCGCCGTAGAACGCGACGATGCTCTCGGCATCGGCGTTCTGGCGCAGCTTGCGCTCGATGTGGATGGCGTTGAACGTCGCCGCGTGGGTGCGCTCCAGCGTGCCCATCGCCTGCGAGGCGTAGAACGCGCGCGGGAACTGGTCGCGGTCGTCGAACACCGCGGGCACCGGCACGAAGCTCACGTCGGACGGCAGGCGGGCCTTCCAGGCGCTGACCAGCGGCTCGAACGCCGCGCAGTGGCCGCACCAGTAGGCGAACACCTCGGCGACCTCGATGCTGGCGGCCTGGGCGAAGGGCTGGCCGTTCTCGATCACCACGTAGTCGGTGCCGGCCACCGGCGCCGGGCCTTCGGGCGCACGCACCGGGGCGTTGGCGGTGGCGGGCGACGTGGCCTCGCCTGCGGCGGCGCCGGTTTCGGGTGCGGTGCCGCCGGGCGCGGTGGTGGCGTCGCCGGGGCTGGCGGCGGCCGGCGAGACCTGCTCGGTGCCGGTGGCCGCGGCGTCCGGCGACGCCGCCGGCGCGGCGGCGGTGTCGGGCTGCTGGGTGCAGGCCGCGAGCAGGACGGGAGCGAGCAGCAGGAGCAGGGAGCGACGGACGGTCATGGGCGTTCTCTCGTGGATGGGGTGCAGGCCGGCAAGCGGCGTGGAGTCCGCGCTGTGGAGTCAGCGCTCGGCACGTTCGCGGGCGATCAACTGGTCGGCGATCGCGAGCGTGTCTTCCAGCGACCGCGCCGTCACCCGGTAGCGGCCGTTGATGATGAGCGTGGGCGTGCCCTGCACGCCACTGCGCATCGCGAACGCATGTGCGGCGTTCAGTTTTTTGTCGGTCGCGGCGCTGGTCATCGCGGCGCGGAACGCGGACTGCGAGACCGCGCCCTGTTCGGCGTAGAAGCCCGCGATCGCGTCGATGCCGGCGCCGCTGCGCGGCAACCGCGAGCGCTCGTGGACGGCGGAGAACACCGCGTGGTGGGTCTTGGCCTGGAGCCCGAGCGCCTCGGCGGCGAAGAACCCGCGGGCGAAGGTGTCATTGGCCGAGAACGCCGCCGGCACGTAGGTCACCCGGACGTCCTCGGACTGCGCACGCGTCCAGGCGTCCATCAGCCGCTGGAAGTGGAAGCAATGCACGCAGCCGTAGGAGAAGACCTCGACGACCTCGATCCGGCCCTGCAGCGGCTGCCACGGCTGGCCATCGGGGATGACGGCGTAGTCGAGGTTCTCGACCGGCGCATGGTCCTGGGCGTTCGCAGGCAGCAGCGCGGCCAAGGCGAGCAGCGCGGCGCCGAGGGCGACACGCACGCGGCTGGACACGGTGACCAGCATCCGCACGGATCCCAGCACGGGTCGGCGGCTGCGAACCCCGGCGCGGCGTGTGGGGATCACTGGACCTCAGGCGCCGGCGCGGCCTCGAGCGCCTCGTCGGCCGTCGCGTCGGTCGCCGGCACCGGCTGTTCCTGGGGCGGCGTGGCCGGCGTGGGCATGGCGGCGGCCTGCGCTTCGATCGCGGCGAGCATCGCCGGGTCGGGCCTTGCGTGCAGGCCCTGCATGTAGCTGGCCAGCGCTTCGATCTCCTCGTCGGTCAGCGACTTGGCGACCGAGGCCATGACGTTGAACAGATGCTTGTCGGCCTCGAGGGTCTCGCCCTCGCGATAGGCGTACAGGCGCGCCGAGCTGTACCAGGCCTGCTGGCCGGCGACGTGCGGATACGCCGGCCCCGGGTTGCCGCCACCGGCTGGGCCGTGGCAGGCCATGCACGCCGGAATGCCACGGTCGGCATTGCCGGTGCGGAACAGGGTCTGGCCGATCTCGTAGAACTTCTGGCCCTCGTAGGGACCGGCCTCGACCACGGCGTCGTCGGCGATGCCGGCGCCGCTGGTCTGCTGGGCGAAGTGCGCGCCGAGGTCGCGCATGTCCTGGGCGCTGAGCGGCAGCGCGAACGGCTGCATCAGCGGGCTCAGGCGCTCGCCACTCTTGAACAGCGCGAGCTGGTGAGCGACGTAGCGCTCGCTCTGGCCGGCGATGCGCGGATACAGCGTGGGGTCGATGTCGGCGTTGCCGTCGAGGCCGTGGCAGGCCGCGCAGGCGCCGGCCAGCTGGGCGCCCTTCTGCGGATCCCCCGGCTGCGCCTTGGCCAGCGCGGCGACCGAATTGGCGTCGAGCGCCGCGGTTTCCACGGGCGGCGCATCCGGCAGCGGCTGGACGGTGGACTGGGCGAACGCGACAGCACCGACCACGAGGACGGCAAGACCGGCGATACCAAAGGCGCGAGCGTGGCGCATTGCTGGGCTCCGAGATCTTCGACGCGGCGACCGGACGTTACCGGGCCACGAGTCCCGAAAGTATGTGTGGCGGGGTCGGGCCGGTCAAACGGCGTCCGGGCGCGGCGGCGCCGACCGTGCCAAGCTATTGCGATGTCGAATCCATTTGCCCGCGCCAAATACCTGTTGGCCGCCCACACCCCGCAGCAGCTGCCCCCCGACGGCGGCTTCGAGGTCGCGTTCGCCGGACGCTCCAATGCCGGCAAGTCCAGCGCGCTGAACGCGCTGTGCCAGCAGAACGCGCTCGCGCGCGTTTCCAAGACTCCGGGCCGCACCCAGCAGCTGGTGTTCTTCGATTTCCCGCCGCACGACAACCGGTATCTGGTGGACCTGCCCGGCTACGGCTATGCCAAGGTGCCGCGCAACCTCAAAGCCCACTGGCAGGCGTTCCTGGCCCAGTACTTCCGCGAACGCGAGGCGCTCAAGGGGCTGGTGGTGGTGATGGACATCCGCCACCCGCTGAAGGACTACGACCGGCAGATGATCGCGTTCGCGGTCGAACACGGCATGCCGGCGCACGTGCTGCTGACCAAGGCGGACAAGCTCGGCCGCGGCGCGGCAGGCAACACGCTGCAGGCGGTGCGCAAGGAACTGCTGGCGCTGCACGGCGACAAGGTCAGCGTGCAGACCTTCTCCGGCGAGACCAACATCGGCATCGACGAGGCGCGTGGCGTGATCGCGCGCTGGCTGGAGATCGGCCCCCGGTCCTGAGCGACCCGGCCGGGTCACCGGATGCGCTCAGAGCGCGACGTGGAACAGCCGGCCGATCACGCTGGCGGCGGCCATCGCCAGCGCACCCCAGAACGCCACCCGCAGCGCGCCACGCAGCACCGGCGCGCCGCCGGCCCATGCGGCCAGGGCGCCCGAGGCCAGCAGCGCGACCAGCGTGGTGGCGATGATCACCTGCTCCGCACTGCCCGACGGCGTCCACAGCGCGGCCAGCATCGGCAGCGCGGCACCGACACAGAACGCGGCCGCCGATGCCCCGGCCGCCTGCAGCGGGCGCGCGGACACGGTGTGGCTGAAACCGAGTTCGTCACGGGCATGGGCGCCCAGCGCGTCGTGCGCGGTCAACTGCACCGCGACCTGACGTGCCAGCGCCGCATCGAGGCCGCGGGCGCGGTAGATGCCGGCCAGTTCCTCGAGTTCCTGATCCGGGGTGTCGCGCAGTTCGGCGCGCTCGGTCGCCAGGTCCGCACGCTCGGTGTCGAGCTGCGAGCGCACCGAGACGTATTCGCCGGCCGCCATCGACATCGCGCCGGCCACGGTGCCGGCCACGCCGGTCAGCAGCACGGTCGCATGCGGGCTGCCGGCGGCGGCCACACCGACCACCAGGCCCGAGATCGAGACGATGCCGTCGTTGGCGCCGAGTACCGCCGCGCGCAGCCAGCCGACCCGGTCGCCGCGGTGATGCTCGGGATGCAGGCGGCGGCGCGCGAATGGGGTGACGGCCATCGCCCGAGCATACGCCGTGACGGATCGGGAACACTGCGACACCGTCAGCGGGGCCGACATCCACGGGCGGGCCGCTTATAGTGCCGGCCTGCGGGCCTGGCCCGAGCGCGAGTCCGGAACCTTGTCCAGCCCCAGCCACGTCGCCGATACCCCGATCACCGACCGCGCGACGCTCGTCGAGGTCCTCGCCTCCGGCGAGAAGCCGCGCGCCGACTGGCGCATCGGCACCGAGCACGAGAAGTTCGGCTTCCGCCTCGACGACCTGCGCCCGCCCACGTTCGACGGCGACCGCGGCATCGAGGCGCTGCTGCGCGGGCTCACGCGCTTCGGCTGGGAAGCCGTCGACGAAGGTGGCCGCACGATCGCGCTGCTCAAGGACGGCGCCTCGGTGACCCTGGAGCCGGCCGGCCAGCTCGAACTCTCCGGCGCGCCGCTGGAAACGATCCACGACACCTGCAGCGAGGTCGGCGCGCACCTGTTCGAGGTCAAGAGCGTCGCCGACGAACTGCGCCTCGGCTTCCTCGGCATGGGCTTCCAGCCCAAGTGGCGGCGCGACGAGATGCCGTGGATGCCCAAGGGCCGCTACAAGATCATGCGCGAGTACATGCCCAAGGTCGGCGGTCTCGGCCTCGACATGATGACGCGCACCTGCACGGTGCAGGTCAATCTCGACTACGCGTCCGAAGCGGACATGGTGAAGAAGTTCCGCGTGTCGCTGGCGCTGCAGCCGATCGCCACCGCGCTGTTCGCCGATTCGCCGTTCACCGAAGGCACGCCCAACGGGTATCTGAGCTACCGCTCGCACATCTGGACCGACACCGACGCCGACCGCACCGGCATGCTCGATTTCGTGTTCGAGGACGGCTTCGGCTACGAGCGCTACGTCGACTACCTGCTCGATGTGCCGATGTACTTCTCCTACCGCGACGGCGTCTACCACGACGCCGCCGGCCAGAGCTTCCGCGACTTCATGCGCGGCGCGCTGCCGGCGCTGCCGGGCCAGTTGCCGAGCTTGCGCGACTGGAACGACCACATGACCACCGCCTTCCCGGAAGTGCGGCTGAAGAAATATCTGGAAATGCGCGGCGCCGATGGCGGTCCCTGGAACCGGCTGTGCGCGCTGCCGGCGTTCTTTACCGGCCTGCTGTACGACGACGCCGCGCTCGACGCCGCATGGGATCTGGTGCGCGACTTCACGATGGCCGAACGCAATGCGCTGCGCGACGACGTGCCGAAGCTCGCACTCAGGACGCCGTTCCGCGACGGCACCCTGCGCGACCTGGCGATCGAAGCGTTGAAGATCGCCGCCGGTGGCCTGCGGCGCCGTGCCCGGCTCAACTCGAGCGGTCAGGACGAGCGCGTGTTCCTCGACACGCTGATCGAGATTGCCGAATCCGGGCAGACGCCGGCCGAGCGCAAGCTCGAACTGTTCCACGGCCCCTGGCAGGGCGACATCGACCGCGTGTTCCGCGAGTTCGCGTACTGACCCTCCGCCCGCGCCGGCAGGTGCGCCTTGCGCGCACCTGCCCGTGTGCTTACATGCGGCGTGCTTCGAGGATGTGGCCGTCGGCCACCAGCTGCGGCAGTTCGCGGCGGTAGATCTCGATCTTCTCGGCCTCGTCCCAGGTGATGTCCGCCTGGTCGCCGCGCAGCTCGTTGATCGCGCCGCGTGCCTTCGGCCACGCGCTGTTCTCGGTATTGAGCGTGACCCGCTCATCGTCGACCGCGATCACCCGCATCAGGCCGAACGCGGCCTCGCCATTGTCGGTGCCGGCGAAATCCACGCCGGAGAAGTGGGTCAGTTCGGCGGCGTAGACGTCACCGACCTGCGGCGCGGCGAGCACGGGATCGAGTGCGGTCGCGCTGGCGGCCTGCGGGGTGTCGCTGCCGGGCGTCGAGGCGCCCTGGCCCGAGCAGGCCGCGAGGCCGGTTGCGAGCGTCAACGCCGCGAGCGTCGATCCGATGAGCGAGATACCGCGTCGATTCCGCATGTCCGTGTCCCTGTGCGTGTCTGGAGGAAGCCGGCATCCCGCATCGGGCCCGGCGGATCGGAGCATGGAGCACGGCGCATTCATCGACAAGATGTCGGCCTGCCGGCGCGCGCTCCGGCTGACCGGCGCGGCCCGGCCGCGACGCGAAACCGACCAGGCGCTGCGCTACCCTGAGGCGATGAAGCCGATCTCCGACACGCCGCTGCGCGACCACCTCGAATTCGCCGATAACGATGTCCTGCTGCGCGACGATGTCCGTCGGCTCGGCGCGATGGTCGGCCAGATGCTCGCCGAACAGGGCTCCCAGCAACTGCTCGACGAAGTGGAAGCGGTGCGCCGTGCCTCGATCGAGCGCCGCGAGGCCGGCCGCCCGGTCGATGCCCTGGCCGACACCCTGGCGGCCATTCCGACCGACGACGCCGAAGCCCTGGTGCGCGCGTTCGCCGCGTATTTCGGCGCGATCAACCTGGCCGAGCGCGTGCACCGCATCCGCCGCCGCCGCGACTACCAGCGCACCGGCGATGCGCCGCAGCCCGGTGGGCTGGAAGCGGTGTTCCGCACGCTGAAGGACGATGGCGTGACGCTCGACGCGCTGCAGGGCTGCCTCGCCCGGCTGCACATCGAGCCGGTGTTCACCGCGCATCCCACCGAGGCCATCCGCCGTGTGCTGCTCGAGAAGGAGCGCACGATCGTCGAGCGGTTGATGGCCGACATCGATCGCGAGCGCACGCCGACCGAGCGCCGCGCCGACGACGCGCGCATCGTGCTGGCGCTGACCTCGGCCTGGCAGACCTCCGAGGCACCGGCGCGCAAGCCGACCGTCGGCGACGAGGTCGAACACGTCGGCTATTACCTGTCGAACGTGCTCTACCGCGTGCTGCCGGTGTTCTACGAGGCGCTGGGCGACGCGATCGAAAACGTCTACGGCGTGCGACCGGCGCTGCCGCAGGTGCTGCGCTTCGGCACCTGGGTCGGCGGCGACATGGACGGCAATCCCAACGTCAATGCCGACACCATGCGCGCCGCGCTCGGCGCCCAGCGCGCCCAGGCGCTGGCCCAGTACCGGCGGGACCTGCGGTCACTCGGCAACGTGCTGACCCAGACCCTGGGCCGTGCCGGGATCGACGAGGCGGTGCTCGCCCGCGTCGACGACTACCGGCGCAGCGTGCCGGGTGCGGACGCGGCGCTCAATCCGCGGCATGCCGACATGCCCTACCGGCGCCTGCTCGACCTGATGCAGGCGCGCCTGGCGGCGACCGATGCCGACCATCGCGCGGGTTACGCCGACGCCGACGGTTTCGTCGACGACCTGCGCCTGATCGAGAACAGCCTGCGCGCGAACCGTGGGGAGAATGCCGGGCTGTTCGCGCTCGAGCGTCTGCTGTGGCGCGCGCGCACGTTCGGCTTCCATCTCGCCGCACTGGACCTGCGCCAGGATTCGGCCGTGCACGACGAGGTGCTCGGCCATCTCGACGGCAGCGACTGGGCGGCGCGCGATGTCGAGGCGCGGGTGACGCGCCTGCACGCGATGCTCGACGCGCCGCCCAAGCCCGGCGATGCGGTGTCGCACGACACCGTCGCCTCGACGCTCGGCGTGTTCCGCGCCGTCGTCGACCTGCGCCGCAGCCATGGCGCCGCGGCGACCGGGCTCTACATCATCTCCATGGCGCGCAGCGCCGCCGATGCGCTGGCGGTGCTGGCGCTGGCGCGCATCGCCGACTGCACCGTCGACGGCGAGGTGCCGCTCGACGTCGCGCCGCTGTTCGAAACCGTCGACGATCTGGACGCCGCGCCGGCGGTGATGCGCCAGCTGTTCGACGATCCGCGCTACCGCCGTCACCTCGCCGCGCGCGGCGACCGGCAGACGGTGATGCTCGGCTATTCCGACAGCGCCAAGGACGGCGGTCTGCTGGCCTCGCGCTGGGCGCTGCAGCGCACCCAGGTCGAACTGACCGCGCTGGCCCAGGCGGCCGGCGTGCGCATCATGTTCTTCCACGGCCGCGGTGGCTCGGTGAGCCGCGGTGGCGGCAAGACCGAGCGCGCGGTGATCGCCGCGCCGCGCGGCTCGGTCGACGGCAGCCTGCGGGTCACCGAGCAGGGCGAAGTCATCCATCGCAAGTACGGCATCCGCGCGCTGGCGCTGCGCAATCTCGAGCAGTCGACGGCGGCGGTGGTGCGCGCGACGCTGCGTCCGCGTCCGACCGATCCGCGCGAAGCCGGCTGGCGCGAGATGGCGGCCGAGCTGGCCGACATCTCGCGCGCCCATTACCGCGCGCTGGTGCACGAACGCGTCGATTTTCCCGACTATTTCCGTGCCGCGACGCCGATCGACGTCATCGAGCGGCTGCAGATCGGCTCGCGGCCGTCGCGTCGCCGCGATGGCGGCATCGCCAACCTGCGCGCGATTCCCTGGGTGTTCGCCTGGGCCCAGAACCGCTCCGGCCTGACCGGCTGGTACGGCATCGGCACGGCCCTGCAGCACGGCATCCGCCGCTACGGCCAGCAGGCCATGACCGAGATGGTGCGTGACTGGCCGTTCGCGCGCGCCGCGCTCGACGATGTCGAGATGCTGCTGGCCAAGACCGACATCGCGATCTTCGAGCGCTATTCGCAGCTTGCCGGCGACGCCCACGCGGCGTTCTTCCCGGGCATCCTCGACGAGTGCCTGCGCACTCGCGATGCGATCCTGCTGCTCAAGGGCCAGGACGTGCTGCTGGCCGACGACTACCGTCTGCAGCTGTCGATCCGGCTGCGCAATCCCTACGTCGATCCGATCAGCCTGCTGCAGGTCGAGCTGCTGCGGCGCTGGCGCGAGAGCGGGCGCGAGGACGACACCCTGCTGCGCGCGCTGGTGTCGACGGTCAACGGCATTGCCGCGGGCATCCAGAACACCGGTTGAGGCGGTGAACCGGCGCGGTTTGCCGTGCCGGGCTCAGACTGCGCGCCGCCCCGCCGGAATCCACCGATGCGATTGATCGCCGAACTGGTCCACCCCGCGCTCACCACGCGAACCGGGCGCGTGCTGCGCCGCCACGCCGCGCGGGCCATCGTCCAGCGCGGGCGCTCGCTGCTGTTGCTCTACACCGAACGCTACGACGATTTCAGCTTTCCCGGCGGCGGCATCGCCGACGGCGAGGACCCCGTGGCCGCGCTGCAGCGCGAGCTGGCCGAGGAGACCGGCGCCACCCGCATCCGCGGGCTGCGCGACTACGGGCGCGTCGAGGAGTACCGCCCCGACCGTTCGCCCGACCACGATCTCATGCACATGACCTCGCGTTTCTACGTGTGTGCCATCGACGCCGAGCTCGGCGCAACGCAACTCGAACACTACGAGCAGGCCAACGGCATGCGCCCGGTATGGATGGACGTCGAGGCCGCGATCGCCCACAACCGGGCGGTGCTGCAGCGCGCGGATGCGCGCATGGGCCTGTCGATCCATCGCGAGACCTACATGCTCGCGCATGTGGCGGCGGAAGCCGGTCCGCCTGCCGACGGCCGTTAGCGCAACGCGCGCGGGAACAGGCGCACACTCGCGTCCTGTCCCCTGCCGGAGCCCGCCATGACCACCGACGATCTCGTGCTGTACACCAACCCGATGTCACGCGGCCGCATCGCGCGCTGGATGCTCGAGGAGGTCGGTCGTCCCTACCGCGTGGAGCTCCTGGGCTACGGCGGCACGATGAAATCGGACGCGTTCCTGGCCCTCAACCCGATGGGCAAGGTGCCGACGCTGGTGCACGGCGGCGCGGTGGTGACGGAAGCCGCGGCGATCTGCGCGTACCTGGCGGAGACTTTCCCCGACGCGGGATTGCGACCGGACGACACCCCGCACGCGCGCGCGGCCTATTTTCGCTGGCTGTTCTTCGCCGCCGGCCCGGTCGAAGCGGCGGTGACCGCGAAATCGCTCGGCCTGCTGGCGCCGACGGAGCGGGCGCAGATGGTCGGCTACGGCAGCTTCGACCAGACGATCGATGCCCTGGAGCGCGCGGTCGCCGGTGCGGCGCCGTGGATCACCGGCGCGCGGTTCACCGCGGCCGATGTCTATGTCGGTGCGCAGGTGGCCTGGGGCCTGATGTTCAAATCGATGCCCGCGCGTCCGGTGTTCGTCGACTACGTCGAACGGCTGAAGGCGCGTCCGGCTTGGCAGCGTGCGAACCAGCTCGACGACGCGGCGATGCCGCCGCCTGCCGGCTGAGTCCAGCAGGGGGGCGCGCGGCCTGGGCCCCTGGCGTCCGTGCATCCCACTGCGCAGGCACCGGGGCAGCGATCGTCCAGCGCATCGTGCGCGCGACGCAGAGCGCGTTCCCGATGTTGCGGCGCGCGCGTGGCGCGCATGGCGAAGTCTGCACCCAAGCCCAAAGTAGGTGCACCGGCAGCGGTGTAGTTTGTACTCGGTTGGGTTGAGGTGGGCGCGATCTGTGATTCTGCAAAGCCATAGTTCGCGTTGCCGCCTGCCCTTCGTCCTTCCGACGCGCCATCGTCTGCTCATGAAATCGGCTCGAGGGGGACGGGACGACGAGGTGAGGCCAGGCAAGGTTCGCAACTGACAAACTCATATCAAGCGACAGTCTCGTTTGCCGGTCCCGCTGCCTAGTCGCTCCAGCTGAAGCTGATCAGCGCTGAAAATGATCAGTCGATGTCCGCTCTCGACCCTTAGCGGTCATTACGGCCTCCACCAAAGGTTGCTGGCCGGCACCCACTGCGCCTGGAGGTCGGCCGGAAGCAGGTGTGGGCTGTAATCAACGTGACGGTAGCGGGCCATGACATTCCCCTGCCGTGATGGATCGGGTGTAGCAGCATGGGCGGACATCTTCTTCAGCTTCGTTCGGCGCAATTCGCCCAATTTAGTCGGCCCTGGGAGATCTGCCAGCGCTCAGCCAAAGAAAGCTGCTTAGCCGGCGCGGCTGTGAGGTAGATTGACGGCATCCCAGTATTCCGGGTCTTGTCGATGCCGGCGGCCGCAGCGACGCGCTCATGGCGCTAAATCCGCCCGCGCACCACCACGCCGACAGGCGCAAAAACACGGCGCTAATGCCGCAACGCGGCATCACCCACGCTACCGGCTTCGGGCCTGTTCAGTCTCCGCCCCGGCCGCTGCGAGCGCCGGCGGGCGCTGGCGAATGCCGCCGTAGCTCAATCGCCGCCACAGCCACTCCACCGGGCCGATGCTGAAGCGCGCCAACCACCAGCGGCTGCTGATCACCTGCATGGCGAACAGCAGCACGCCCAGCGCCAGCGCCAGGTCGAGCGGCATCCGCCCGTACTGGCCCAGACCGAAGCCGTAGAAGATCCATGTGCAGACCAGCGACTGCAGCAGGTATTGGGTCAGCGCCATGCGACCGAGCGGCGCGAACACACCCAGCCACACGCGCCAGCGCGATCGCTGCAGCAGCAACAGGATGCCGGCCGCGTAGCCCAGAGTCAGCGCGAACTTGGCGAAGAAGAATGTCGCCTTGATCAAGACCCGCAGCGGCTGCAGTGCAAGCTGATTCACCCAGGCATGCAGCGCCTCCTGCGGCACTGCGTTGGCCACCAGCCCGAGGCTGAAGCAGAGCACGAAGACCTGTCGGAGTCGGCGCCGATGCGCGTCCGGCGCCGAAAGCCATCCGGACTTCCAGGCCGCAACGCCGACGATGAAGAACGGCGCCAGGATGACCAAGCGATTGGCGATTCGCATCGGGCCGATCACATGCAGCGTTTCCCACCATCGGTATTGCAGGGCGTCGAGCCACCCACCTTGCCCGTAGTGCTCGAGACCAAGGGTATAGATTTGCGCCGGCGGCAGATCCGTTGCAAGCGCCAGCATCGGCCCGGCAATCACCGCCGAGACGATCAGCACCACCGGGATCGCCCATAGCACCCGGCCGGCCGACAGCCGCAGGAAGGGCAGAACCATCAAGCTGATCAGTGCGTAGTCGAGCAGGATGTCGACGTTCCACAACAAGAACGTGTGCGCGCTGCCCAGCAGGGCGAGCACCGCGCTGCGACGCAGCGCAAACGGCCAGGGCGACTGACCCTTGTCGGACGCACGATCGGCCTGGATGGCGAGCCCGGCACCGAACAGGATCGACAGCAGCGCCGCCGCCTTGTTCTCCAACAGCACCCTGACGAGGTCGCCGGCCAGGCCACCGAAGTCTCCCAGCGGATAGGCGACCCCGGCTTGCCGTGCCAAATCGGCACCGCAGAAGTAACCGATGTTGACCAGCAGCACGCCGAACAAGGCCAGACCGCGCAGCACATCCAACTGCAACAACCGTTCGCTGCGAGCGACCGGGTCTGGCGACACAACTTTCGCAGGCATAACTGCTCTCTCAGTAAGACATTGACTCAGTTCGCCGGCGCGATGCCGAGCACCCGTGCCGCCATGTTTTTCGCCCGCGTGGCGGGGGTGGGGGTTCCTTCGCGAACCGCGGTGACCACGGCCCCATCGAACAGCAGCATGAGATCGCCGGCTGCGCTTTCGTCCAGCCCGGCCGCTCGCAACAAACGGGCGAAGTAGGCCTCGAAGCGGTGCTTGTGCGCAGCCGCAGCCCGATGCAGTGCGTGGCTGGGCGGCGGCGTCTCGGCGATGGTGTTGAGGAAGGCGCAACCACGGTAGTCGGGGCTGGCCAGGCGCATTGCCAAGGCGTCGAACACTGCCAGCGGCCGCAGATTTGCATCGGGCGCCAAGCGCTCGACCTCCTGCTCGAACCAGGCGCAGAGTCGTTCGTCGCGCCGCTCCAGCACTGCCAACGCCAGACCTTCCTTCGACCGAAAGTGCCGATAGAAGCTCATGCGGGCGACGTCCGCGGTGCTGATGATGGCGTCCACGCCGACCGCCTGAATCCCCTGCCGATAGAACAGATTGGTGGCGACATCCAGGATGCGCTCGCGAACCTTGCTCATGATCACTCCGGCGGTGGATTCGCCGCCGATGATATAGACCGATCGGTATCATTTCTAGTCGAGCGTAGGCCCACGACATCGCCGGGAGCAGGCGTGGCTTCGCGTTTGGCTTGGCTGGCCCAGCGCCTGAACTCAGGCGGGTGCCGTGCTGGCGGCAAAGGTCCAGGCCCTGGCGTGAATCGTGCTGATCCTGGCCATTACGGAGTACCCGGGGCCGGGGCAAACGTTCGATCGATGTGCGACCCCTCTTAGTGGCCGGAAGGGATGCTCAGGTCGCGAAGCGATCAGTAGGAACCTCCTGAAGTTCCTTCTTTCGGGCGAGGTCTCGCAGCACTTTCTGAACTTCTTCTTGCCGGAACCCGTCGACGCGGATGTCGTGAATCCCTGATTCCGGTCGTCTGCCCCGTAACCGAAGTGGGGTTAAGCGCCCTGCCCGAGGCATTGGCTCGCATTGAGGCCGATTCCGGCCGTCACCAACGTCTGTACCGGCTTAATTGACCAAAGTTTGTACATCGGACACAAACTTTGCCGTTGCCCCCAAAGTCCCGCGTGAAGCACGCCGCGACGACCCGCCTGCTATACTCCCCCAGAGTATCCAGATACGGCGGGCCCCGATGCCGCATTCGCCCGAAGAAAAAAAGCGTGTCCTCGCCCGCGTGCGGCGCATGCGGGGTCAGCTCGACGCACTCGAACGTGCGCTCGAAGCCGGGGCCGACTGCGCGCCGGTGCTGCAGCAGCTGGCCGCGCTGCGCGGTGCGGTCAACGGCTTGATGTCGGGCGTGCTCGAAAGCCATCTGCGCGAAACGCTGGGGCCGGACGACGCCACGCCGACCGCGCGCCAGGCCGGCATCGACGATGCCGTCGCGCTGGTCCGGTCCTATCTCAGATAACCCGTCGGCCCATCGCGCCGCGCCACCCATCCTCACGGAGCCGCCCATGAAATCACGTGCCGCCGTCGCCTTCGCCGCTGGCGAACCCCTGAAGATCGTCGAGATCGACGTCGCCCCGCCGCAGGCCGGCGAAGTGCTGGTCAAGATCACCCACACCGGCGTCTGCCACACCGACGCGTTCACGCTGTCGGGTGACGATCCGGAAGGCATCTTCCCGAGCGTGCTCGGCCACGAAGGCGCGGGCATCGTGGTCGAAGTGGGCGAGGGCGTGACCTCGCTCGCGCCCGGCGACCACGTCATTCCGCTGTACACGGCCGAATGCCGCGAGTGCAAGTTCTGCCTGTCGGGCAAGACCAACCTGTGCCAGAAAGTGCGCGCCACCCAGGGCAAGGGCCTGATGCCGGACGGCACCACGCGCTTCTCCTACAACGGCGAGCCGATCTACCACTACATGGGCTGCAGCACCTTCAGCGAATACACCGTGGTCAACGAGATCTCGCTGGCGAAGATCAACCCCGAGGCGAACCCGGAGCAGGTCTGCCTGCTCGGCTGCGGCGTCACCACCGGCATCGGCGCGGTGCACAACACGGCCAAGGTCAAGGCCGGCGACACGGTCGCGGTGTTCGGGCTCGGCGGCATTGGCCTGGCGGTGATCCAGGGCGCGGTGCAGGCCGGCGCCAGCCGCATCCTCGCCATCGACACCAACCCCGGCAAGTTCGAACTCGCCACCTCGATGGGCGCGACCGACTGCATCAATCCGAAGGACCATGAGAAGCCGATCCAGGAGGTCATCGTCGAGATGACCGACGGCGGCGTCGACTTCTCGTTCGAATGCATCGGCAACGTCAACGTGATGCGCGCCGCGCTCGAGTGCTGCCACAAGGGCTGGGGCGAGAGCGTCATCATCGGCGTGGCCGGGGCCGGCCAGGAGATCAGCACGCGGCCGTTCCAGCTGGTGACCGGGCGCGTCTGGCGCGGCTCCGCGTTCGGCGGGGTCAAGGGTCGTACGCAGCTGCCGGGCATGGTCGAGGACGCGATGGCGGGCCGCATCGATCTCGAACCCTTCGTCACCCACACGATGGGACTGGACGACATCAACGAGGCCTTCGACCTGATGCATGCCGGCAAGTCGATCCGCACCGTGGTGCACTTCTGATGACGGCCTTCATGGACAAAGCCGCACTCGAAGCGGCGATCGAACAGCTCGACCTCGCGCCGGAATCGCGCGACGCGGTGGCGCGCCTCGACGACCGGGACCTGATGCAGATCGACCAGGCCATCCTCTCCGCGCTCGGACGCGAATGGCAGAAGGCCGGCTTCATCGCGTCGGGCGTGATGATCGCCGCGCCCGACGAATACGAGGACGTGCCGGAGGTCGTCTACGCATTGCGCATCCGCGCGCTGGTGCAGGCTTCGCGCATCGGAGGCAAGGGCGATCCGGCCGCGCTGAAGACCTACGAGATCCGCCTCCCCGCCACGCAGCAGGTCCACTGACGTGGCGCTCGAACGCATCGAACACCGCGCCTGCTTCGGCGGCTGGCAGGACGTCTACGAACATGCATCCACGGCGCTCGGCTGCACGATGCGCTTCGCGGTGTATCTGCCGCCGCAGGCAGACAAGGCGAAGCTGCCGGTGCTGTACTGGCTGTCGGGCCTGACCTGCAACGAGCAGAACTTCATCACCAAGGCCGGTGCGCAGCGCTATGCGGCCGAGCACGGGGTGATTCTGGTCGCGCCGGATACCAGCCCGCGCGGTGACGACGTGGCCGATGCCGACGGCTACGACCTCGGCAAGGGCGCCGGCTTCTACGTCGATGCGACGCAGGCGCCGTGGGCCGCGCACTACCGCATGTACGACTACGTGGTGAACGAGCTGCCCGCACTGATCGAGGCGACGTTCGCGGTCACCGGTGCGCGCGCGATCAGCGGGCACTCGATGGGCGGACACGGCGCGCTGGTGATCGCACTGCGCAATCCAGGCCGCTATCGCAGCGTGTCGGCGTTCTCGCCGATCGTCGCGCCCAGCCAGGTGCCATGGGGCGAGAAGGCCCTCGGCGCCTATCTCGGCGACGACCGTGCGGCGTGGGCGCAGTACGACGCCACCGCGCTGGTGGAGACCGCGACCGAGCGCCTGCCGCTGCTGATCGACCAGGGCGATGCCGACGAGTTCCTCGACGGGCAGCTCAAGCCGCATCTGCTGCAGGCAGCGTGCGAGGCGGCCGGCCATCCGATCGACCTGCGCGTGCAGCCCGGCTACGACCACAGCTACTACTTCATCCAGAGCTTCATCGGCGACCACATCGCGCATCACGCGAAGGCGCTGCGCGGCTGACGCGGGGCGGCAGGGGCGCGCACGTCACGTGCCGTCCCCATGAGCCCGTTCGCCGCGGGACCGACCGCCGCGTGCGCGGCCGCGTGCTAGCGTCGCCGCGTGCCCCCGCGAGGTCCTCGCCATGACGCTGCTCCGGATCCTGATGCTGGTCTGTCTGGCCCTGTCGGTCGTGCCGGTCACCGCGGCGACGCCGGTCTGGGGCGCGCCGCAGTCGAGCGCGGTCGACACGCCGCTCGCGCAGCTGCGCCCGGGTGAGTGGATCTGGGCCGGGGACGACCCGGCCCTGGGGCCGATGGTGGTCGTGGTCAGCCTCGACGAGCAGCGCGCCTACGTCTACCGCAACGGCCTGCGGATCGCGGTGACCACGGTCAGCAGCGGCAAACCGGGACATGCGACGCCGACCGGCGTGTTCACGATCCTGCAGAAGGACCGCGACCACCACTCGAACCGCTACAACAACGCACCGATGCCCTACCAGGAGCGGCTCACCTGGGACGGCATCGCGTTGCACGCCGGTGGACTGCCCGGCTATCCGGAATCGCACGGCTGCGTGCACCTGCCGACCGAATTCGCGCGGCGCCTGTTCGCCGCGACCACGCTGGGCATGACCGTCGTCATCGCCGAAGCCGGGCACGCCCAGGCCGACCTGGTGCACCCGGGCCTGCTCGCCCCGGTGGATCCGGGCAGTGGCGCCTCGATGCCCGCGCTGCCGCTCGACGACGGCCAGCCGTGGCGCTGGACCGGCGACGCGGCGACCAGCGGGCCGGTGTCGCTGGTGCTCAGCCGCAGCGACCAGCGCCTGATCGCGCTCGAGGAGGGGCGCGAGATCGGCCGCGCGCGCATCGTCGTGCCGCCCTCGGCCACGCCGCGTGGCACCCACGTCTACGTCATGGGTGCGGGCACGATGCCGGAGCACGTCGACGGCGTGTCCGATGGAAACATGCCGCGGTGGCAGGCGATCGCGGTGCCCGGCCACGAGGCCGACGCCGGGCAGCCGCTGGATCCAGCGCTGCTCGCCGGGGTGCAGGTCCCGCCGGCCTTCGTCGACGCGCTGTTGCCGCGCCTGCGCCCGGGCACCGTACTCGTCGCCACCGACGCCCACGTGCTGCCTGAAACCACCGGTCGCGGACAGCGCGTGTTCGACGCCCTGCCGCCCGACCCGTGAGCACTCAATCGCGCAGCAGCACGTCCGTGTAGGCGAAGCGCGCCTCGCGCAGTACGGTCTCGCCGCGGACCACGTCCAGCGGCTGCGCGAACATCGGCCCGGCGTGCACGCAGGTGTGGAACTCGCCGTGCTCGCCGCAGGGGTCGATGCCGGCGGGCAGCCCCGCCAGCAGTGCGGCGTCGAAATCGCGGCCGGCGAATTCGGCATCAAGCTGTCGGGTGTCCACGCAGCACACGATCGCGCGCAGTCCGCCGGCCTGCATCGTGTGCGCGAGTGCGGCGGTGTCGGCGTCGAACAACGGAAACAGTGCGGACCAGCCCAGGCGCGTGCATAGCGCTTCGCGCCAGGCGCGGATGTCGGCCAGGAACAGGTCGCCGAACGCGATCGTCGACAGCCCCGGCCAGCGCTGCTGCGCGCGCTGCAACGCATCGGCGAATGCGGCCTCGTAGCCGGCGTTGTCGACCGCGGCCGGAATCCGCGCCTCGATCACCGGCAGGCCGGTGGCGCGTGCCTGCGCATGCAGCACGTCGACGCGGATGCCCTGCATCGAGATGCGCTCGTAGCCGGCGGTGATCGTCGTCACCAGGCCGACGACGTCGACGTCGGCCTGGGTACGCAGCGTGTGCAGGGCCCAGGCCGCGTCCTTGCCGCCGCTCCACGACAGCAGCACCGGCGTACGGGACATCGGTGTCGGTGCGGTCAGGCGGCGCGCACGTCGCGCAGTTCCCAGGCGCCGCCCGCGAGCAGGCGCAGGCGGTGCTTGAGCACCGTGCTCGAGATCGAGGTGTCGACGGTCAGGTCGATGCCGAGGTCGCGCTGTTCGCCGGTGACCTGGGCTGCGGGATCGACGATGCCGAGAGCCGGGTCCACCTCGTCCGGATCGGGCTGCGCATCGCGCCAGCGCGCGAACAGCGCCTCGCCGCGCAAGGCGGCCTGCACTTCCTCGGCGATGCCGTCCGGGCCCTGCGCGCGCAGCGCGTAGTCGCCGGAGGCGCGGGCCTTGTCGGTGTCGGGAATGCGGATCAGGTAACGGGTGCTCATACGCGTGTCGTCGATGCGATCGAAGCCGCCAGCCTAGCAATCCGGTGCGTTAGAAATCCGTCACGCGGGCGACCGGCGCGCGG
This sequence comes from Luteimonas sp. WGS1318, assembly GCF_043187535.1. GTDB lineage: Bacteria > Pseudomonadota > Gammaproteobacteria > Xanthomonadales > Xanthomonadaceae > Luteimonas. Next base: position 264,903 of record NZ_CP171131.1, read on the forward strand.
CGCGGCAGGGCGGAGGAGGCCACGGTTCACCCGGCCGGCGTGGCGGCGGCGATCAGGCGAACGTATGCGGCGGGGCGGCGAACCCGACCGTCAGCGATCCCGCGCCCACGTTGACCATGCCGGTCAGGCTCATCACCGTCTCGAAGCGCTCGACGTTGTGCGCCTCGCAGGCGGCGACCAGCGCGGCATAACCCGGCAGCGCGTGCAGCTGATCGAGCTCGCCGCCGTAGCTCAGGCACAGCGTCGGGGTCAGCAGGCCGGCGCGGACGCGGTCGGCGGCGAAGGTCAGCAGCTTCTCGGCCGCGGGTTCGAAACCGCGGACCTTGCCCACCGGGCCGGTGTCGCCGCGATGGCAGTGCAGGATCGGCTTGATGTCCAGCGCGCCGCCGATCAGTGCGGCGAGCAGGCTCACGCTGCGGTCGCCGCGGTGCTTGATGCGCGCGCGCAGGTAGCCGAGGTCGCGCGGCACCATGTAGGCGTAGCTGCGCTCGGCGAGGAATTCGAGCCGGCTGCGGATCTCCGGCGCGGTCGCGCCCGCATCGCGCAGGCGCACCGCCTCCACCGGCAGGATGCCCTGGCCGGCGAACACCTGCTGCGAATCCACGATGCGCAGCGCGAACGGCGTGGTGTGGCCGGCGGCCGCGCGGATCGGCTTGTACTCGTTGAGGATCGCGAAGCTGGCGTGGGTGGCGTTGTCGTGGATCTGGCTGCGGCTGCGGGTGATCGTCAGGCAGAACACGTAGTCGTAATCGACCACCAGTTCGTCGAGGAACAGCGCCTTGACGCGGTCCGACGGGTAGGCCGCGGTTTCAGCCGTGTGGCCCCGCTCGGCGACGTGGGCGTCGGCGAAGTCGAGCGTGGCGCGCTCGTCGCGCAGGTCCACGAACTGGGTCTCGCCGATGCGCACGGTCACCGGCAACAGCTTGACGTTGTGCGCCTCGAGCCATGCAGGCGGCAGGTCGCATGCCGAGTCCACGACGATTCCGATACGCATGAGGCCCTCCCGAGGCGCGTGCGATGTGCGCCGCCGCGCGCCTGTCCCGGCGTGTCGACGGGCGGAGGGCGCCGTGCCGCCCGCGGACGCACTGTACGCGATCCGTGACGCCGGTCTCCATCCGGCGCCCGGGGGCGCGTCAGGGCGGGGTCGCGCGCGGGCGTTGGCCGGCGCGCTGGGCCGCGAGGAAGGCCCGCATCGAGGCCGGCTTGACCGGCTTGGTCAGCACCCGGTAGCCGCGGATGCGCGCGGCCTGCTTCAGCGTGTCGCTGCCGTCGGCGGTCAGCAGTGCACCGGGCACCTCCGGCGCCATGCCGCGCAGCATGTCCAGCGTGTCGAGGCCGTCGTGGCGGTCGTGCAGGTGGTAGTCGACCAGCAGCACGTCGGGCGCCTCGTCCATGCGCTCGATCGCCTCGTCGATCGTCTTGGCGCACAGCGGCTCGACCCCCCAGCGGCGCAGCAGCGCGCGCATGCCGGCGAGGATGTCGTCGTCGTTGTCGACGCACAGCACGCGGAGGCCGCGCAGCGATTCGTCCTGCAGCGGCGCGGCGGGCGGCGCCACCGGCAGGATGGCCTGCGTGCTGCGCGGCACGGTGATCGAGAACATGCTGCCCTGGCCGACCCGCGAGCGCGCATTGAGCGTGTGCCCGAGCAAGCGCGAGATGCGCTGGCAGATCGACAGGCCCAGGCCGAGCCCGCGGCCGTCCCAGTCGAAGGTCTGCTCGTAGCGGTGGAACTCGTCGTAGATCTGGCTCATGTGGTGCTCGGGAATGCCCGGGCCGGTGTCCCAGACCTGCAACGCGATGGTGTCGCCGCGCCGGCGTGCGGCCAGCACGATGCGCCCGCTGCGGGTGTAGCGCAGCGCATTGGCCAGGAAGTTCTGCAGCACGCGGCGCAGCAGGCGACGGTCGCTGCGCACGGGCGTGGGCGGCACGTGCAGGCGGATTTCGATCTGCCGCGCCTGGGCCATCGGCGCGTACTGGCCGGCGAGCTGGCGCAACAGTTCCGCCGCGTCGAAATCCGTGATCTCGGGCTTGAGCGCGCCGGCGTCGAGGCGCGAGACGTCGAGCAGACCGTCGAGCAGTTCCTCGGCCGCGCGCAGCGAGGTGTCGATGCGCTCGGCGAAGTGCTTCTGGTCGGCGATGTCGTGGCTCTCGCGCAGCGCCGAGGTGAACAGCCGCGCGGCATTGAGCGGCTGCAGCACGTCGTGACTCACCGCGGTGAGGAAGCGCGAGCGCGATTCCTGGGCGACTTCCGCCTCGCGCGTGCGGTCGGTGACGCGTTGTTCCAGGGTCTCGTTGATCTCCAGCAGTTCGCGCTCGGCGCGCTTGTAGTCGGTGACGTCGCTGTAGCTGGTGGCGTAGCCGCCGCCGGGCAGCGGTTGGCCGCGCAGCTCGATGACCTGGCCGTTGCCGAGCACGCGCTCGGAGACGTGCGGCGAACCGGCGCGCATGTAGGCGATGCGCTTGTCGATCTCGGTGTCGATGTCGATGACGTCGCGCGGGCCGAGTTCGCCGCGCTCGGCGTTGTAGCGGATCAGGTCGGCGACCGGACGGCCGACGTAGAGCATGTTGTCCGGATACCCGAACAGGCGCTGGTAGCTGCGGTTCCACGCGACCAGGCGCATCGTGCGGTCGACGACGCTGACGCCGTGATCGATGTTCTCCAGCGTCGACGACAGCACCTCGCGGTTGAAGCGCAGCTCCTGGCCGGCCTCGTCGAGCATCGCCACGACCTCGTCGACCTCCATGCCCGAGCCCTTGAGTGCGCTGGTCATCAGCAGGCGCGCCGACGACGCGCCGACCGCAGCCGCGAGCTGGCGTTCGGTGAACTGCAGCCAGGTGCGGTCGGCAGCGGCGTTGAGCACCAGCGGCCGGTCCACCGTCAGCGCGTAATCATCGAACACGCGCCGCGCGGTGCGGTCGCCGACGATGCGTCCGGTCAGGGTCAGCAGGTCGCCGATGCTGACGTTGCCGTTCCAGTCCTCGGCCGCGAAGGTGCGGCGCTCGGCATAGGGATCGAGGAACGGCGCCGCGCGCAGGCGCTCGTCGAGCGTCGGCCGCCAGCGCGCCGACACCAGAAGCAGCGCGCCGACGTTGAACAGCAGCGACCAGAACGTGCCGTGGGTCAACGGATCCCAGCCGCCGAGCCCGAACAGTGCGCGGGGACGCAGCCAGCCCAGTCCCAGTGGCCCGTCCACCATCCACGCCGGATCGAGCAGGCCGGACTCGGTGAGCTTGGGCAACAGCAGCGTGTAGCCCCAGACGCAGAACCCGATCAGCAGCCCGACCTCCACGCCCCGTCGGCTGGCGCCACGCCAGTACAGGCCGCCGATCAACGCCGGCGCGAACTGGGCCACCGCGACGAAGGCCATCAGCCCGAACGCCGCCAGCGTGGTCTCGTTGCCACTGGTGCGGTAGTAGCCGTAGGCCAGGGCCGCCAGCCCGATGATCGCGCCCCGGCGCACCCACAACACGGTCGAGGCGACGTTGCCGCCATGACGCTCGGCATAGCCGCGGCGCAGCAGCAGCGGCATCACCAGGTCGTTGCTGATCATCGTCGCCAGCGCCACCGACGACACGATGACCATGCCCGTGGCCGCGGAGAACCCGCCGATGTAGGCGAACAGTGCCAGCAGATCGGCGTTGTCGGCCATCGGCAGCGCCAGCACGAAGCTGTCGGGTGCGACCGGTCCCTCGCGGCCGAACAGCGCCACGCCGGCGCTGGCGATCGGCAGCACCATCAGGCAGATGATCACCAGGTATCCGCCGAACAGCCAGCGCGCGCGGCGGATGTCGCGCACGTCGCCGCATTCCACCACCGCGACGTGGAACTGCCGCGGCAGGCAGATGATCGCCGCGAACGCGAGCAGGCACTGCGCGGCGAAGCTCGACGGCGGCGCATGCGCGACCAGGGCGCGGGTCGCGTCCACCAGCGGCAACTCGTTGCGGCCCAGCCACGCGACGGCGAACACGCCGACCGCGACCAGCGCCACCAGCTTGATCAGCGATTCCAGTGCGACCGCCAGCATCATCCCGGGGCGGTGCTCGGTCGCGTCCACGGTGCGTGTGCCGAACAGGATCGCGAACAGCGCCATCAGGGCCGCGACGTAGAACGCGGGATCACCGAACGGGGTGACCGGATCATCGGGCCCGCCGAGCACGCCGAGACTGATCGCCACCGCCTTGTACTGCAGTGCGAGGTAGGGCACCGCTGCGACCAGCGCGATCAGCGCGACCATCGCCGCCAGCCGCTGCGAACGGCCGTAGCGCGAGGCGATGAAGTCGGCGATCGACACCGTGTTCTGCGACTGCGCGATCAGCGCCAGGCGTTCGAGGATGCGCCAGCCGAACAGCAGCAACAGCAGCGGGCCGAGATAGATCGGCAGGTAACCCACGCCCTGGCGCACCGCGGTGCCGACCGCACCGTAGAACGTCCACGACGAGCAGTAGACCGCGAGCGCGAGGCTGTAGACCACCGAGCGCAGCCACGGCCGGTCGGTGTAGAGCGCGCGGCGGTCGCCGTACCAGGCCACGCCGAACAGCAGCGCAGCGTAGCCCAGCGACACCAGAAGCAAGACCCAGCCCGGCAGCATGCCGTTCCCCGCGTTTCGATCCCCGCAGTGTACGGGCGTGCTGCAATCGTGCCCACGCTGCGGGGCCGCGCGCCCCACGCACCGCCCGGGCTCAATCCGGCGCGGTCATGCTCCGGTCCTTGCCTTCGCGCTTGGCGCCGTACATCGCCAGGTCCGCGCGCTTGAGCAGCGATTCGAAGGTCTCGCGCGGCCGCTGCAGCGCGACGCCCGCGCTGAACGTCATCGCGATGCGGGCCTCGTCGTGCAGCACCGGCCGGTGTGCCAGCACCGTGCGCAGGCGGCCCAGCGCGGCCAGTGCATGCGGCACCGTGGTGGCGGGCATCAGGATCACGAACTCCTCGCCGCCGAAGCGGCCGACCACGTCGCTGTCGCGCAGGGTCAGACGTGCGATGTCGGCGAAGTGGCGCAACGCGGCGTCGCCGCCCAGGTGGCCGTGGATCGCGTTGAGGCGGCGGAAGTCGTCGAGATCGGCCAGTGCCATGCACAGCGGGCGGTCGGGACGCGCGCGTTTGGCCTCGCGTTCGAAGGCCTCGTCGAACCCGCGGCGGTTGAGGCAGCCGGTCAGCTCGTCCTCGCGTGCCAGGCCGGCGGCGTCGTTGAGCTTCTCCTCCAGTTGGGAGATCCGCCGCTCGCTCTCTTCCAGCTCGCGGCGTGCGGCCACCAGGTCGTCACGGGCGCGGATCGCCCGCGCCTGGATCCGTCCGGTGTCCTCGAGCACCGCATCGAGCACGCCATTGAACTCGGCGATGCTGCGCGCTTCGCGGATCCGGGTGGCGTGGCCGGCCAGGCGGTCCTGGTACTCGCCGGTGTGCGCGGCCATGCCGTCGAGCCGCTCGACGAAGGTGCCCAGCATCGAGCGCATCGCGGCCTTGGACTCGTCGATGCCCTTCTTCAGCTGGCCCTGGCGGAAGAGCACCTGGCGCAGCCCGGCGCGGGCCTCCTCGACCGTCGTCTTGTCCATCGGCCCGGCCAGCAGGGCGCGGATCTGCCCGATCTGGCCGTGCAGCCAGCTCTTGTCCTCGAGCAGTTCGCCGACGTTCTCCAGCAGCAGGTCGAACAGGCCGATCAGCAGCGAGATCTGCTCCTCGGTGTCCTGGGTGTGCACGCCGACGCGGTGACAGAGGTCGGTCAGGCGGCGGCCGAGCGTTCCCAGGTCGTCGCCCGGGGTCCAGGTGCGGAAGCCCGAGGCCAGCGCGATCGCCTCGTCCGACAGTGCCGGATCGTTGCGCAGCAGCGCGGCCAGCGCCGCGCCGAGGGTGTGCCGCAGCAGGTCGCGCAGGCGCGAGGCGTCGGCGGCGCCCGGGGGCGGGGTGTCGAGCTCCACGTAGCGCACGTATTTGTCGATCAACTGGCGCATCGCGCGCCCGTAGGCCGGCCAGTCGCCGGCCGCGTAGGCCGACTGCAGATAGCGGCCGAGCTGGCCCAGTTCGTCGTGCAGCCCGGCCACGCCGTCGGCGAACGCCGACAGCAGGCGCCCAGGTTCGTCGGCACCGGCGAACAGCGCGACCAGGGCCTCCGAGCCGATCGCGCCGTCGACGCCACGCGCCGTCACGCGCTGGGCGCGGTCGGCGGAGGCGGTCGGGTCGATCGGCTTGGTCATGGGCTCAGACAGTCGGGGCAGGTGTGCACCGATGTGAGCGCCGGACATGGCGGACACGACGGGACATCGCCCTATCGGCCATATCCGGGGCAGCTTGAGCCACGGGCGCGGGCCCGAGGATCCCGGCCGCCTGACGCCCGCGGGGCGCGAACCGGCCGGGCATCGCGGCCGCGATCATCGCCTCAGTACTTCGGCACGCTGCCGTCGACGCTGTCGCTCCAGGCATCGATACCGCCGGCCACGTTGAAGACCTGGGTGAAGCCCTGGTTGCGGAAGTGCTCGGCCGCCTGCTGGCTGCGACCGCCGTGGTGGCACAGGAACGCCAGCGGCGTGTCCTTGGGCAACTGCTGCAGGCGGGTGATGCCGTCGCCGTCGAGCACCTCGAACGGGCGCGCGACGCTGGCGGTGGCGCGCTCCTCCGGCGGACGCACGTCGATCAGGGTCAACGTGCCGGCCGCGAGGCGGTCGTTGGCGTCGGCCGGACTGATGTCCTGGACCGGCTTGGGCGCGTTCGGGTTGTCGATGACCAGCCCGCGACCGCGGATGTCGTCGGCGAAATCGATCGTCATGCCCTCGGCGCGGCGTGCGCCGCCGAGGTCGAACTGCACGTCGATGCCGTCGGCCTGGGCGATGATCGCGCCCGGATTACGCGGCGCCAGCTGCAGGCGCGTGCGGAAGTTCGCATCGATGTCGACCTGCAGCACGTAGTCGCCACCGGCATCGCCCACGGCCTTGGCGACCATCTCGCGCGCGGCGGGGGTGATCGTGATCGACGGCGGGGTGCGGTCGGGCGGGGCGACGCCGAACAGGCCGTGCAGCTCGCCGCTGCCGACCATCTGGTCGATGATGTCGCTGCCGCCGACGAGTTCGCCGTCGACATAGAGCTGCGGGATCGTCGGCCAGTCGCCGTAGGCCTTGATGCCCTCGCGGATCTCGCCGTCCTCGAGCACGTTGACGTGCAGGTAGTCGACGCCGACGGCGTCCATCGCCGCGACGGCCTTGGCCGAGAAGCCGCACTGCGGGGCCAGCGGCGAGCCCTTCATGAACAGCACGGCGCGGTTGCCCTGGAGCAGGGTTTCGATGCGGGTGCGGAGGGCGGGGTCGAGGGACATGGCGGTGTTCCGGTGAGCGTGGAAGGCCGACATGGTAGCGCGGGGGCTGGCTTGCAAGGTTTGCGGGCGTGGGTGTCCGTTGTGTTCCCGGCTTTGCCTGGGCACGTGCAGGGTGTTCGCTCCGGCTCCGGGTTAGGCTCCAGCGCCTGCTTTGGCTTTTGGCTTTGGCTTTGGTGTTGGCTTTGGCTCTTCTGCTGTTGCAGTGTCGAGCCGTAAAGCGAGCCGAGCATCGCAGGGCGGCCGGGCCGAAGAGCAGCCCATGTTTGAGCGTAGCGAGTTTGGGCTGCGTGCCCGGTCGCCCGAGAAGCGCAGGGGCCCGCCGCGGTTGTATCGCGGCGGATCGCGTCCGGCGAAGGGACTTTTTGCTTCCTTTTTGGTCCTTCAAAAAGGGACTCGCACGCGCAAGCGGGCGAAAGCCGTGCACTTGCGTTGCTTCGCTTCGTTCACGGCTGGCGCCCGATTCCAATGCTTCGCGAAGAACAGAGCTTCCGCGCTGTTCGCGCGGCTTACTTTTGTCTTGTCAAAAGTAAGCAAAACCGCCATCGCCGGACGCGAGCCGACGCGGCTGCGCCGCGCCGGTCCCCTGTGCTCCTCGCCTGACGCGGCACGCAGCCCAAACTCGCTTCGCTCAGACATGGGCTGCTCTTCGGCCACGCCAGGCTCCGGTGCTCGGCTCGCTTTACGGCTCGACACGTCAAACGCTGACAGCCACAGCCACAGCCACAGCCCAAGCCAAACCCAAAGCCAAAGCCAAAGCCAAAGCCAAAGCCAAACTCAAAGCCAAAGCCGAAGCCGAAGCCAAAAGGCGAGAGGCGAGAGGCGCAATGCAGAAAAGCAAAGGTGCAGACAACGGGAAGGGTGGGAGAAAAGCAGACCCGCGTCCCGCCCGACGCCGCACATTGTCGCTTTAACGGTAACGCTGCCCGAAATCGCTGCGCTCGGATATGCAGCCTTCGGCCACGTCGGACTCAGATGCTCGGCGCGCTGAATTGCTCGGGAAAGCAAGGGCCGAACACAAAACCCCAAGGCGCTGGCAGCGGCAATGGCCGGAGTCGGGCAAAAATCAATGTCCGGTCATATCGGGAAGCGCGCGGGTCCCGGGCGGCGCATACGCCGGAGCGAATGCGCCGAGGTGCTCTCGATGAAACCGGTGTCGACGCGCCTGTCGATCGGTCGCGTGTTCGACAGCGCGGATCGCCGTGCGTTGACCGCGAAGGCGTCCAGGTCGACGTCGAGATACAGCCGGAGCGGGCAAAGCAGCAGAAGAAGTGAGCAGAAGGGGAACAGACGGGACATGGATGGCCTGGGCCGGCGCCGCCTCTGCAGTCCGGGACTGAGCCGCGCCGGAAGTCGACAACGGCCGCTCAGCGCGTGATCCCGCAGGCGCGCCGGGCAAGAGGCGCGCGAAGCGGTGGCATCATGCGCGCCATGTCGTCGCATCGTCCGCCCCGCCATCCCCATCTCTGGCTGCCGCTGTTGGCGGCGTCGCAGGTCGTGATCGCGCTGCTGTGGGGGTGGCTGGGCTGGCAGGTCGGGCTGCCGTTGCTGCTGGCCAGCCACGCGTTGTGCCTGTGGGGCGTGCTCGCGCCGTCGTCGCGGCTGTACGGGCCCGTGCTGACGCGGCTGCCGGACGACGGGGTGTGGCTGACCATTGACGACGGCCCGTCAGACGACACCCGGGCGGTATTGGACCTGCTCGATGCGCATGGCGCCAAGGCCACGTTCTTTCTCGTCGGTGAACGCGCCGCGGCGCGGCCGGAACTGGTGCGCGAGATCGTCGCGCGTGGCCATGGCATCGGCAATCACAGCCAGACCCATCCGCAGGCGCGCTTCTGGGCGCTGGGGCCGGCGCGGATGCGGCGCGAGATCGACGAGGCCCAGGCCACGCTGACCCGGATCGCCGGGCGTGCGCCCGTGTGGTTCCGCTCGGTTGTCGGCCATACCAATCCGTTCGTGCATGCGCCGTTGCGCGACGCCGGGCTCGCCCGCGTGGGCTGGAGCGCGCGCGGTTTCGACGCGGTGGAAACGGATGTGGAAACGGTCGTCGCGCGGATCGATGCCGACCTCGCGCCCGGCGCGATCGTGCTGCTGCACGAAGGGGCGAAGCACGGCCGCAATCTCGCCATGCTCGACGGCGTGCTGGCCTGCCTGCGCGCGAAGCAGTTGCGCGCGATCATGCCCATGGACGGCCCCGGACAGGCATAGGCCGCGAGCCGTGCCGCCGCCCATGGCGTGCGTTGCCTGCAGGCGCGCGCTGGCGGGCGAACGCCGGGCGGTTTGACACCCGCAGGACTGCGGCAATCGCGGCCAAGGCCGCTCCTACAGGAACAACGGACAGAAGAGTGCACGAACGCGCATCGCGCGTGACCTGTAGGAGCGCGCTCGCGCGCGAACGCGGAGCGGTTTGAAACCCGCAGGACTGCGGCAATCGCGGCCAAGGCCGCTCCTACAGAGGCAACGGACAGGCCATCGCACAAGCGCGCACTGCGCGGCACCTGTAGGAGCGCGCTTGCGCGCGAACGGTAGGCGGTGAAGGTCCGGAGACGTATGGCAATCGGGGCCGAGGCCACGCCTACAGGGACGGCGTACCGGACACCGCACACGCGCATTACGCCCGACCTGCAGGAGCGCGTACCCGTGTCCTTAGAGACGGGTACGCCCGCGCTCGACCCTCAGGCGGTCCGCAGGTACGCCAGCACCGACTGGACGTCGTCGGCTTCGAGCAGCAGTTCGGCCAGCGCATGCTGGCCGGTCGATGCCGCGGTCGCGGCCAGCGCGGCGGCGCACAGCGTTTCGTTCCAGTCCGGGGTCGCGACCAGGCCCGCGAGCAGCGGCAGGCGCGCGAGCGCGGTGACGTAGCCGTCGATCAGCGCGTCGGGAATCTCGGCATCGTGCAGTGCGCGCGCGAGCTCGATGCTCGCGGGCAGCACGAAATGGCTGGGCGTCGCCCGCTCCGGCGCTTCGGCCAGCGCGGCGACGATGTGCGGCACCGCGGCGAACGAGGCCGGATGCACGCGGCCCTCGTCGCACAACGCAGCCCACAGCGAACGCCAGGGTTCGCTCTGCCAGCCGTCCTCGTGCGCGCCGTCGAGCTGGGCCAGCAGCGCGGGAATACCGCGCGCGCTGCCACCGGCGCAGGTGAGCGTGGTCCACGACGGATCGTCCAGCGCCAGCATCGGCGCATCGGGCAGGCCGTCGCGGGCGGTCACGTGCGCTCGCCCACGATCAGCCAGTTGTTGAACGGCGTGTCGCCATACAGCGGGCGGATCGTCGTGCGCAGGCCCGCGCCTTCGAGCTGCGCGCGCAGGCCGTCGGCGGTCGGGTAGCACTTGGCGCGCTCCTGCATCCAGCCGGCGAGGTTGGCGATGCGGTCGGTGATGCGGGTGGTGCGGCTGCGGGTCGAATCGTCGGCCAGGCCGCTGCGGATCACCAGGCGCGCGCCGGGCGTCAGCATCGACAACACGCCGGCGAGCAGTGCGTGCTGGCGTTCGTGCGAGAGGTACTGCAGCACGTCGAGGATCGCCACGCTGCCGCGGTGGTCGGGCATGCCGGCGCCGAGGTCGAGCACGTCGAAACGCACGTCGGCCAGCCCGGTGCGCGCGGCGACCTCGCGGCCGCGGCGGATCTTCGCCGCGTCGATGTCGACGCCGTAGAACGGCAGCGCCTGGCCGTCGGCGCGCAGCGCGTGCGCCAGCAGGCCCAGGCCGCAGCCCAGATCGAGCACCGGCGCGGTGGTCGGGCGCAGCGCCTGCAGCACGCCCGGATACAGCGGGTCGGTGCGCAGCTTGGTCAGCGTGTAGTAGTAGTCGTAGCGGTTGCCGAGCACGTGTTTCGGCAGGAATGCGCGCGCGATGCTGCGGGCGTCCTCGCGCGGAAACGGGCTGGTGGCGAGCGGGGCGGTGTCGTGGGCGGTCGTATTCATGCCCGAGACAATACGGCGCGGGCGACCGGCAGCGCCAGCCGCGTCCACGCCGCATGCAGCGCCGCCGAGGGATGCAGGCCGTCGTCGGCGAGCATGTCGGTCTCGCCGCCACGCGCGCGGCTGACCGGCGCGATGTCGACGAACGCGACGCCGTGCGCGGCGCAGATCGCCGCCGCGGCGGCGTTGTAGGCGTCGAGTTCGCGGGCAATTGCGACAACATCGCGGCCGGAGTGCGCGCCGAACGGGGTCACGCCCCAGTCGGGAATCGCGAGCACGAACACACGCGCCGGGTCACTGCCGGCAAAGCCGATCGCGCGCCTGAGCAGCGCCTCGAACGCGGGCGCGTAGGCCGCGACGTCACGTCCCCGGTACTGGTCGTTGACGCCGATCAGCAGGCTCACCAGGTCGAACGGAGGACGCAGTGCGGCGGCGTCGATCGCCGCGTCGAGTTCGTCGGTGGTCCAGCCGGTGGTCGCGACGATCCGCGGCGCATCGATCGCGATGCCCTCACTGCGCAGCGCGTCGGCCAGGCGCACCGGCCAGCGGGCCTCGGGCGCGATGCCCTCGCCGATCGTGTAGCTGTCGCCGAGCGCGAGGTAATGCGCCGTCATCGTGCGGAACGCGCCTGCCGCGGCGCCAGCGGCACGACCTTGCGCGCATCGCCGATGCGCCGGTCGAGCACGCGTTCGATGCGCGCGAAGACCTCGCGCAGCTGCGCGGGTTCGGGCAGCAGGGTCACGCGGAAATGGTTGCGGTAGGGCACGTTGAAGCTGTTGCCGGGCACCACGAGCACGCCCTCGCTCTCCATCAGGTCCAGTGCGAACGCATGGTCGTCGAAGCCGCCCGCGAATTCTTCGGCGATGCCGGGAAACGCATACAGCGCACCGGCCGGCGTGTTGAGGGTGAGATACCGGCTCGCCGCGCAGGCCTCGACCACGGCGCGTCGTGCCTCGTACAGGCGGCCGCCCGGCTGGCACAGCGGCGTGATCGTGTCGACGCCGCTCAGCGCGGCCTCGATCGCGAACTGGCCCGGCACGTTCGCGCACAGGCGCAGCGCGCCCAGCAGGTCCATCGCGTTGCGGAAATCGCGGCTGCGCGGCTCACTGCCCGACAGCACCGCCCAGCCCACGCGCCAGCCGCAGGCGCGGTGCACCTTCGACAGGCCGCCGAACGACACGCAGGGCACGTCGCCGGCGATCGGCGCGATCGGTTCGAACGGCGCGTCGTCGTAGGTGATGCCGTCGTAGATCTCGTCGCACAGCAGCAGCAGCTCGTGCTTGGCGGCGATCGCGACGATGCGCTCGAGCAGCGCGCGCGGGTACACCGCACCGGTCGGATTGTTCGGGTTGATCAGCACGATCGCGCGCGTGCGCGACGAGACCAGCGCTTCGAGTTCGTCGGGATCGGGCAGGAAGCCGTCGCCGGCCCGGCACTGGTAGAACACCGGGCGACCGTCGTTGAGGATCGTCGCCGCCGACCACAGCGGATAGTCGGGCGAGGGCACCAGCACCTCGTCGCCGGGATTGAGCAGCGCGCGCAGCGCGATGTCGATCAGCTCGCTGACCCCGTTGCCGACGAACACCCGCTCGGCCGACACAGCCTGCGCGCCGCGCGCGGCGTGGTGCGCGGCGATCGCCTCGCGCGCGACCGGCAGGCCCTGCTGGTGGGTGTAGGGATCGGTGGCGTGGATGTGGTCGGCGATCGCGCGCTGCAGATGCTCGGGCGCGCGGAATCCGAACGCACCCGGATTGCCGATGTTGAGCTTGATCAGCGTGCGCCCCTGCGCCTCGAGGTCCCGCGCCCGCCGGGCCAGTTCGCCGCGGATCTCGTAGCGGACTTCGGACAGGCGTTCACGGGTCTTCAGGGGGGCGGACATCGGGGGCGCTCGCGCGGGTCTGTCGCGCGATGCTAGCGGAAAATCCGCGTGGCCACGCCACCGGCAGGCGCGCGCTCGCGTCGCCCGGGACCGCCTGGCGCCGGCGCGCGTGCGCCGATGAGCCCCCGGATGACCGCTGGCCGCGCCGGGCTCGTAGAATCGCGCCCATGACGATCGCCCGCCTCCCTGTTTGAGCCTGCCCGACCCCGCGCTGCGCGCGATCGGCTGGCCCTTCGACGGCGCGCCGTCGGGCGCCTGGGCCGAGACGCTGGCCGCGCATCCCGGCACGCAGCCGATGCGGGTGGTCGAACAGCACCGCTCCGGGTACCTCGTCGCCGGTGCGCCCGGCGAGGCGTTCGCGGTGGAATCGCCGCCCGAATGGCTGCGCCGCAGCGGCTACCGCAAGGGCACGATGGCGCCGGAAGACCGCGCCGCGGTCGGCGACTGGGTGCTGGTGGAAGGCGGCAAGCGCATCGTCGTCATGCTGCCCCGGCGCAGCGCGATCAAGCGCGCAGCCGCAGGCGAGCATTACAAGCAGCAGCTGATCGCCGCCAACATCGACACCGTGCTGGTGGTCTGCGGGCTCGACGCGGACTTCAATCCGCGGCGCATCGAACGGTATCTGCTGCTGGTGCAAGGCGGCGGCACGCCGGTGATCGTGCTGACCAAGGCCGACAAGCCCGAGGCCGACATCGCCGCTGCGGTCGCCGCGTTGACCGAGATCGCAGGCCTCGGCGTCGCCGTGGTGCCCGTGAACGCGCGCGATCCGGAAAGCTCCGCGGTGCTGCACCGCTGGCTCGGCCCCGGCATGACTGCGGTGCTGGTGGGCAGCTCGGGCGCGGGCAAGTCGACATTGACCAACAGCCTGCTCGGCACCGAGCGCATGAAGACCGCCGCGGTGCGCGAGACCGACGACCGCGGCCGGCACACGACCACCTATCGCGCGCTGATTCCGCTGCCGTCGGGCGCCTGCCTGATCGACACGCCCGGCATGCGCGAACTCAAGCCCACCGGCGAGGAAGACCTGGGCGAAGGCGGGTTCGCCGACGTCGAGGCGGTTGCGGCGGAATGCCGCTTCCGCGACTGCACGCACGGCGCCGAGCCGGGCTGCGCGGTGCGCGCGGCGGTCGAGGCCGGCACGCTGTCGCCGGGCCGCGTGGGCAGCTATCTGAAACTGCGTGACGAACTGGCTGGTGCCGCCGGCCAACTGGCCAACCGCATGGCGCACAAGGCCGAGACCGCGCCGGTGCCCGCCAAGCCGGGCGGACGTGCCGCCCCGAAGTCCGGCGGCCGCCCGGGCATCAAACCCGCGCGCCGCGGTTCGGACTGGACCCGCGACGCCTGAGCGTCGTGGCCGACGGGCCACCACCGGGCGCTCCGCAAAGCGCGCACCACCCCTGTAGGAGCGCGCTCGCGCGCGATGCGCGGGCGGCCAGGACGTCGGTCACGCCGGTTCGCGGCCGAGGCCGCTCCTGCACAGGTGCGCAGCGCAAGGTCGGCACAACGCGACAACCCGCGCACACGCAGCAGGCCCCGTAGGAGCGCGCTCGCGCGCGAACGCGGGACGGATGGGACGTCGGTCACGCCGGTTCGCGACCGAGGTCGCTCCTACACAGGTGCGCAACGCAAGGGTCGGCACGACGCGCGACACCGGCGCAGCTGCGGCGACATCTGTAGGAGCGCGCTCGCGCGCGAACGTGGGACGGATGGGGCGTCGGTAACGCCGGTTCGCGGCCGAGGCCGCTCCTACACAGGTGCGCAACGCAAGGGTCGGCACGACGCGACAACCCGCGCACGCGCAGCAGCCCCTGTAGGAGCGCGCTCGCGCGCGATGCGCGGACGGGCAGGGCGTCAGTCATGCCCGATCGCGGCCGAGGCCGCGTCTGCTCGTGCGGCATCCCGGCACGTCTGCGGTGATGGAGGCGCGCGCGCCGATCGGCTAGCGTGAGCGCTTCGCACGTGGAGCCCCGATGGCCGACGCCGACATCGCCCACCACGCCGCGCTCGATGCGCGCATGGTCGCCGCCGCGCGCGGCGTCCGCCTGCTGAGCCTTGCCAGCTGGTCGCCGGCGGTCCAGCAGCGCTTTCTCGCCGCGTTCGAGGGCGGGCGCCGTGTGCTTCCCGAGGTGACGTATCCCGCGCTCGACTTCAGCGACGCGCGCCGCGAGCTCGCCGCGATCGGCGCGGCCGCCGATCCGGCGCATCCGCTCGGCGCCTATCTGCTCGAGTCCACCCGGGCCTGGGACACCGCCGCGCAGCTGCTCGAAGCACTCGGCACGCCGGCGGTCACCGCGCATGCGATCGCGCTCTACGGGCGCCCCGATGTGCCCGTGCCCGGCAGCGCCGCGACCACCTGCGACGCGGCGCGGCACTTCATCCGCATCGCCGACGAACTCGATCCCGGTCTCCTCGCCGAGGCCGACATCGACGCGCCGACGCTGCAGGCGCAGCTGCAGCACGATCTGGACGCGTTCTTCGGCGAGCGCGTGATCGCGGTCGAACTCGATGCCGGGATGATCGCCAAGGCCGCGGCCGGTGCCTACCGGCTGCGTCTGCGCGCCGATGCCCTGTACTCGATCCACGACCGCGGCCAGCTGCTGCAGCACGAGGCTTTCGTGCATTCGCTGACCGCGCTCAACGGCCGCGCGCAGACCGTGCTGCCCAGCCTGGCGATGGCCTCGCCGCGCACTACCTGCACCCAGGAAGGTCTTGCGGTGCTGGCCGAGCAGATCACCGGGCACATCGACATCGCGCGCATGAAACGCATCAGCCTGCGCACCGAGGCCATCGCGCAGGCACTGGCCGGGGCCGATTTCCTCGAAGTGTTCGACGTCTTCCACGGCGCCGGCCAGGACGCGGCCGAAAGCTTCGCCTCGGCCCAGCGCGTGTTCCGCGGCGTGCCGCTGACCGGCGGCCATGCCTTCACCAAGGACGCGGTCTACCTGCGCGGGCTGATCCACGTGCACACCTTCTTCCGTCAGTCGCTGGCCCAGCGCGCGCTGCCGCGGTGCAGGCAGTTGTTCGCCGGCAAGATGACGCTCGACGACGTGCAGCGCTTCGCGCCGATGTTCGACGCCGGCGTGATCGCGCCGCCGCGCTGGCTGCCGCCGTGGCTGGCCCACGCCGGCGGCGTGGCCGGCATGCTCGCGTTCTCGCTGTTCGCCAACCGCATCCGGCTCGACCGGCTGTAGCACGGCCTCAGAGGCCGAACACCGGCGCCTCGCGACCGGAATGCAGCACGCGCACGCTGTCGCCGAGGGTGTGGGGGTCGGCGCCGGCGAGCAGCGCCTGCAGGCGCTGGCGGTCGGGCGCCGTGCCGGGGACCACACCCACCCAGGCGTTGCGACCCGCCGCCTTCGCCGCGTAGAGGCAGCGATCGGCAAGTGCGCTGGTCTGCTGCCAGTCGCCGAGCGCCGGCCACGCGGCCGAGAACGGCCATGGCGCGAAGCCGATCGAGCAGGTGATCGACGGCGCTGCGCCGTGGCTCAGCGTCATCGGCTCGGCCGCCACCGCCGCGCGGATGCGTTCGGCCAGCCGCGACGCGGCCTCGGCATCGCCGAGCCGGGTGACCAGCACGAATTCCTCACCGCCCCAGCGCACCAGCAGGTCGCCTTCGCGGCACAGCGCGCGCAGCCGCTGGGCGAACTGCACCAGCACTTCGTCGCCGGCCTGGTGCCCGTGGCCGTCGTTGATGCGCTTGAACGCATCGATGTCGAGCATGAAGAAGACCAACGTCTCGGCGCCGCCACCCGTGCCCAGGCGCTCGATCACCCGGCCCGACTCGCGCGCCAGCCAGTCCTGCAGCTCGCGGCGATTGGCGACGTGGGTCAGCGGGTCGAGGCGGTTGGCCGCGTCGAGCTGGACGTTGCTCTGCTGCAGCTGCTGGTTGGCCTGCTCCAGCTGCGCGGTGCGCTCGGCGACGGTGCGGTTGAGCAGGTCGACCTGCTCACGCTCGCGGCGCACCGCCTGGCGCGTGCGGGCCACCGCCAGGCCGAGGGCGAGCAGCGCGACCAGCCCGTAGAGCGCATAGGCGACGGGATGCCGCCACAGCGGCGGCGGCATGTCGATGGTCAGGCTGCGCGACGGGCCGAACTCGCCGTCCCGCCCGGCCGCCTGCACCTCGAGCCGGTAGCGCCCGGCCGGCAGGTGGTTGAGCGAGATCTCGGCGCGCGCCTGGTGCGGATACAGCCAGCCGCTGTGCAGCCCGTGCACCCGGTAGCGCACCTGGGCGGCGGCCGGCGCGAGGAAGTCGATCGCGGTCATGCCGATGGTGAACACGCTGTCCTCGCTGTCGAGGGTGATCGACGGCGCATAGACGATGTCGGTCTCGCTGTTGCTGCGGGCCTCGGCGTCACTGGGCCGGCTCAGCAGCTGCAGCGCGGTCAGCACCGGCCGCGCCGGCGCGCTGCGTCGCGGCAGCTGCAGCGGCGCGATCGCGTCCAGGCCCTGGGTGCCGCCGAAATACAGCAGGCCGCCCGGATCGGCGAATGCCGCGCCGCTGTTGTATTCCTGGTTGTGCAGGCCGTCGCGCCGGCCGATGTTCTGCACGATGCCGGTGGCCGGGTCGAAGACGCTGAGCCCGAGGTTCGTGCTGACCCACAGCCGGTCCATCGCGTCGGGCAGGATGCGGTAGACCACGTTGTTGGTCAGCCCGTCGCGCTCGCTGAAGGCGGTGGTGGCACCGGTCGCGCGGTCGATGCGGTAGAGGCCGGCGCCGAAGCTGCCGGCCCAGATGGCCGTCGCGTCGGGATGCAGCGCCCAGATCGAGGGATGCAGGCCGGCGCCGGACGGCTCGATGCGCGCCAGGCGCCCGTCGCGGTGTCGCCACAGGCCGCGTGTGTTGCTGCCGATCAGCAGCGTGCCGTCGATGTCCCGCACCAGCGTGGTGATCATGTCGCCGGCCAGGGGGTCGAGCGCCGGATCGGGGGTCACCCGGCCAGCGCGCAGGTGTTCGAGGCCGCCGCGCGTGCCCACCCACAGCGTGTCGTCGACCCGCAGCAGGGCGTCGATGCGCGAATCCCGCAGGCCGTCGATCCGCGCCACGCGACCATCGGCGTGCAGCCGCCACAGGCCGGACAGCGTGCCGATCCACCAGCCCTCGTCGGCCGCGGGCACCACCGCGCGCACGGACACGCCCTCGAGCGCCGCCACGCCCACCCACGGCGCGCCCGTGCGGCTGCGCCGGCGCAGCCCGCTGTCGGTGCCGATCAGCATCTCGCTGCCGCCGCCGCGCCAGACCGCACGCACGCTGTGGCTGGGCCAGTCGTCCATCGCGCCGGTGCCGGCGGCATCCGAGCGGATCACCGCCGCGAGCGGCCGCACCCGGTACAGGCCCGAGGTGTAGGTGCCGATCCACCACGCGCCGCTGGCGGTCTGGTGGAAGCGGGTGATGGCGCTGCTCGGCGGCCGGTCGAACTGCAGGCGCTGCGGCTGCGCCTGGCCCGGGCGCAGATGGAGCACGTCGCCATTGCCGAAGCCGACCAGGATGCGGCCGTCGTCGAGCCGGATCATCGTCGTCGGGCCGGTGCCCGCGCCCGCGCTCGCCAGCGTCCAGTGCCGCTGCGGCCGGCCGTCGGTATCGAGCTGGTGCAGGCCGGTGTCGGCGAGCACCCACAGGCCTTCGGGGCCGCTCTGCAGGGACATGCAGCGTCGCGCGCCGGCCAGGGCCGGCAGCGGCGTCAGCGTCTCGGCCGTCGCCGCCCACAGCCGGCAGGCCGCGTCCAGCGCCACCGGCTCGCGGCGCGCCTGCGACCAGGCCAGGCCGACCACCTCGGCCGTCGCACCGAGGCGGCGCACGCCCGCCACTTCGGCGTCGACATGGTCCACGCCGGTCTCGGTGCCGAGCCACGCGCCACCGGCGGGGTCGAGCAGCAGCTGGGTCACGCGCACGTGCGACAGGCCCTGCGCCGGGCCCAGGCGGTAATGGGTCCAGGTCGGCAGGTGCACGACTTCCAGCCCGGAATCGTTGGTGCCCAGCCACATCCGTGAGCGCGCCGGCTCGAACGCCAGGCTGTCGACGCTGCTGCTGGCCAGGCCCGGGTCGGGCGCGCCGGGCTCGGCGTGGTGGCGGTAGGTGCGGAAGCGGTGGCCGTCGAAGCGGTTCAGGCCGTCCTGCGTGGCCACCCACAGAAAGCCCTGGTCGTCGCCGCTCATCGCCGAGACCGTCAACTGCGACAGGCCCTCGTCGAGCCCGTACATCTCAAGGCTCAGCTGCGGCATGACCTCCGGCGCCTGTGCGGCGGCGATCGGCATCCACGCGGTGCCCAGCAACGCGAGCACCGCGCACAGCGGCCCGCGGTGCAGGCGGCCGGGCGTGGCGACGGCGATGGCGGACGGACTGCGCACGGGAACGGCGGGGGTTCAAAGGACCGGGTTCCAGTGTGCATGCCAGAACCGTGCCAGTCCTGCGGTCGGCGGCCATGCCAGACTGTCGCCATGACGATTCCGACGATCCTGGTCGCCGACGATCATCCGCTGCTGCGCGCCGCGGTGCTGCACGCGCTGCGCGACGGGCTGGGCGACCTGCGCGCGGTCGAGGCCGCCAGCGCCTCGGCGCTCGCGCCGGCGCTCGAGGCCCATCCGGACATCGACCTGGTGTTGCTCGACCTGGCGATGCCCGGCGCGCGCGGCCTGTCGTCGCTGGTCTGGCTGCGCGGCGAGCGCCCGGAGCTGCCGGTCGTCGTGATCTCGTCCAACGACCATCCGCCCACCGTGCGTCGGGTGCAGCAGTTCGGCGCCGCCGGTTTCATCTCCAAGTCCGCGCCGGCCGAATCGATCGGTCAGGCGGTGGCCGCGGTGCTCGACGGCGGCAGCTGGTTTCCGCCGCTGACCGCCGAGCGCTCGGAGGACGACGCGCGCCTCGCCGCGCGCCTGGCCCGGCTCACGCCGCAGCAGTTCCGGGTGCTGATGGCGCTGGCCGACGGCCTGCTCAACAAGCAGATCGCGCACCAGCTCGGCCTGGCCGAGAACACCGTCAAGGTCCACGTCACCGCGATCCTGCGCAAGCTCGAATGCACCAGCCGCACCCAGGCCGCGGTGCTGGTCAAGGCGCTGGAGCGGGGAGACGAGGCGTAGCCGGCCGATCGATCGCGAGACACCCGGACCCGTCGCCCCAGCGGCTTTCAACAGGCGCATGTCTGGTCACGCTGGGGCCCATTTTGATGTGCGCGTAAAGCCTCGAAATCAAACTGGATAACCCGCCATTCGACGGTTGAAGCGCGTTTTCCAGCGTGTGCCGAAATGACGTGCGGACGTCGTCGGGCGGCCGATCGCGTGTTCGACCTCCGCCTGGGCGTGCGATGGCCCTCAATACTCCCGCAACCGCATCTGCGTCATCAGTGCACGTAACGCGGGTGCGCGTACCGGCTTCGACAGGAATCCCTGGCCCGCGTCACGCGCCTGCGCACGCAGCGCGGGGTCGGCGTCGCCGGCGACCAGGATCGCCAGCGGCACCGCATGCCAGCGCGCGCACAGGCTGTCGAACAAGCCCGGGCCGTGGGGATCGCCCAGGTGCACGTCGAGCAGCACGATGTCCGGCGTGTCGCCGCGCACCGCCGCGGCGAGTGCGCCCGGTGCGCCGTCGGCGAATGCGACCTCGCAGTCCCAGCGCTCCAGCAGCTGCCGGATTGCGGCGCAGGCCTGCGCGTCGTCGTCGACCACCCAGACGCGGCAGCCGCGCAGCGGCGTGTCGTCGTCGGCCGTCACCGGCGTCGGCGTCGCCTCGACCGGCGGCTGCAGCGGCGCCTGCGCGCGCGGCACCGCCACGCGGAACACGCTGCCGCTGCCGGGCCGCGAGCGCAGGTCGACGCGATGGCCGAGCAGGCGCGCGATGCGGTCGACGATCGCCAGCCCCAGGCCCGCGCCGCGGTCGCCGGCGCCGCCGTCGTCGAGCCGGCGGAATTCTTCGAAGATCTCGCGCTGCCGGTTCGGCGGAATGCCCGGGCCGGTGTCGTGCACCTCGATCCACAGCCGCTCGCCGTCGCGGCGCACGCCGAGCACGATGCGGCCGCGCGCGGTGTAGCGCACCGCGTTCGACAGGAAGTTCTGCACCAGACGGCGCAACAGCGTGGGGTCGCTGCGCACCCAGGCCGTGGTCGGTACGTGGTCGAAGCGCAGGCTGCGGGCCTGTGCCAGCACGCCGGTCTCGCACGCCAGCGCCTCGAGCAGCGGGCCCAGCGCGAGATCGTGCACGTCGGTCTTCAACGTGCCGGTTTCCATGCGCGACAGGTCGAGCAGGCTGGCGAGGATGCCGTCCTGCGCCGACAGCGCACCGTCGATGTTGTCGAGCAGCGTGCGCGTGTCCTCGCCCGACAGCCGCGCGCGCAGGCCGGCGACGAACATCCGCGCGGCGTTGAGCGGCTGCAGCAGGTCGTGCACCGCGGCGGCGGCGAAGCGGCCCTTGTAGCGGTTCGCGGCTTCGGCCTCGGCGCGCGCCTGTTCCAGGTCCGCGGTGCGCTCGACGATGCGCTGCTCCAGCGCGTCGGCCAGCGAGCGCAGGTCGCGCGCGGTGGTCGCGTAGGCGGTGATGTCGGCGTAGCTGGTGACGAAGCCGCCCTCGGGCAACGGATTGCCGCGGATCTCCAGCACCGTGCCGTCGTCCTTCTCGCTCTCGCGCATGTGCGGGCGGCCGCTGCGCAGGTGGTCGAGCCGGCGCTGGATCGCGTCCTCCACCGGCCCCGGGCCGAGCAGGCCGCGCCGTGCGTTGTAGCGGAACACCGCCTCGATCGACGTGCCCACCTGCACCAGGTCCGGCGGAAAGCGGAACAGCTCGATGTAACGCGCGTTCCACGCGACGATGCGCAGGTCCGCGTCGATGATCACCACGCCCTGCGGCAGGTGCGCCAGACGCCGGCTCAGGCCGGTGTCGGCCTCCTGGGCGGCCGACACCAGGCCGTCCTGTGCGCTGCGCAGTTCCTCGGCGTGGTGGCGGATCAGGGTTTCCAGCTCGGCGCGGCTGCGCTGGCGCAGCGCGGCCAGGCGCAGGCGCTGCTGCAGGAACAGGGTCAGGAAGACCAGCGCGGCCCAGGACGCGCCGGCGATCGTCGCCCACTCACGGCCCGCGGCCGCGATCGGCGCCGCGTCCTGCAGCAGATGCAGGGTCCAGTCGGTGTCGGCCACCGGCGCGCGCTGCCACAGCCACTGGCCGGGCATCGCCGGCATTTCGATGCGCACCACCGCGCCGTGCGCGCCGGCGCGGCGCAGCACCTCGCCCGCGTAGGCGCGCAGCCGCTCGCCCTCGTACTGGCGGGTCGCGACGAGCTCCTGGCGCGCGGCGCCATCCAGCGGCGTGAGCACGCGATAGCGCCACGCCGGACGGCTGGCGAGAAACACCACATCGTGCGCATCGCTGGCCAGCACCAGATCACCGTCGCCCGGCCACGTGCGCTCGATCGCGGCCAGCTCGATCTTGATCACGATGACGCCGACCGCGCGGCCGCTGTCGTCGCGCAGGGCTTCGGACAGGAAGTAGCCGGGCACCGACGTGGTCACACCGATGCCGTAGAAGCGCCCGTGCCCGTCGCGCAGCGCCTGCTGCACATAGGGTCGGAACGCGTAGTTCTCGCCGACGTTGCTGGTGGCGTCGCGCCAGTTGCTCGCGGCGATCGCGATGCCGCGGGCGTCGATCAGCGTCAGCGTCGAGGCGCGCGTGGTGCGGTTGGCGTCTTCGAGGCGCGCGTTGAGGCGCGCCCGGGTGGCGGCATCGACCGGTGCGGCCACGGCGGCGCGCAGGTCGGGGTCCAGGGCGAGCACCTGGGGCAGGGCCCGGTAGCGCTCGATGCGTTGGTTGAGCGCCTGCGCCTGCAGGTCCAGCTGTTGCGCCGCCTGCGCCGATTGCGCGTCCAGCGCACGGCGCCCACCTTCGCGATAGCCCAGGCCGGCGACCAGCACCAGCCCGCCGCAGCCGACCAGCACGGTCAGCAGCAGGCGGCGCAGGCGCGGTCGGGGTCGCATCACGCCAGTGTAGGCGCGCGGCGTCCGCGACCGGTCAGAAGTGCACCTGGGCGCGCAGTTCGACCGCGTCCGGACGGGTGGTCACGCCGTTGCGGGTGGCGTTGACGCGCACGTAGTTCGCCTGCAGCTTGAAGTGCGAGGTCAGGTACCAGTTCGCGCCGAAGGTCCAGTCGTGCTGGCGACCACCGCCCACCGGGCCGTCGTCGAGATCGAGCGTGCTGTAGCGCGCGGCGAGTTCGACCGCGCCGTAGCCGTGCGCCGGCTTCGGATTGGCGACGTTGCCGGCCGAATACGGGCGGCTTTCCCCGGTCAGCAGCCAGCTCGCGGACAGGTAACCGCCGTCGGCGCGGTAATCGGCCCGGCCGTCGTCACGCGCGATGTCGGCGCGCAGCAGTTCGGACTGCAGCGAGACCGGCCCCTTGATCCAGATGCCTTCCAGGCCCGTGCGGCGGATGTGGCCGACCGGCGCGAGGCTGCCCGAATCGATCAGGCGCACATCGGTCAGGCCCGAGCCCGGCCGTGTACGCAGGCGCGCGGTCGGCGCGAACTGCACGCCGCGGCCGTCGGTCCAGCCCTGCGGGTTCTCGCGCGAGGCGGCGATGCCCAGGTGCAGCACGTCGCCGGCGGCCTTGCGCGGCGTCCACGCGGCGCGTGCGGCGTAGGTCTGGCCGGGGTTGTCGCCCTGCAGATCCTGGCCGCCGTAGCCGCCGAGCTGGAACAGCGCCCGGTCCTGCTCGAGCGTCCATTCCACGCCGGTGCGGCGGCCCTGGTAGATCGCCTGGATCGGTGCCGCCAGTTCCATGAACGTGCCCGCGCGCGAGCTGGTGACGCCTTCCAGACCGACCGGCACCTTCATGTAGCCCACGCGCAGCTTGCCGAGATCACGGTCGAAGAAGTGCGTGCTGTCGACGCGCACGAACACGTCGAGCCAGGCCTTGGACTCGAAGTCGAAATAGACCATCGCATCCCAGACGCCGGCCTTCTTGATCGTCGCGCCGAACTCGCGGCGGCGCATGCCGTCGGCGTCGACCAGGCGCGGATCGCCGCTGAAATCCACGGTGTCCCAGGCGAAGTTGCCGGTCAACGCGAGTTCGGTGCCGTCGGCGAGTTTGGTTTTTGTGGGCCAGTTCTCGATGTCGTAGGCGAGGGCCGGCGCGGACGCGGCGAGCAGGGCGGCACAACAGGCAATCAGGCGCATTGGAACGGAATCCTGGAAAAAGACGGAACAGGCGGCGCGCGTCAGGCGCGCGCCGGGGCGGGAAGGCGGCCGGTATCGGCCAGACGGAAGGTGGCCACCGCGCGGGTGAGCTGCTGGGCCTGGTCGGCCAGGCTGCGCGCGGCGGCCGTGGCTTCTTCCACCAGCGCGGCGTTCTGCTGGGTGGTTTCGTCGAGCTGCATCACCGTCTGGTTGACCTGGTCGATGCCGGAGGACTGTTCCTGCGACGCGGCGCTGATCTCGGCCATGATCTCGGTCACCCGGTCCACCGACGTCAGCACCTGCGCCATGGTGTTGCCGGCGACCGCGACCTGGCTCGACCCCTCGCGCACGCGCGAGACCGATTCGCCGATCAGCTGCTTGATCTCGCGCGCGGCCTCGGCCGAACGCTGCGCCAGCGTGCGCACCTCGCTGGCGACGACCGCGAAGCCACGGCCCTGCTCGCCGGCGCGCGCGGCTTCCACCGCGGCGTTGAGGGCCAGGATGTTGGTCTGGAACGCGATGCCGTCGATCACGCCGATGATCGCGCCGATGCGTGCGGATGCGGCATCGATCGAGGCCATCGTGGCGACCACCTGCTCGACCGCGCGCCCGCCTTCGCCTGCGACCTCGGCCGCGCTGCGCGCCAGTTCGTTGGCCTGCCGTGCGTGGTCGGCGTTCTGGCGCACGGTGGAGGTCAGCTCCTCCATCGAGGCCGCGGTTTCCTCGAGATTGGCCGCCTGGCTTTCGGTGCGGCGCGAGAGGTCATCGTTGCCGGCAGCGATCTCGCCCGCGGCGGTGTCGATCGACAGCGCCGACTGCTGGATGCCGCGCACCACGTCGGTCAGCTGCGCCACGGTGCGGTTGGCATCGTCGGCGAGCTGGCCGAATGCGCCGTAGTAACGCGCGTCCACGCGCTGCGACAGATCGCCGTCGGCGATCGCGCCCATGATCCGGCCCACATCCGACAGGCCGCCGTCGGCCTGCTGCATCAGGCGGTTCAACGCCTCGATCATCTCGGCGAAGGCGAAGCTGTAACGCGACTGGTCGCCGCGCGCGCTGAAATCGCCGCGTGCAGCGGCTTCCGCCAGATGGGCGATCTCGCCGTTGACCGCACCCATGTTCGCCTTCACCGCATCCAGCGCCTCGTGCAGCCGCGCGCGCTGGCCCGGCAGGCGGCGCATGTCGCGGCTCAGATCGCCCTGGCCGTACTCGTCCATCACCGCCATCGCGTCGGCGATCGCGTCCAGATGCTCGAACACCACCGTGTTCACGCCGCGCGCCAGCGCGCCGTAATCACCCGGGAAATCCTCGGGAATGCGGTGGCCGATGTTCTCGCCCTGCTGCAGCGCGATCAGCGTGCCCATCTCGCGGTTGAAGCGCTGCAGCTGCTCCTGCATCTGGCGCATGCTCGCCATCAGCTGGCCGGTCTCGTCGCGCGAGCGGACCTCGATCACGTTGTCGAAGCGGCCCGCGGCGATCGCTTCGGCCGTCTGCGTGGCGGCGCGCAGCGGGGTGACGATGGCGCGTCCGATCAGCCACGACAGGCCGGCCATCGCGAGCATCACCAGGCCGCCGATCAAGGCCATCAGGCGGGTGAAGGCCAGGGCCTGCTGCTGGATGTCGTCGGCGTACACGCCCATCGCCACGATCCAGCCCCACTCCTCGAAGGTCTGGGCGTAGCTGATCTTCTCGAACTGGCCGTCGTGGCCCGGCTTCGGTGCGTGGTAGGTCGAGAACCCGTCGCCTGCGGTCACCGTCTCCAGGATGTCGCGGTAGACGTACTGGCCCGCGTCGCTCTGGTAGTCACGCATGTCGGTTCCCGTGGCGCGGCTGGGATGCATGACGATGTGCAACTGCGGATCCACGACGAAGTAGTAGTCGGTGCCGTCGTTGGTGCGGATCGCGCCGAGTGCGCCGAGCGCCAGCGCCTGGGCCTGTTCCGTCGTCAGCTCGCCGCTGCGGGCTTTGGCGGCGTAATGCTCGACGACGCTCAGGCCGGTATCGATCTGGATCTTCACGCTCTGCTTGCGCGCATCCACCAGTTCCAGGTACTGCAGCCGCGCGGCGGAAACGGCCAGGCCGAGAATGCCCAGCGCGAGCACCGCGCACAGCAGGACGAACTTCTTCGCGACGGGCAGATCCGCGAGACGGCGATGGAGAGGCGTGAGCAGATTCATGGCGGCGCAACGTCGTGAAGGATGTGTGATATCGGCGCAAGCCGCGGGCGCTGAAGTGCGGAAATCTGAACGCCGCTGATGGGGCTCGGCGCAGTCTAGGCATCGAACGCATGCGCCAGTGCCTGTCTAACTCGAAGGCATTAGCCCACGTGCGCATTAACACCAACGGGCTATCGGCGGCGACGCAACACAGGCGTACAAACGCGTCGCCAAGCCTCCGCATCCGCGGCAAGGCGCCCACCGGACACGTCGCCATGCACGCCATTCCGTCCAATGTTCCGGCCGCGCCGCGGCTGCCCTGGTATCGCCAGCTCTACGCACAGGTGTTGATCGCGATCGCGCTCGGCGCGCTGCTCGGGCACGTCGAACCCGCGTTCGCCGAACAGCTCAAGCCGCTCGGCGATGCC
Organism: Luteimonas sp. WGS1318; assembly: GCF_043187535.1. Classification (GTDB taxonomy): domain Bacteria; phylum Pseudomonadota; class Gammaproteobacteria; order Xanthomonadales; family Xanthomonadaceae; genus Luteimonas. The sequence goes on from NZ_CP171131.1 coordinate 291,735, forward strand.
TTCATCAAGCTGGTCAAGATGATCATCGCGCCGGTGATCTTTTTGACCATCGTCACCGGCATCGCCGGCATGACCCAGCTGCGCACGGTGGGCCGGGTGTTCGCCAAGTCGATGGCCTACTTCCTGTTCTTCTCCACGCTGGCGCTGGTGATCGGCATGGTGGTCGCGCACATCGTGCAGCCGGGCGTGGGCATGAACATCGATCCGGCCTCGCTCGACACCGCCGCGGTCGAGGGCTACGTGCAGAAATCGCACGAGATGACGCTCACCGGCTTCCTGCTCGACATCATTCCCGGCACCCTGGTCGGCGCATTCGTCGACGGCAACATCCTGCAGGTGCTCTTCATCGCGGTGCTGTTCGGCATCGCGCTGGCGCTGGTGGGCGAGACCGGCAAGCCGGTCCTCGCGTTTCTCGAATCGCTGACCGTGCCGGTGTTCAAGCTGGTGCACATCCTGATGAAGGCCGCGCCGATCGGCGCGTTCGGCGCGATCGCTTTCACCATCGGCAAGTACGGGCTGGCGTCGCTGGCGAACCTGGCGTGGCTGGTCGGCACGTTCTACGTCAGCGCCGCGCTGTTCGTCATCGTGATCCTGGGCGCGGTGTCGCGCGCCTGCGGGTTTTCGATCTTCAAGCTGATCCGCTATCTGAAGGCCGAACTGCTGCTGGTGCTGGGCACGTCGTCGTCGGAGTCCGCGCTGCCGTCGCTGATGGAGAAGATGGAAAAAGCCGGCTGCCAGAAGTCGGTCGTCGGCCTGGTCGTGCCGACCGGTTATTCGTTCAACCTCGACGGCACCAATCTCTACATGACGCTGGCCGCGCTGTTCATCGCCCAGGCGACCAACACCGAACTCACGCTGTGGCAGCAGGTCACGCTGCTGCTGGTCGCGATGCTCAGTTCCAAGGGCGCGGCGGGCGTCACCGGTGCAGGCTTCATCACGCTCGCCGCCACGCTGTCGGTGGTGCCGACGGTGCCGGTCGCCGGCATGGCGCTGATCCTCGGCATCGACCGCTTCATGAGCGAGTGCCGCTCGATCACCAACTTCATCGGCAATGCCGTGGCCACGGTCGTCGTCTCGCGCTGGGAAGGCGCGCTCGACCGCGACGCGCTGGCCGCGGCGCTCGACGGCCGGCCGGCCCCCGTACTGGCGGCACCCGATCCCGCCGCAGGCCCCGGCGATCGCGGCGTGCTCGCCCTCGACTGAGCACATCGGGCCGCCCGACCATCCGCCCGCGTCCGGCCCCGACGCGGGCGCAGGGTTAGAATCCTGTCCCGCGCCATTTTTTCCAGAGCAGACTCCCCGCCGATGTCCAACGACGAATTCCGCCAGGCCGCCCTCGACTATCACCGTTCGTCGCCGCCGGGCAAGATCACCGTCAGCGCGACCAAGCCGATGCTGACCCAGCGCGATCTGGCGCTGGCGTATTCGCCGGGCGTGGCCTTCGCCTGCGAGGAGATCGTCCGCGACCCCAACATGGCCAGCGAGCTCACCGCGCGCGGCAATCTTGTCGCGGTGATCTCCAACGGCACCGCGGTGCTGGGCCTGGGCAACATCGGCGCGCTGGCCGGCAAGCCGGTGATGGAAGGCAAGGGCGTGCTGTTCAAGAAGTTCGCCGGCATCGACGTGTTCGACATCGAAGTCGACGAGACCGATCCCGACAAACTGGTCGACATCATCGCCAGCCTCGAGCCGACCTTCGGCGGCATCAATCTCGAGGACATCAAGGCGCCGGAGTGCTTCATCGTCGAGCGCAAGCTGCGCGAGCGGATGAAGATCCCGGTGTTCCACGACGACCAGCACGGCACCGCGATCATCGTCGGCGCGGCGATCGTCAACGCGCTCGAGATCGCCGGCAAGCGCATCGAGGACGTCAAGTTCGCCACCACCGGCGCGGGCGCCGCGGGCATCGCCTGCCTCGACATGCTGGTGGCCCTGGGCCTGCGCCCCGAGAACATCCTGGCCTTCGACCGCGACGGCGTGATCCACAGCGGCCGCACCGATCTCGACGAGGCCAAGGCCCGCTACGCGCGCGACACGCCCGCGCGCACGCTGGCCGAGATCGTCGCCGGCGCCGACGTGTTCCTCGGCCTGTCGGCCGGCGGCATCCTCACGGCCGACATGGTCGCCACCATGGCGCCCAACCCGGTGATCCTGGCGCTGGCCAATCCCTATCCGGAAATCATGCCGGAGGAGGCCAAGCGCGTGCGCCCCGACGCGATCATCGCCACCGGCCGCTCGGACTACCCCAACCAGGTCAACAACGCGGTCTGCTTCCCCTACATCTTCCGCGGCGCGCTCGACGTCGGCGCCACCGGCATCAACGAGGCGATGAAGCTCGCCTGCGTGCATGCGATCGCCCAGCTGGCCAAGGAAGAAGCGAGCGATCTGGGCAGTGCCTACGGCGAGGAGATCCCGAGCTTCGGCCGCGACTACATCATTCCGCGTCCGTTCGACCCGCGCCTGTTGACCATCGTCGCGCCGGCCGTCGCCCAGGCGGCGATGGATTCGGGCGTCGCGCTGCGGCCGATGGACGACCTGCGCCCCTACCGCGAGAAGCTCGGCCAGTTCATCCACCGCACCGGCCTGGTCATGAAGCCGGTCTACGACCGCGCCCGCGGCGACCGCCAGCGCGTGGTCTACGCCGAGGGCGAGGAAGAGATCGTGCTGCGCGCGGTGCAGACCGTCGTCGACGAGGGCCTGGCCACGCCGATCCTCATCGGCCGGCCCGACGTCATCGACATGCGCATCCAGCGCCTCGGCCTGCGCCTGCGCGCGGGCGTCGATTTCGAACTCACCAACATCAACGACGACCCGCGCTTCAACGAGTACTGGCAGCACTACCACGCCATGACCGCGCGCCGCGGCGTCACCCCGGATTCGGCCAAGAACCTGCTGCGCTCGCGGCCCAGCCTGATCGCCGCGATCATGGTCGACCGCGGCGAGGCCGACGCGATGATCACCGGCCTCGTCGGCCGCTTCCACAAGAAGCTCGGCTACGTGCGCAGCGTGCTCGGTCTCGATCCGGGCCTGCAGAGCACCTCGGCGATGACCGGCGTGGTCAACGACCAGGGCCTGTGGTTCTTCGTCGACACCCACGTGCAGCCCGACCCGACCGCCGAGCAGATCGCCGAGAGCACCATCCAGGCCGCCTACCGACTGAAGCTGTTCGGCATCGAGCCGAAGATCGCGCTGTTGTCGCACTCCAACTTCGGCAGCCACGACGACCCGAGCGCCCGCAAGATGCGCGAGGTGCGCGAGATCCTCGTGCGCCGCGCGCCGAAGCTGGAATTCGACGGCGAGATGATGGGCGACACCGCGTGGGACGAGACCCTGCGCCGGCGCATGCTGCCCGAGACCACGCTCAGCGGCCGCGCCAACCTGTTCGTGTTCCCCAACATGGACGCGGCCAACATCACCTACAACATGATCCGGGTGATGACCGGCGGCGCCGCGCTCGGGCCGATCCTGATGGGCGTCAACAAGCCGGCCCACATCCTCACGCCGTCGGCCACGCCGCGCCGGGTGATCAACATGACCGCGATCGCCGCGGTCGACGCGCAGATCCGCAAGGCCCAGCTCGAAGGTTGACCGCTGCGCGAAGGTCCGCACGAAAAAGGCCGGTGCACTGCACCGGCCTTTTTCATGTCACGCAAAGCGAGACGCGACATCCGCGCGTGCGGCGATTCAGAGCGTCGGCAGCACCTGGCGCACCGTGTCCGGCAACTGGTCCAGCGCGTCCTTGTAGACCAGGCCGTCGCCGACCGGCAGTACCTCGCCAGGCAGGCCCATCACCGAGCCGGTCAGGAACACCACCGGCACGCCCGGACGCAGCGCCCGGGTGAGTTCCAGCGCCTCGGCGCCGGAAAAGCCGGGCAGGTTGACGTCCGACAGCACGATCTGCGGCGCGAACGCGTGCAGCGCTTCGCACAGCCCGGCCTCGCCGTGCACCAGGCGCACGTCGATCGCCATGCCCGCATCGAGCAGGGCCAGCTCGGTCAGCTCGGCGTCGTCGCGCGAATCGTCGACGATCAGCACGCGCAGGCGGCCATCCGGGGCCGGGGTGTCGTCCTGGGTCATGTGGCTCAGTCTTCGTCCGGCACTTCGTTGAGCACGGCCCAGAACTTGCCGAGCGTGCGCACCGCATCGAAGAACTGGTCCACGTCCACCGGCTTGACCACGTAGGCGTTCACGCCCAGGTCCCAGCTGCGGGCCAGATCGCTTTCCTCGCGCGACGACGACAGGATCACCACCGGCATGCGCTTGAGCGTCTCGTGGTCGCGCAGCTGCTTCAGCACTTCCAGGCCGTCCATGCGCGGCATCTTGATGTCGAGCAGCAGCACCGCCGGATCACCCTCGGGGCGGTCGGCGAACTTGCCGCGGCGGAACAGGTAGTCGATCGCCTCGACCCCGTCCTCCACGTGCACGATCGGATTGGCGAGGTGGGCCTCGCGCAGCGCATCGATCGCCATCTCGGCGTCGTGCGGGCTGTCCTCGGCGAGGAGGATCGTGCGGATTTCGCTCATGTCAGTGGGTTCCGGAGGTGTTGGATGCACCTGCGTCCTGGCCGGATGCAGGCAGGGTGAAATGGAAGGTGGCGCCGTTGCCGGGCTCGGCCTCGGCCCAGATCCGGCCGCCGTGACGGCCGAGCACGCGGCGCACGCTGGCCAGGCCCACACCGGTGCCCGGGAATTCGGTTGCCGAATGCAGGCGCTGGAACACGCCGAACAGCTTGCCCGCGTACTGCATGTCGAAGCCGGCGCCGTTGTCGGCGACGCAGAACTGGTACCCGCCCTCGTCGAGGCGCTTGCAGTCCACCTCGATGCGCGCCGGCTCGCTGCCGGTGCTGTACTTGACCGCGTTGCCCAGCAGGTTCAACCACACCTGGCGCAGCATGTTCTCGTCGCCCACCACGATCGGCAGCGGGGCCACCGACCATTCGATGCGGTGGGCAGCGTTTTCCGAATGCGCGTTGCTGTCGAGCATCGCGCGCACGTCGTTGACCATCGACTGCAGGTCCACGCTCTGCAGGCGCATCGCATTGCGGCCCAGGCGCGAATACACCAGCAGGTCGTCGATCAGCGCCGACATGCGCTTGGCCGACGAGCCGATGACGCCCAGGTAATGCGTGGTCTTCTCGTCGACCTCGTCGCCCAGGTGCCGGCCCAGCTTGTCGGCGAAACCCGCGATATGGCGCAGCGGCGCGCGCAGGTCGTGGGAGACCGAATAGCTGAAGGCTTCCAGCTCGCGGTTGACGTCCGAGACCTGCTCCACCTTGCCTTCCAGCTGCTGGTTGAGCTCGCGGATCTGGCGCTCGCTGATGCTCTGCGCGGTCACGTCGGACGCGGTGATCAGCGCCACCGGGTCCTCGCGGTCGGGCAGCGGCATGCGCCGCGCGTTGAGCAGCATCGTGCGTTCGGCGCCGTCGGCCGTGGGCTGGGCCAGGCGGTAGTCCCACAGTTCGCGGCCGCGGGCCAGCACGTCGTGCAGCCGGCGCAGGGTTTCCTGGTTGTCCCAGGCGCCGCTGCCCAGCTCGCCCAGCGGGCGGCCGCGCACGTCCTCGTCCACGCCGTAGAGTTCGGCGAACGCGGCGTTGTGCATCACCACGCACTGCTGCTGGTCGATCAGCACGATCGGCTCGCGCACGGTGTCGAGCACCGCCAGCGCCCGGCTGCTCGCCTGGGTGGCCTGGCGCTCGGCGCTGAGCCGGCCGCTCTGCTGGCGCAGTGCGAAGTAACTCGCGCCCAGCAACAGCAGCAGCTGCACGATCATCGCCGTCCAGCTGGCGATGTCCGCGCGCCGGTTGGACGAGCGGGCATACGCCTGGCGATCCTGCAGCAGCGCCTCTTCGGCGGCCACGATGTCCTGCACCAGCCGCTGGATCGGGTAGAGCACGATCATCTCGTCGATCTGCTCGTAGGTCGCGCCCTCGGCCGCCTCGATCACTTCGTCGATCCGGCCCAGGCGCATCTCCAGGGCGTTGCGCAGCGCGCCCAGCCGGGCCTGCTGCTCGGGATTGTCGCGGGTGAGCGCCAGCACCTGGTCCAGGTGTGGCAGCACCCGCTCGCGGGCGTCCTCGATGCGCTGGCGCAGCAGCGGGGTGTCGATGCCACGGGTGCGCGCGATGGCCGCGCCCTCCAGGCTACGCGCGTCGGCCGACACCCAGTGGATCAGCGTCTGCACCTCGCGCGTGTGCACCACCGCCGTGGTGGCCTCCTCGGCCTGGGTGGTCGCGCCGCGGATGATCAGGAACGGCCCGATCACGATCAACGCGATCAGCAGGCCGAGCACCGGCGTGCGCCAGCGACTGAACGGCGTGGGGAGGGAGTGGGGCATCGGCAACGGGGCTCGGGCGCGGGCGGTTCGGCGCGCAATGATGCCGCATCCTCCCCTGAACCCGGGATCATCGCCGAGCCCCCCCGGCGCTGGCAATCGGAACCGTTCGCCACCGTCCGGACCCCGGTGTCATCCTTGATAGAATCACGGGTCCGATCGAACCCCATGCACGCGACCGCGCGTGCCGCGCTGGAGCACACATGAACTGGTTGAACGACGTCCTGCAGAACGACCCCGACCCGACCGAAACCCGCGAGTGGGTGGAGTCGCTCAAAGCGGTCATCGACGTCGGCGGGCCGGAGCGCGCGCACCAGCTGCTCGAGAACATGGTCGAGCTGACCCGCCGCGCCGGCGCTCACCTGCCGTTCGCGCCGACCACCGAATACGTCAACACCATTCCCACGCATCTCGAACCCAAGATGCCGGGCAATGCCGAGCTCGAATGGCGCATCCGCTCGATCATCCGCTGGAACGCGATGGCCATGGTGGTGCGCGCCAACCGCAAGCCCGGTGACCTCGGCGGCCACATCGCCAGCTTCGCCTCCAGCGCCACGCTGTACGACGTGGGCTTCAACCACTTCTTCCGCGCGCCCTCGGCCGATCACCCGGGCGACGTCATCGCCACGCAAGGCCACAGCTCGCCGGGCATCTACGCGCGCTCGTTCCTCGAAGGCCGCTTCACCGAAGACCAGCTCGACCACTTCCGCATGGAAGTCGACGGCCAGGGCATCTCGTCCTATCCGCACCCCTGGCTGATGCCCGATTACTGGCAGGTGCCCACGGTCTCGATGGGCCTCGGCCCCATCGCCGCCATCTACCAAGCGCGCTACTGGAAGTACCTCGAAGCCCGCGGCCTGATGCCCAAGTCCGACCGCAAGGTGTGGTGCTTCATGGGCGACGGCGAGACCGACGAGCCGGAAAGCCTCGGCGCGATCTCGGTGGCCGGCCGCGAAGGCCTCGACAACCTGGTCTTCGTCATCAACTGCAACCTGCAGCGCCTCGACGGCCCGGTGCGCGGCAACGGCAAGATCATCCAGGAGCTGGAAGGCGGCTTCCGCGGCGCCGGCTGGAACGTCGTCAAGACCGTCTGGGGCAGCTACTGGGATCCGCTGCTGGCCAAGGACAAGGACGGCATGCTGCGCCAGCTGATGATGGAAACCGTCGACGGCGAATACCAGAACTGCAAGGCCTTCGGCGGCGCGTACACGCGCGAGAATTTCTTCGGCAAATACCCGGAGACCGCCAACCTAGTCGCCAACCTCAGCGACGACGACATCTGGCGCCTCAACCGCGGCGGGCATGACCCGCACAAGGTCTTCGCCGCCTACCAGAACGCCATGGACACCAAGGGCCAGCCCACGGTGATCCTGGCCAAGACGGTCAAGGGCTATGGCCTGGGCAGCGCCGGCGAGGCGCTCAACCCCACCCACAACACCAAGAAGCTCGACGACGAGGCCGTGCGCACGTTCCGCGACCGCTTCAAGATTCCGGTGTCGGACGCCGCGCTCAAGGACGGGCAGATCCCGTTCTATCACCCGGGCAAGGACTCCGAGGAAGTGCAGTACATGCTCGAGCGCCGCGAGAAGCTCGGCGGCTTCCTGCCGCAGCGCCGCCGCAAGAGCACGCAGACCCTCAAGGCCCCCGAGCTCAAGGTGTTCGAGCGCCTGATGCAGGACACCGGCGAGCGCGAGATCAGCACCACGATGGCCTTCGTGCAGTCGCTGTCGATCATTCTGCGCGACAAGGAGGTGGGCAAGCGCGTGGTGCCCATCGTCGCCGACGAGGCCCGCACCTTCGGCATGGAAGGCCTGTTCCGCCAGCTGGGCATCTACGCCCCGCAGGGCCAGAAGTACAAGCCGGTCGACCGCGACCAGCTCATGTACTACCGCGAGGATGCGGCCGGCCAGGTGCTGGAAGAAGGCATCACCGAGGCCGGTGCGTTCTCCAGCTGGATGGCCGCCGCCACCAGCTACAGCACCAACGACGTGCCCATGCTGCCGTTCTACATCTACTACTCGATGTTCGGCTTCCAGCGCATCGGCGACTCCGCCTGGCAGGCCGCCGACATGCGCGCCCGTGGCTTCCTGCTCGGCGCCACTGCCGGCCGCACCACGCTCAACGGCGAAGGCCTGCAGCACGAGGACGGCCACAGCCATCTGCTGGCCGGCGCCATCCCCAACTGCCGCGCCTACGACCCCACCTTCGCCGGCGAAGTGGCGGTGATCCTGCAGTACGGCATGACCCGCATGCTCGACCAGCAGGAGGACGAGTTCTTCTATCTCACCCTGATGAACGAGAACTACAGCCACCCGGCGCTGCCCGACAGCGCGGCCGAGGGCGTCATCAAGGGCATGTACCTGCTCAAGGACGCCGGCAAGGCCAAGAAAGGCGAGCTGCGCGTGCAGCTGCTGGGCTCGGGCACCATCCTGCGCGAGGCCATCGCCGCCGCCGAGCTGCTGGACAAGGACTTCGGCGTCACCGCCGACATCTGGTCCTGCCCCAGCTTCACCGAGCTGCGCCGTGACGGTTGGGATGTCGAGCGCTGGAACCGCTTCAACCCTGAAGCCAAGACGAAGAAGAAGGCCTACGTCACCGAGCTGCTGGAAGGCCGCCAGGGCCCGGTGATCGCCGCGACGGATTACGTGCGCGCGTTCGCCGACCAGATCCGCGCGTTTGTGCCGGCCACGTACACCGTGCTCGGCACTGACGGCTTCGGCCGCTCGGATACGCGTGCCAACCTGCGTCGTCACTTCGAGGTCGATCGTTACTACATCGCCCAGGCCGCCATCGAGGGACTGATGAAGGACGGGAAGATGACCGGCAAGGATGTGGCCCGGGCGATCAAGCTGTACAAGATCGATCCGGAGAAGGCGAATCCGGTTGGGGTTTGAGTATTGGTTTAAGAGAAAAGGCGGCCATAGGCCGCCTTTTTTTTGAGAAGTGAGTCTAAGTCCGTCCATTTGTGAAATAGTCCGTCAGTGAGAAAATGGAGTCCTCAGAATTCTCGACGGCTTTTCACAGTTTGCCTAAGGGGTTTTCGTGGCACTGATCATCAAACGATTATTGGGTGGGATCGCGCACGGTGAGCGTATTCCCGAGTGGTTTCTCGATGACATTGGTGAGTGGGACAGGGCTGGGGTGGGTGCTAATGTCTATGAGCTTCGCCGTTACCAGGTCGACGGGGTGGAGTACGGCGTCTGGGCAGATGTGGCGATGGGGAACGCAATATCCGAGGCTTCAGCGCTTTGGTTCGTCAGGGCGAACGCTGATAATGCGATCGACAGTCAGAAGGAAATGCTGAAAGAGTCGATGGCTGCCACCGAGAAATACACCCAAGTTGTCACCGCTGTTGGTTACGCGGCTCTTTTTGCGCTGTTCACTCAGATGGCGGACAAAGTTGGGACTAAAACTGCCCTCGCAATTGCGATCCTATTGATGGTTTCAGTGCTTTGCTTCGTGGGAATCGAGCTGTTCGGCATGATCGTCAGAAGCCACAGCATGAAGTCGGTGCAGCGCATCGTCGACGGCGATCCGGAGCAGTTTTTCCCAGCGATGGAGAGAAGTCGGCGGCAGCTGGCAACGCTGATGACACGTGCAATGCCATATCAGTTTGTTGTCATGTATACGGCGGTAGCTTGCGGGCTCGGGTCGTTCGTCCTTATGGCTAGCGCCTTCGTTCATGGCTTTGCGCGACAGATGATTGGCTGACAGTTAGCAGCTCAAGTGGCGCAGTTCGCGCGTCTTGAAAACACTGCATACTCGCCAAAGTAGCTTTAGCCATAATGTAGAAGCGAAATTTCGCTCCAATTCTATATGCGGCCTCGCAAGCTGCTTTGGTCGGCCCGTTCTGTTGGGGCCAAGCGCGGTAAAATTGCACTCTGACGCCTGGTTCCGATTTTTAAAGCGGCGCAGGATATCGGCGCTACATTAGCTTCTGTCGAGCAATTAATTGGGGCGAGGATTGTTTAAGTCCCATACTTCTGTATTCGAATTTTCGGCGAGGTGGTAGTAATTATCTCCGGCTTTCCGTCATGGCCGCGTCGGGTTGCGTCACGAGGCGAGCGGCGATAACGAGGTACACGGAGCGCGAAAGTCGGTTGGTCGTCAGTCGTGATCAATGATGTGGTCGTAGCAAAAGTCACATATCCAGTCTCTGTGCGCTCGCCCGTTATCATCATTCCAGACTCGCATCAAAACTTCTGGATAGCGTTCGGTGCAGCGGACACATTCATGCAACGCTAGCTCATCGTTACAGAAGTGGCACTTCAGCTTGTTGCCTGCGGCCACCATCGTCTTTGGGCTTCCGCAGCTCAGGCACGTCTGCGGATCGTCCCTTCCGCTATTGGCGAGTTCCGCGGACCGTTGCGCCTCAAACAATCGCTGTTTGTACTCGTCCGCAAGTTTTTCGTAGGTGGCGCGGCAATCCCTCTCAATAAGACCTGCCAAGTCAGTGAAGTCATTTTCTTCGTGGAACTCATTGAGGGCGCGGATCAATCTGCCAATCGCAAGTCGCGCGGCAAGCGGGTCCATCTCAAACTTGAAGTGTTCGATGTTATTTCGGAGATCCTTTATCCACCTAAGATCCGCGAGGGTTTCCTCTGTCAGCTCCCGCTGCTCATTCTTGAAGAACTGAACAGCATCCCAAAGGCCGATGGTCGACTCCTTTGCGAGATTCTTGCTAAACGGGTTGCGATAGATCAGTAGGGGGTGCGCTTGCGCAACGTGATGCTTAAAAAGCAGTTCGATGGCGTGGGTAAAGTGCAGTACCGCAAATTTATATGGTCGTGGGTTCAAGTGAGTAGCGTCACCAACTCTCCGCAAAGCTTCGTTGAGGCTGTCGGAAGCATTCTCTAGAAGGTCGAGGGATTGAGTCATGTGGCGTTAGCTGCCAGAGAATAGGCTGTACTGATCATCAGCCTCTAATGGGATGATGTCGTCCACGATGATTGTTGGCCTTCGCTCTAGAATCGTCGGGTGGTTGTGGAGTCTAGTAATGGTTCCTTTGACTCTGCAGTGTAAGAAGAGCGCGTACTTGTAACGCCGAATATTGCCTGTAAATGGCACGCAGTTGATAACGTGTCCGTTGTAGAGAAGGCCGATTGAGTTGGCATTCTCATTGCCTCGTGTGAGATGCCCATCAATAACCACCTCCAAGCCGTGTTCCAGCTCTGGGAATAGGAGCTCATCTTCGTTCGCTGCTTCTTCGTGACCAAAATAGAGTTTTTCTGTCTCTGTCACCGTTGTTGTAAGGAATTGGTTTTCTTCCTTTACTGCAATTGTCATTGTCCGTTCGACCGCAATGACGCTCGTAAGCTTAAGAATTAGCTTTGGCGGCATGTCCAAGTACCACCGAAAGTATTCAATTGGCATGTAGAATATTTCACCATCTTCATTAAGTATGCCAACCACCCCGCTCCCTGCCTGCCAATTGAGGCTCGGCTGAGTCCAGTCAGTTCTTCCTTTCATATGCTTGATTAAGTCAACCGCATGCTTCAACGCGTCGACAGATTTCTTCAGGACATCCTTCATGCCGATGTCTTTGAAGTCATTCTCTGCCATCTTCTCAGCGGCCTTTTTGATGTAAGCGCCAGCGAATATGGCAGCAGCAGATGATGCCGCGGCAACAACCCAAATAGTCCAGGAACCTTCCGTGGTCCTAACTGGGTTGTCATATTCAATTCTTGACAGGCCAGGTGACTGTTTTTTGTTGAAGTAGCGCAGGCACTCGTCAAAGCTCAGGAGTGCAGTGCCTGCTGCATTGGCTCCTATGACACCATCCGGAACGGCCTCGCCGGAAAACTTTAGGTATCCGACACTTTCTTCTTCAATGGCATCCATAAGCCCCCCTCAAGCTTGAGTTGCTATCCAGCAACGTGTCTATTTCCCTGTCGCACCATGCATCTGTCCGATAATGGTGTTGCTTGTATGTGGAGAGTACGAAACCTCCGTGATTCAAACAAGCAAGAGTTAGCCCGATTGCTACCGAGCCCCAAACTATCGGAGAGAATGAGGGGAGCTATCGGTGCCAAGTCAAATTCCGAGGTAGATCAGGGCAATAACGGGGTCAGGTTGGAGCGACCCGGGTTCTTCGGACAAGGAACCTAAGGCACATACCCTAGGCGATTGAACTGCTTTTCGTATTGATCAGGCGACTGGTAACCGAACGCAGAGTGCATGCGGGTGCGGTTGTAGAAGGTCTCGATTTAATCGAACACGGCGAGCCGGGCGGCGTCTCGTGAGGCGAAAGGCCTTGTCAGGTACGAGTTCCAGTTTCAGCGTGCTGAAGAAGCTTTCTGCCATCGCATTGTCGTAAGGCCAGGATAACAGTGCCAGGTTCACTTAAGGCACATCGTCGACTGCATGGCGCTGTTCCGAGTCGGCGTTGATGCGTCTTATCCATGATTCGCCAACCCGTTCGGCGATCTTCAGGGCTTCGCCATGCCAAAGGCTGAGAAACGCCGCGGCGATCAGGACCGTGGCGAGGATTGCCAACGCCCACTGGTTGAAGCCAGCCGCGTGCGTTGCGAGATACGCAGCAAGCGCGCCCACGCCTGCGAACAGGAAGTAGCGGAGCGTGGGCCAGTGACGGAGGAGCGCGCGAATCCGTGCGCTGCGATGTGGCTTGTACTTCCAGGCCACGGCTCGGGTCTCCAGGTCGTAATCGAAGAAGTCCCACAGTTCCGACAGGTCCAGCAGGGCCTGGCTTGTATGCGGGTGCGCGAGCGCTTTGCGGATGACGTGCGCCGGAAGGTGTGTGCCGTAGAGGTGACGGATCGTCACTTCGAGCCACAGATCATCGTCGACGCGCGTGGAGTCCCAATGCTCAAGGAATTCGCGCCGATGCTGGCTACGGCGTCCATGCAGCCCGAACAGGCCGCGAACCGCATACAGAAGCAGGGCAAACAGCACCACGGGAATGAAGAAGCCGGCGCCGCCGGCGGCAATGACGTCCCTGATCAATTCAACTCCCTCCATTTGCGAACGGGCTGGGTATCAGCGTGCCAAGAGCGTCGCACGAAAGCTGACAGGATCGAGACGGCAATGCGTGCCGACTGCACCCGGCAGCATGAACATACGCGGTGACTGTCTGAAATCGAACACGCGGTAGAGATGGAACTGTTCGGCATGCGAATCCGAGAACGCAGCCTCGCTCGGTGAGATGAAGAAAGGGGTCTCTGCCAAATAGGCCGTCGTCTTGACCTCGATGAAGCGCTCGCGCCCATCGGCTTCGAACGACAGCACGTCGTGGCCCACGCCATCGCCGCGCGTCTGTGAAACGTGCTCGATGCGCTTGGCCAATATTCGCGCCCCCAAGGCGTGGAGGCGTCGAGCTTCGTACTCCATCACGAGGTGCTCGCCGGCAAGTCCAAGGGAGCGATTGAGCGCTTCGCGCTGTAGGTAGTCGCGCTTGACCGGTACGACGCTCGACCAATCTTTTCGTGGCTCGCGAACTCTGCGACCCGTCCGTGAGGGAGCATCCACCACGAATGCGTCATAGCTATCGAGCAGTGGCGTCTCCACCACGCTCTGTACGTTTCGCAAGGCTGCTTCATCCAGCACACGGTCGGCTGCGAGCGCGTGGCCCACGGGAATCACGAGATCGCTCTGGTAGTTGAAGCGGGGCAGGTAACCGCGCAGCGGCGGCGCATCGTAGACCTCCATGAGCACCGCACTGATATTGGCGTGCTTGAACTCGATGGCCCCGCGACTGCGCGCCGGAATCCGCGCCTGAAGCCGGCGGTTGTGCTCCGCCTTGTTGAGCGCCTGGCCCAGCTCCTGCGTCCTGAGCATCTGGAAATAGGTGGCGACGGTCGCCTCGATCTCGGCGTCCGTCCAAGGAGCACCGGTCTCCCCGTCCACAGTCTCCATGATTACCTCCCCCGCGATGCGCGCTCAGGATAGCGGATCGTCGCCACACAGCCGAAGTCGATTCAGGGCGCGAATGATGTTGCCTTGGGACGAGGCGCTCGACCCAGCGAAGCCGGGCGGGCCTGCGGAAAGCCGGTGCGCGATCATCTGCGAATCTCTGCGGGAGCCTTCAAGTTTCTAGGGATTCTGCCGATAAGGCTTCAAAGGACTGCCACACGAGACGGATCTATGAAGTGCTTTGCTCATGCGGACGGCGACGCGACCGCGCAGTGTCAATCGTGCAGCCGTGGCCTCTGCGCCACGTGTACCCAGCGGTTCACCCTCATGCTGTGCGAAGGTTGCTTGTTGAAGCACAACGCGGGCGTTGCAACGTCGATGTATCTCAAGTTGATCGGAACCGGTGTTCTGTTCGCGATGCTCTCTTGGCTGTTCTTGTCGATGCGACCGCCTACGTTGGAGCTCGCCCAATATCCGGCTTACATCGCATCAAAGCTACTGCTCGCGGCGATCTTTGCATTCGCCTTGTGGGGCTGGGATTTTTTGGATCGCCACGCGCGGCATCTGGTGTCGGGAACACCATTGGTTTGGATCATGTACTTCGGCTTCAAGCTCATGCTGTCCGTGATGATCGGCATCGTGGTCGGCCCGTATCAGATCTTCCGGATGATCAAGGAAGTGCGGCTCGTACGACGCACATCGCGGGCGATCGCGGATGGCGTCATCTAGTCACCACGAGCTTCCCTTGCTAGCCGATTGAACTGGCAAGTCCGTGCAGGCGAACGGCAATAGAGCGAGGCGCTAGCAGCCGAGGTGCTCCGTTCCTCGGCCCGCGCGTTGGGCGACCCGATGCTGCTCAGGAATCGCGCGTTGCTAGCGAGTCAACGGTGCTTTTCGCGGCAGGACAGCGCCTATCGGAGTCCGCTCCGTTCCCCTATAGGAATTCTCTGAGCGATGAGCGAGCGCATATCCGCTCACTAGCAGCTGATTCGATCAGCGACGCGCTTCAACAGCGTTCGGCGCAAGCAATCGCCGCTAAGCCGTAGGCTGCAGCAGATCGAGGACATCTACCCCCAAGACCTCTGCCAGACGCTCAAGCCCGTCGATCGAGATATTGGTGACGCAGCGTTCGAGCTGCGAGATGTAGGTCCGATGGAACTCTGCTGCGTCGGCGAGCTGTTCCTGGCTGAGCCCCTCATCCTTACGCAGGCGCCGAATGTTCTCGGCAACGCGTTGGCGCGCGCTCTGCGACGCTTTTTTTGAGGGCTTGGAGGGCATGGCTCCAAGCCTGAGCATCTACCGCCTTACGATCTACAGACTATAAATCTACTGCATATAACTCTACATGAATGCAGGAGCTGGGGCCGTCGCCGACCACCGCAAAAGGGTCAGGGCGCTTTCTCGTCAGGTACCTGGAACAGGTCGGCGATATCGACCTTGAAGATCGCAGAGAACCGCTCCAAGCGATCAACCGAGATGTTGGTCTTGGCACGTTCCAGTTGTGACACGTACGTGCGGTGGCATTCGGCCAGTTCGCCGAGTTGTTCCTGGCTGACCTTACCAGGCATGGCCTTGCGAAGACGACGCACGTTCGCCCCGATTCGTGCACGGGCGCTCAGCGCAGACGGGGAAGGGGGCGAGGACATGCGCCCAGCCTGTCCCTCTACCGGCTCATGATCTACAGCATATATATCTACTGGATATAACTCTCATTTTAGCTTATGGTCTCGACCGGGCCGGATGCCCGGGTGTGCCTGAGGGCACGGCCTCGGCAGTTACGGCACCGCGGGGGCGGAGGGGGCAGCGGAGGGACACGTGTGATGCGTGCGCCAATCCGCGGAGCGAATTCCAATCTCGCGTTTGGACAGGTCAGCCGTGTGGCTGACGAGGGACTTCGGACAAGACCAATCAAGCGAGAGGAATGGAATCAGGATGAACACACACACGTTACGTCGGGCCATCTCCATCGCCCTGTTCGCCGTCGCCAATGGCGCGACGAGCCTGGCCACCGCGCAGGACGCGGATCAACGCGAGGCGGCACAGGTCGCGAACGAAGCGCAGGACGCGCAGCACTTCGACCTGCCGCCAGGCGCACTTGGGGCCTCGCTGGATGCCGTGGCCGCACAAAGCGGCCTTCGCATCACCTATCCGCCGTCGCTGGTGGCAAACCGCCCGGGGCCGGCGGTGCAGGGCCGCATGCACTGGCGCGAGGCCATGGCCCGTCTGCTGCAGGGCAGTGGGCTGGACTACCGGCAGGCCGACGACGGCACCGTGGTGATCGCGCCTGCACACGCGGAACCCGAGCGCCGCGTTGCGCCCGCACCCGCAGATGCCCGCACACCACAGGGCGCGAATGCGACCGAGCTCGAAACGATCACCGTCACCGGCACCCGCATCCGCGGCGGCACCACGCCGTCGCCGGTGATCACGCTCGGCAGCGAACGCATCCGCGAAGAGGGCTTCGCCGATCTGGGCGAGGTGATCCGCAGCGTGCCGCAGAACTTCACGGGTGGGCAGAACCCGGGCGTGCTGATGGGCAATGTGGCGGGCGGCATGGCCAACCAGAATGCGACCGGCGGCTCGGGCCTGAACCTGCGCGGGCTGGGGCCGGACGCCTCGCTGACGTTGCTCAATGGTCGCCGCATGTCGTACGGCGGCTTTGTGCAGGCGGTGGACATCAGTGCAATCCCCGTCGAGGCGGTGGAGCGTATCGAGATCGTGGCGGACGGTGCCTCGGCGATCTACGGCTCGGATGCGGTGGGCGGCGTGGGCAACGTGATACTGAAGCGGGATTTCGAAGGCGTTGCCGTGGGTGCGCGCTACGGTGCCGCGACCGATGGCGGATTGCGCGCCCGCGAGTACAGCGCCACGGCAGGCCACGCCTGGACGAGTGGCGGGCTGATTGCAAGCTACCGGACGGTGGATACCGATCCCATCTTCGCGCGCCAGCGGCGCTACACGCAGTATCTGCCCGAGCCCACGACGATCTACGCGGGCAGCGATCACCACAGCGGGCTGGTGAGCGCGCACCAGATGATCGGCGAGGCGGCGACCGTGCGCCTGGATGCCCTGCGCTCCGAGCGGGAGCAGACCTACGCCTTCTACTCCACGGCCACGATGTACAACCGGCTGTCGCCGGACACCACCACCTCGTACGTGTCGCCGAGCATCGAGTTCGCCATGCCCGGGGATTGGCAGGCGACCGCCGGGGCCGCGTGGGGGCGGGATGAACTGCTCAACGTGCACGCGATGGTCGACGCGGCCACCTTGCAGGTCACGCCGTATCTCGACGAGTGCTTCTGCAACACCAGTCGGAGTTACGACATCAGTGCAGAAGGCCCGTTCCTGCGGCTTGGCGACCGCAGTCTGCGTCTGGCGGTGGGCACGGGGTACCGCACCAACGAGTTCCTGTGGAGCAACCGCACCACGGGTGCCCGAACCTCCCAGGGAAGCGAGAGCAGCCGGTTTGCCTACGCCGAGCTGCATGCCCCGCTGCTGGGTGATGGCACCGGGCCGGGCGGCCATCGACTGGAGATGACCGCCGCGCTGCGCGGCGAGGACTATGCGAGCTTCGGCAGGGTCACCACGCCGAAGCTGGGCCTGATCTATGCGCCGGGCCGCAACGCCACGTTCAAGGCGTCGTGGGGGCGCTCCTTCAAGGCGCCGACCCTGCTGGAGCGGTATCGGCCGATGGCGGGTGTGGTGATGCCGCCGAGCGCATTCGGCGAAACGAATGCGCCGGACGGCGCGACGCTGCTGTTCCTCAACGGCGGCAATCCTGACCTGCAGGCAGAACGCGCGCGGACCTCGATGCTGTCGGTGGCGTTCCATCCTGTGGCGCTGCCGGGCCTCGAGGCCGAGCTGTCCTGGTTCGACATCGACTACATGGACCGCGTGATCCAGCCGGACCTCGGCTCCAGTGCGCTCAGCAATCCGCTGTATGCCGATTACGTGGAGCGCAATCCCGGTGTGGACCGGTTGGCGGCACTCGTCGCCGGCGTGGACCAGTTCTACAACTTCTCGGGCGCGCCCTACGATCCGGCCCGGGTGGTGGCGGTGGTCGACGGGCGCTACGTCAACACGCTCTGGCAGAAGATCCGGGGCCTGGACCTGACGGGCAGCTACCGGTTCGATCTGGGCGCGGGCCGGATGACCCTGCGGGGTGGGGCGAGCTGGCTGGACAGTTCGCAGCAGACGATGGGCGCCGCCGGCCCGCTCGAGCTCGCGGGCACGCTGTACAACCCGCCGCGCGTGCGCGGACGTGCGGGCACTGTCTGGACCCGTGACGGTCTGTCTGCGTCCGTGTTCGCGAACTACGCGGCAGGTGTGCTGAACACCCGGGATGGCCGCAAGGGCGCGTCGTTCACCACGGTGGACATGGTGCTGCGCTACCGCACCGCGCACGACGGCTCGCCATGGTCCGGGCTGGATATGGCGGTGTCGGTGGACAACCTGCTAAACCGCGCGCCGCCGCTGTATGCCGTCGACAGGCCGTATGTGCCGCCGTACGACTCGACCAACTATTCGGCGATCGGCCGTCTGGTCAGCGTGTCTGTGGGGAAGCACTGGTGATGGGGGCCGCATCTGCGATGACGCGCAGTGCGGCGCACGGCCGGTTCGCGCTGGGCTCACGCGGCGTTGCCAGGCTGCTGACCCTGGTTCTGGCGACGTCGGGGCTCGCACGCGATGCGGAGGCCGTGCCCGTGCGCGGCCTGGTGGAAGTGGTCGACATCAGCATGCCGACGGTGTCGCCGGACGGTCGCACGGTTGCCTTTCAGACCGAGCAGGGCGTGGTGGAGCGCAACACCTATGACACGGCCTGGTACGTGCAACCCTTGGACGGCAGCGCGCCTGCCCGACGGATCGCGGATGGCGGCCTTCCATTTCGCGGTGCATCGGGTGTGTCGGTTCCAGAGTCTCCGGTCTGGTCGGCCGATGGTCGCTGGCTTTTCTTTCGCGCGCTGATCGATGGCGAAGTCGCCGTGTGGCGCGCCGCTGCGGACGGGTCGGGCGCCATGCCGGTGACGCGGGATGCCGCCGACGTACGTGCGTTCGTGCTGGACGAGGACGGCCGGACGCTGACGTACAGCGTGGGGGCGACCCGCGAGGCCATCGTTGCGGAGGAAATGGCCGAGTACGCGCGTGGCATCCGGATCGACGCACGCGTGCCTCTGGGGCAGGGCCTGTTCCGCTCCAGCCACCTGGGCGCGCGCCTTGCGACGCAGCGGTATACGGGCAACTGGTTCGACCGCGATGTGCTGTTGTCCAACACACCGGTGCGCTGGAAGGCGGTCGATCTGACGACGGGGCTGACGACTGATCTGGCGGAGGCCGATGCGCCCGCCAGAGTGGCGGCCCAAGGCAAGGCCCCGGCCTGGCGGGCGGCGGCTTGGCAGGTCTCGGAGGATGCCGACACAGGACGTATAGCGCTGCTGACCCGCACAGGCGAGGGCGCCGGCGTCTCGCGAAAGCCCGATGTGCAGCTGTCCGCATTGCCACGCAGGACAGCGCGTGAGCCGGTTGTCTGCACGGCCGAGCTCTGCCGCGACAAGGCGATCACGTCGATCCAGTGGCGGCCGGGGCACACGGAGGTGCTCTTCACCGTCAGCGATCCCGCGCACGCCTGGGCGCAGGGGATCTTTCGCTGGAACGTCGACACCGGCCACGTGCGGCCGGTGAGCAACGCCGAAGGCCTGGTCAGCGGCGGTCGTGATGCCTATTCGAAGTGCGGCGTGTCGCGCGAGGCGCTGGTGTGCGTGGCCGCGTCGGCGGATCAGCCGCCGCGCCTGGAGCGGCTCCACATCGAGACCGGCGAGCACCAGATCCTGTTCGAGCCGAATGCGGCGTTGGCGTCGGATCTTGCCCGGCAGCCTCGTGCGCGTGTGCTGCGTTGGCATGACGCCAGCGGGCAGGCGTACACCGGCCATCTGTTTCCGGTGCCCTCGGGCGTCGAGACGCCCGCGCCGCTGTTCGTGACCTACTACAGCTGTCAGGGCTTTCTGCGCGGCGGGGTGGGTGACGAATGGCCGCTGGCCTCGCTGGCGGCGCATGGGATCGTCGCGTTGTGCATCAACCAGGTGCCGGAGTTCTCGCTGGACCCGGTCGTGCGCTATGGCAAAGGGCTCGCCGCGGTCGAGAGCGTGATTGATGTGCTTGCCTCCACAGGGGAGATCGATCCGGCCCGGGTCGGCATGGGCGGCCTGAGCTTTGGAAGCGAAGTGACCATGTGGACAGCGATGCACTCGGATCTGCTCGCGGCCGCTTCGGTCAGTTCGCCCATGTTGTCGCCGACCTACTGGCTGATGGGCAGCCTGATGGGCGACGACTTCACGTCCGAGCTGGAGCGGGTGTGGCAAGTCGGCGCGCCAGAAGAGGCCGGGACGCGATGGCAGTTGCTGTCGCCCGCGCTCAATCTGGATCGGATTGCGGCGCCGTTGCTGATGCAGTTGCCCGAACAGGAACATCTGCACGCGCTCGACTACGCGGTTCCGCTGATCCGCGATCGCCGTGCCGACCTCTACGTGTTCCCCCACGAGCCGCATCTGAAGTTCCAGCCGAAGCACAAGCTCGCCGTCTACGAGCGCAATCTGGACTGGTTCCTGTTCTGGCTGAAGGGTGTGGAAGCGGCTGGCCAGGCAAAAGCCGCGCAGTATTCCCATTGGCGGGCGATGCGGGCTCGCTCGCACGAGCTGAGGGCGGCGCGGTTCGCGGACCAAGGCGGCTAGGCCTGGTGCCGCACCCAGTTTTCGACCATGCACAGATCGAAGACGCGTTGCATGGCGTTGCTGTAGGCCCGCTGGGTGTCGTCGAACACCGCGCGCAACGCGGTTGCATCCAGCAGGCCGCGCTCCTGCAGATGGCCCTCCAGCAGAAACGCACGCATTCCAGGCATGTTGCGTTCGAACACCGCACCGGAATAGCCGATGAAGCTTCCCTTGCTTCGACGGTCGATGATCTCTGCGGGCAGGCGGTGCATGAAGGCGGTTCGCGCAACGGCACGATTGTGTCCACCCCGCATCCACATCCAGGTGGGCACGCGCAGGCAGGTCTCGACGACCGGCTGGGCGAGCAGCGGCATGCGGACCGCGCGTGTACGGCTCCGCGGCACTGCATCGCGGAACAGCTGGGTTCCCGCGAGACCGATGATTCGCTCCCGGTCGCCTGGCAACGCATCGTCCGGGCCGGCGAACCATGGATGGGCCTCTGAAGCCTCGACGACGACGGACGGCGCCAGGAACAAGCGGTTTGCCTTCGAGGGAGGCGGTGGGGACCGAAGCAGCTTTCGTAGTGTGAGTCTGGATGCCTTCCAGATCGTGCACTGATGCAACTCTGCAAGATCCTTCAATGCCGTGATACCGCTCGCCATCCCATGTGCCCTGAAGGCATCCGCGGCAGGCGCGGCGGTGCTCAGATAG